>JANLUZ010000065.1:0-37122 GCA_031363755.1 Polaromonas sp.
GACGCGGTGCCCAGCATTGTTGAAATCAAAGACTTCATGTTTGCCGAGCAAAAGCGCAGTGAGGCTGCTGGCTCACCCGTGCTGCTGGCGGGTCTGGAGCACCTGGACGACCGCTATTTGCGTGCCGTGGGTTATGCCACCAAATCCAAGCGCGGTGGCTTGCCCAAAATGGTACTGATTGGTGACATTGCAGGCGACGATGCTGACGCCGTGGCCAGAGCCACCAGTGAAGTCGTGCGCATTGCCAACTCCCGCAGTGGTGAAGGCTTTATTGCCATCAATCCCGACGCACGCAAAAAGTTCTGGCTGGACCGTAAAAAAACCGCCGCCATTTCGCGCCACACCAACGCCTTCAAAATCAACGAAGACGTGGTTATCCCGCTACCGCGCATGGCCGAGTACACCGACGGCATTGAGCGCATCAATATTGAACTGAGCCTGGCCAACAAAATCAGGCTGTGTGATGCGCTAGATGCGTTTTTGAACAAAGGCAATCTGCCGCTGGGCAAGGCTGAAGACGCAAGCGATGTGCCTTCACCTGAGATGCTGGAAGGCCGGGTTGCGCAGGCACGCACTTTGGTGGCTGAGACGCGCGCTTTGTGGGCGGGTTGGTTGCAAAACGTTGATGCGCTGTTTGCGCAGTTGCAAGACCACACGCTGCGTGCCAGCTGGAAAACCCAGCTCAAAGCGCCACTGCAGGCGATCTTTACGGGCGGCGCATTTTTGCCTATATTTACCGAATGCGTTGCGATTCATAAACGTGTGCTCAAAGGTCGCGTATGGGCTGCGCTGCACATGCATGCGGGTGACGGCAATGTCCATACCAACCTGCCCGTGAACAGCGACGACTACGAGATGCTGCAAACCGCACGCCACGCGGTTGAACGCATCATGGTGCTGGCGCGTTCGCTCGACGGCGTGATTTCTGGCGAACACGGCATTGGCATCACCAAGCTGGAGTTTTTGACCGATGCGGAGCTGAAACCGTTTGCCGACTACAAGGCCAGGGTTGATCCTGAAGGGCGCTTCAACAAAGGCAAATTGCTGCGAAATAAAGAGCTGCTTGCGCACGAATTTATTGGGCTACAGGCAACAAATGCACCTATTCTTGCCGATTTGACGAATGCGTATACGCCCAGCTTCGGCCTCATGGGTCACGAATCCCTCATCATGCAGCAGTCTGACATTGGCGCGATAGCTGATAGCGTCAAAGACTGCCTGCGCTGCGGCAAGTGCAAGCCGGTGTGCTCCACCCACGTGCCGCGCGCCAACCTGCTGTACAGTCCGCGCAACAAGATTTTGGCCACCTCGCTGCTCGTTGAAGCGTTTTTGTATGAAGAGCAAACCCGGCGCGGCGTGAGCATCAAACACTGGCAAGAATTTGAAGACGTGGCCGACCACTGTACCGTGTGCCACAAGTGTTTGAGCCCGTGCCCGGTCGATATTGACTTTGGCGAAGTCTCGATGAACATGCGCAACCTGCTGCGCAAAATGGGGCAGAAAACCTTCCGCCCGGGCAATGCAGCGGCCATGCTGTTTTTAAATGCGACGAATCCGCAAACCATCAAGCTCATGCGCACTGCGATGGTTGATGTGGGTTTTAAAGCGCAGCGTCTGGCCAACAATTTGTTCAAACGCCTGGCGCGCAAACAAACGTCTTCACCGCCCGCCACCACCGGTAAAGCACCCATCAAAGAGCAGGTGATTCACTTCATCAATAAAAAAATGCCGGGCGGGCTGCCTAAAAAAACCGCGCGTGCGTTGCTGGACATTGAAGACAAAGACTACGTGCCGATCATTCGCAATCCGAAAGCCACCACGGCTGAGACGGAGGCAGTGTTTTACTTCCCCGGCTGCGGGTCAGAGCGCTTGTTCAGCCAGGTCGGTTTGGCCACGCAGGCCATGCTGTGGCATGCGGGCGTGCAAACCGTTTTGCCACCCGGTTATTTGTGCTGCGGTTACCCGCAAAAAGGCAGCGGCCAGTTTGACAAGGCCGACAAAATCATCACCGACAACCGGGTGCTGTTTCACCGCGTGGCCAATACGCTGAACTACCTGGACATCAAAACCGTGGTGGTGAGCTGCGGCACCTGCTATGACCAGTTGCAGGGCTACCAGTTCGACAAGATTTTCCCGGGCTGCCGCATCATCGACATCCACGAATATTTGCTGGAAAAGGGCATCACTCTGCGGCCCGAGGGGGGCGACGGCGGCGGCTATCTCTACCACGACCCCTGCCACAGTCCGATGAAGCTGCAAGAGCCGATGAAAACCGTCAAGGCGCTGCTGGGCGACAACGTGCTGCAAAACGAGCGCTGCTGTGGCGAGTCCGGCACGCTGGGTGTGACGCGGCCTGACATTTCGACGCAAATTCGCTTTCGCAAGGAAGAAGAGCTGCAAAAAGGCGAGGCCGCGCTGCGCAAAACCGGCGCGGTGGCGGCAACCGGCAATGTCAAGATTCTCACCAGCTGCCCAAGTTGCCTGCAAGGCCTGAGCCGCTACGGCGAGGACCTGAAAAACGGCCTGCTGGAAGCGGACTACATCGTGGTCGAGATGGCCAACCAGATTCTGGGTAAAGAGTGGCTGCCGACGTATGTAGAAGCGGCCAATCACGGCGGCATTGAGCGCGTGCTGGTGTGACGCCAAGCGCTTGTCCCTTGTGTACGGCTGATGGCGGTGTGCTGGTGTTTCGCAACGAGCAGCTGCGTGTCATTCAAGCGGATGAGCCGGGTTTCCCGGCGTTTTACCGCGTCATCTGGAACGCGCATGTCGCCGAGTTCTCAGACCTGACGCCCGGTGAGCGTGCGGTGTGCATGAACGCGGTGGTGGCAGTTGAGCAGGCGCTGCGTGCGCGCTTGCAGCCGACCAAAATCAACCTGGCCGCGTTGGGCAACCTGGTGCCGCACCTGCACTGGCACGTGGTGGCCCGGTTTGCGGGCGACAGTCACTTTCCGGCGCCGGTGTGGTCGGCGCCGGCTCGCCCGGTGAACGCTGCGCTGATGGCTCAGGTTCAAACGAATACGCGGCTGGTTCATGACGACATACGACAAAAACTCTCATAATTGCTATTAAAAAAATAGCTACCCAGGCAGTAAACACCTGGACTAGAGGCTTATTTCTCTTGAAATTCATCAAAAAAGGCACTTCATGGCTGGTTTGCAAGCAAATTCACCGATTCCCACGGCTCTGACGGTGCACAGCCAGTCGCGTGTGCTCGAAGTAGCGTTTTCGGACGGCGCTGAGTTCAAAATTCCGTTTGAGCTGATGCGCGTGTATTCCCCGTCGGCAGAGGTTCAGGGTCACGGCCCAGGCCAGGAGGTGTTGCAAACCGGCAAGCGCGAAGTCGGGTTGCAGGCGCTGGAGCCGATTGGCAACTATGCGGTCAAACCGGTGTTCACCGACGGCCACGAAAGCGGCATCTTCTCGTGGGACTATTTGTACATGCTGGGCTCACAGCAACAGCGGCTGTGGGACGAGTACACCCAGCGCCTGAGCGCCGCTGGGGCAGACCGCGACGCGCCCATGGCCCTGGCTGGCGGCTCCGGTTGCAGCACCCACTGACACGGCACCATCAATACCCTGGATTTCCCCGGGGTCGCCCCCACCTATCGACCAAACAACCCAGTAGTATCCGCACCATGAGCAGCACCCATTTCGGTTTCGAGTCCGTTGACGAGCAAGACAAGGCGCGCCGTGTGCGCGGCGTGTTCGACTCGGTCGCGCCCAAGTACGATGTGATGAATGATTTGATGTCGCTGGGGCTGCACCGCGTCTGGAAGGCCTACACCGTGATGGTCGCCAACGTTAAGGAAGGCCAGACCGTGCTGGACATTGCAGGCGGCACCGGTGACCTGGCGATGGCGTTCGCGCCCAAGGTGGGCGCCACCGGCCAGGTGTTTCACACCGACATCAACGAGGCCATGCTGCGCGAGGGGCGCAACCGCCTGCTGGACGCGGGCGTCAACCTGCCGACGCTGGTGTGCGACGCCGAACATTTGCCATTTGCCGACGCCAGCGTTGATTTGGTCACGGTGGCTTTTGGTCTGCGCAATATGACCCACAAGGACGCCGCGCTGGCCGAGATGAATCGCGTCATCAAGCCGGGTGGCAAGCTGATGGTGCTGGAGTTTTCAAAGGTGTCCAAGCCGCTGGCAAAAATTTACGACTGGTACTCGTTCAAAGTGCTGCCGAAGCTGGGCAAGCTGGTGGCCAACGACGACTCCAGCTACCAATATCTGGCGGAATCCATTCGCATGCACCCCGACCAGTCCACGCTCAAGGCCATGATGCAAAAAAGCGGCTTCGGGCATGTAGACGTTCACAACATGGCGGGCGGCGTGGTTGCCCTGCATGTGGGGATCAAATGCTAAAACCAGGGCAACGCCCCCGCTGTTTACGCTGATGCCGCTGTCGGCATTGTGATCAAGACCCTTAAAACAACGTTTCAAAAATGGGTCCATCCTGCAGGTTGTTGGCAGCATTGCCGCCCAACCTGCTTTATTTTCCGGTCAAGGAGACATCATGAAAATCTGGTCCATTGTTTTTTCCGCCATGCTGGCGCTGACGCTTGCTTTGGGGTCAGCCGACGCTGACGCCAAGCGCATGGGCGGCGGTCGTTCAGTGGGCAAGCAGTCGTCCAACGTGACGCAGCGTGAAGCAGCGCCTGCAGCGCCCGCGAACAATAACGCCGCCGCCGCAGCCCGTCCCGGCGCGCCAGCCGCTGCGGCGCCGCCCGTGGCACCCAAGCGTCCCTGGGGCGCCATGCTGGGCGGCCTGGCTGCAGGTCTGGGCCTGGCCTGGCTGGCTTCATCGCTGGGCTTGGGTGGCGCTTTTGGCCAGGTCATCATGTTTGCGCTGCTGGCGGTTGGCGTGATGCTGCTGATTGGCTTTGTCATGCGAAAGTTCAAGGGCGGCAACACCGCAACGCCCAACCGGACGCCAGCCCCATTTGCGTTTCAGGGGGCAGGTGACGCCTCGTCGCCGTCGTCAGCCGTGACGCCGCGCAATTACCGCCCTGAAAATGTCGGCAACGACGCCTCGGCGCGTCCGTGGGAGCGCAGCGGCATGGCCAGTGCGCCGGGCACCGCGTCCATGATTGGTTCGGGTCTGGCGGGCAATCAGTCATGGGGTGTACCGGCGGACTTCGACGCCGAGGGATTTTTGCGCGCTTGCAAAACCAATTTCACGACCCTGCAGGACGCCTGGGACCGCTCCGACATTCAGGCCCTGCGCGTCATGATGACGGACGACATGCTCGAGCAGATCAAAACCCAGCTGAGCGACCGTGAGTCGCACACGGGCGGTGCAACCAACACCACCGAGGTGGTGATGCTGAACGCGCAGCTGCTGGGCATCGAGGAGCTCAGCGACAGCTACATGGCCAGCGTCGAGTTCTCGGGAATGATCAAGGAAGACGCCTCAGCCGGGGCCAGCCCGTTCCGCGAGGTGTGGAACATGACCAAGCCGCGCAGTGGCGGCGGTTGGCTGGTGGCGGGCGTGCAAGCACTGCAATAGCCCCCACGTTCGTTCACTCCGTGTAACTCTCTGCCCCCCGTGGGGGCTGTTCGCCTGCAGCCCGGCAAAGCCGGTTCTGCGACTCTGCTGGTATTGGATACAGCGCCGGCAACGTGGCATGACTGACTTCTGTTTTTAGGCAAGTCTGTTTTATCGCCTGACGCGATATCAAGGCTTTCTGATCTGCTGCAAAATCGGGTGCGTATGAATACATCGCCCCCATTTTCATTTTTCGAGTCACTTGCCACCCGTTTTCAGCCGCCCGTCTGGGTGGTTGACGAGACGCAGCAGCGGCTGGTGTTGTTCCTTAACCATGTGCTGATGCAGGAGCCGCAGGCTCAGGAACGATTGCAGCGCCAGAAGGGCCGTGTTGTGAAGCTCAAGCTGGGCGTTTTTGCGCTGGATCTGCTCGTCACACCGGCCGGGCTTTTAGACCGCGCGCCGGCTGCGGCAAAGCCTGATCTGGTGCTCACAGTGCCGATGGATTCCCCGCAATCGGTGGTTCAGGCGGTGATGACGGGCAAAACCCCGCCTGTGAATATTGAGGGTGATGTGCAGTTGGCGGCTGAAGTGGGCTGGTTGGCGGACAACCTGCGCTGGGACGTCGAAGAAGACCTGTCGCGCATCATTGGCGATGCACCGGCGCACGCGGTCGCGGGGGCAGCGCGTCGGCTGTTCTCCGCGCTCAAGCTGTTCGTGGCGAAAACGCCGTTCAGTGCAGCCCCGGGTGCTTCTGCGGTGGTCGCCAGCGCCCCATCTGCCCCGTCAAAGCCGGTGGCATGACACGTTTTTTCAGGGGGTTTTTCATCATCTGGACCGTGTGGCGGTTCGGTCTGGACGAGCTGGTCTTGTCGAGCTTTCAAAAGCCCTGGATCCGCAAGCTCACGCGCTTGATTGCGTTTGGCCGCAATTTGAAGGCGCCGCGCGGTGAACGCCTGCGGCTGGCACTTGAAGGCCTAGGCCCCATCTTTGTCAAGTTCGGTCAGGTCATGTCGACCCGCCGTGATCTGTTGCCGCCTGACATCGCCGATGAGCTGGCGCGTCTGCAAGACCGCGTTCCCCCGTTCGCGTCGGTGGTGGCGGTCGCCATCATTGAAAAAGCGTTCGGCCGGCCGCTGGACCGCATTTTTGCGACGTTCGAGCAGGTACCGGTCGCCAGCGCATCGATCGCACAGGTTCATTTCGCCACACTGCCCGATGGCCGCGAAGTGGCCGTGAAGGTGCTGCGGCCCAATTTGCTCCCAGCCATTGAAAAAGACCTGGCCTTGATGCGCATGATGGCTGGCTGGGTCGAAAAGGCGTCAGCGGACGGCAAGCGGCTCAAGCCCCGGGAAGTGGTGGCCGAGTTCGACAAATACCTGCACGATGAGCTGGATCTCCTGCGCGAGGCCGCCAACTCCGCCCAATTGCGCCGCAACATGCAAGGGCTGAATCTGGTGATGATTCCCGAGATGTACTGGGACTTTTGCATGCCCGATGTGATGGTGATGCAACGCATGAAAGGTGTGCCGATCAGCCAGGTGCAGCGCCTGCGCGATGCGGGCGTGGACATCAAGAAACTGGCGCGTGATGGCGTGACGATTTTCTTCACCCAGGTGTTTCGAGACGGGTTTTTTCATGCCGACATGCACCCGGGCAACATTCAGGTCAGCCTTTCGCCCGAAACCTTCGGCCGCTACATCTCACTGGACTTCGGCATCGTCGGCACGCTCACGGAAGTCGACAAGGAATACCTGGCACAAAACTTTATTGCTTTCTTCCGACGAGACTACAAACGCGTGGCAGAACTGCATATCGAGTCGGGTTGGGTTCCAGCGCAAACCCGTGTGGACGAGCTTGAATCGGCCATCCGAGCTTGCTGCGAACCTTACTTTGACCGGCCATTGAAAGAACTGTCATTGGGCCTGGTGTTGATGCGCCTGTTCCAGACGTCCCGCCGTTTTCATGTTGAGATTCAGCCGCAGCTGGTGTTGTTGCAGAAGACGCTGCTGAACATCGAAGGGCTAGGGCGTGATCTGGACCCCGATCTTGATCTGTGGAGCACCGCAAAACCGTTCCTTGAAAAATGGATGCTCGAGCAGGTTGGGCCGGCCAAACTGCTGGCGCAGCTCAAGGCTGAGGCGCCTGTCTATGCCAAGTTGCTGCCTGAATTGCCGCGTTTGCTGGCCCAGTATCTCAAGGCCGCACCCAAAACCAACCCGCGCGCGCTCGAGGATTTGCTGGCGGAGCAAAAACGCACCAACAAGCTGTTGCAGGGGCTGATTTACGGCGGTGTGGGTTTTCTGCTGGGCCTGTTGGCCATGCAGGTGCTGATGCGTGTGCGGATGTTCTGAGCTGCGAAGCCTGGCACCAAGGGCACCGCCTATAATCGCAGGCTGCCCTTCAGGGGGCAGATTGCTGCTTTTTTGCGCAGCAAATCACCCGAGAAGATCACCAGAGTCATGCCCATTTACGCCTACAAATGCGAATCCTGCGGTCACGCCAAAGACGTTTTGCAAAAAATGTCTGACGCGCCCTTGTCTGTGTGCCCGCAATGCGGTGCGCAGGCTTTCAAAAAGCAGGTGACAGCCGCTGGTTTTCAGCTCAAAGGATCGGGCTGGTATGTGACTGATTTCAGGGGCGGGGCGCAGGGCGATCCCGCCGCAAAATCTGCCGACGTACCAGCCACAGCGGTCGCGTCCGGTGTTGCCAAGACAGGGGATTTGCCTTCGGCTGCACCAGCGCCCGCACCGGCTGCTGCTGCCAACGCAGCTGCCGCGTCACCGGCGCCCGCTTCGGCATCCAAGCCCAAGACGTCGACATGACCTCCGTTCGCCGCTGGCTTCTGGCGGGCCTGCTGGTTCTGGTGCCACTGGCCATCACCATGGGGGTGTTGAACTGGATTGTGGCAACGCTCGACCAAACGTTGCTGATCTTGCCGCAGTCGTGGCACCCAGACCGCCTGCTTGGCTTTCATATTCCCGGATTCGGTGTTCTTCTGACCTTGGCGATTGTCTTGTTGATGGGCGCCATCACCAGCAATTTTCTGGGCAAGAAACTGGTGCTGTGGGGCAACGCATTGCTCATCCGCATCCCGATCGTCCGATCCATCTACTCCAGCGTCAAACAGGTGTCAGACACCGTGTTTTCCGAGAACGGAAACGCGTTTCGCCAGGCGCTGCTGGTGCAGTGGCCGCGTGAAGGTGTCTGGACCATCGGTTTTTTAACCGGCGTGCCAGGCGGCGACGTGGTCAATCATTTGCCCGGTGACTACCTGAGCGTCTACGTGCCGACCACACCCAACCCGACCGGTGGCTATTTTGTGATGCTCAAAAAAGCTGACTGCATTGAGCTGAAGATGAGCGTCGACGAGGCGCTGACCTATGTCATCTCAATGGGCGTGGTGGTGCCTGCCAGCCGCGCTGGCACGCCTGTGGCGGTGCCAGCGGTCCCCGTTGTGCCGCTTTAGACAGGTTCCGCTGGGCTGCCGTTTTCATGTGTTAGTAGCGCGCTGCGCTGAAAGTTGAAGTGTTTTATGGCCATCGTTTCTCAAATGCGTTCGAACTATTGCGGTCTGGTGACCGAGGCCCAGTTGGGTGAAACTGTGAGCCTGTGTGGCTGGGTCAATCGCCGGCGTGACCATGGCGGGGTGATCTTCATCGACCTTCGTGACCGTGAAGGCTATGTCCAGGTGGTGTGCGACCCGGACCGTGCCGACATGTTCAAGACCGCTGAAATTGTGCGCAATGAGTTTTGCGTTCAGATCAAAGGCGTGGTGCGCGCTCGGCCTGAAGGCACCACCAACGACAACCTCAAAAGCGGAAAAATCGAGGTGTTGTGCCACGAGCTGATCGTGCTGAACGCCAGCGTGACGCCACCGTTTCAGCTGGACGACGACAACCTGTCGGAAACAACGCGCCTCACGCACCGCGTGCTTGATTTGCGCCGTCCCTACATGCAGAACAACCTGATGCTGCGTTACCGCGTGGCGATGGAAACCCGCAAATTTCTGGACGCCAACGGGTTCATCGACATCGAAACACCGATGCTGACTAAAAGCACGCCTGAAGGCGCGCGCGATTATCTGGTGCCCAGCCGCGTCAATGAAGGCCAGTTTTTTGCGCTGCCGCAAAGTCCGCAGTTGTTCAAGCAGTTGCTGATGGTGTCGGGTTTTGACCGTTACTACCAGATCACCAAGTGCTTTCGCGACGAGGACCTGCGCGCAGACCGCCAGCCTGAGTTCACGCAGATCGATATCGAGACCTCGTTTTTGGGTGAGCAGGAAATTCGCGATATTTTCCAGGGCATGATCACCGGCATATTCAAGACCGTGCTCAACACTGACCTTGGCGAGTTCCCTGTGATGACTTATGCCGAGGCGATGCATCGCTTTGGCTCGGACAAGCCTGACCTGCGCGTGAATCTGGAGTTCACGGAACTGACGGACGTCATGGCCGGTGTGGACTTCAAGGTGTTCAGCACGCCTGCCACCACACCGGGCGGCCGTGTGGTGGCCTTGCGGGTGCCGGGCGGTGCGGAAATGAGCCGCGGCGAAATTGACGCTTACACCGAGTTCGTGAAGATTTACGGCGCCAAAGGGCTGGCCTGGATCAAGGTCAACGACGTGGCCAAGGGCCGCGACGGCCTGCAAAGCCCGATCGTGAAAAACCTGCACGACGCAGCGATTGCCGACATCCTGGCCCGCACGGGCGCACAAAATGGCGACATCATTTTCTTCGGTGCGGACAAGGGCAAGATTGTTAACGACAGCATGGGTGCGCTGCGCCTGAAAATCGGACACAGCGTGTTTGGCAAAAAGGCCCATCTGGTCACCAAGGGCTGGAGGCCGCTGTGGGTGGTGGACTTCCCGATGTTTGAACACGACGAAGACAACAACCGCTGGAGCGCGGTGCACCACCCCTTCACCGCCCCGAAAGATGGCCACGAAGACTGGATGGACACGGACCCGGGCAAGTGCATCGCCAAAGCCTACGACATGGTGCTCAACGGGTGGGAGCTCGGCGGTGGCTCGGTGCGAATTCACCAGGCCGATGTGCAAAGCAAGGTGTTCAGCGCTTTGAAAATCAGCCCTGAGGAAGCGCAGGAAAAGTTTGGGTTCCTGCTGGACGCTCTGCAGTACGGCGCGCCGCCCCATGGCGGCCTGGCGTTCGGCCTGGACCGCATCGTCACCATGATGACCGGCGCCGAATCCATTCGCGACGTGATTGCTTTCCCGAAAACCCAGCGCGCCCAGTGTCTGTTGACCCACGCGCCAAGCCCGGTGGACGAAAAGCAGTTGCGCGAGCTTCACATCCGTTTGCGCAATCCCCTGCCCATTTAAGTTTCAATTCTGTTTTAAAAAAAGCGCCGATCAGGCGCTTTTCTTTTAGGAGGTCGATATGGTGAAGCCCTTGTCTAGGTCTGATAAGTTGATCACTGACATGTAGCTTGCTGCGTTGACGGCTTTGTCGCAGGCCCCCTCGGGGCAGCTTCGCCGTAGCGAGTTGATGGCGGAGATTGAGCGTCGCGTGGCGTTCGATGAATGGGCAAAGACGGTTTATGAAACATCAGGCCATATTCGCTGGCGCTCTATTTTTGGGTTTTCGTCGGTCGGTCTGGTCAAGGCGGGCTATGTCACCAAGACTCGGGCCGTTTGGGCGGTGACGCCAGAGGGCCGCAAAGCTATCGACAGCCCATTTGATCCTCGACAGTTTATTGATGAGGTCAATCGCCGCTATGTGCATTGGCGAGCGGCTACACCCGTTGCGGATGAGGCTGCGTCTGTTACCGTGCCCGACACGTCACAGAGCTTAGACGTTCTGGCACCAGAAGAAGATATCACAGCGATCTTGCAGCAAATCCGCCAAGAGCTTGCCACGGAGCTGATTGAGAAAATCAAGCAATGCGACCCCTATTTCTTCGAGCGCCTCGTTGTTCAGTTGATGTTAAAAATGGGTTATGGCGGTAGTCGGCAAGAAGCTGGCAAAGCCATCGGCAAATCAGGTGACGGCGGTATTGACGGCGTCATTAATGAAGACCGCTTGGGCCTCGATGCGATTTATTTGCAGGCCAAGCGCTGGGAGGGCAGCGTTGGGGAGGGGCCAATCCGCGATTTCAAGGGCGCATTGGACGCCAAAGGTGCGCAAAAAGGTGTTTTCATCACCACCAGCAGCTTCACACCCGCAGCGCTTGCAGCGGCGAAAAACAGCCGCTCTTACAAAATTGTGTTGATTGATGGGCGGCGACTGGCCGATCTGATGATTGAACACGATCTAGGCGTCTCGGTCGCCGCGACTTATCACCTCAAGCGAATCGACACCGATTTTTTTGCTGAGGAATAGTGAGGCAAGATTTTTACTTTAGCTAAAATAGCTAAAGTACTTGACGGGAGTTCGAGATGCATATCACCGCCACTGAAGCGAAAAACCGATTTGGCTTCGTCTGTTCCCAAGCCAAGCGAGAACCTGTATTTGTCGAAAAAGAGGGGCGTGTCGACTCGGTGATTTTGTCTGTCGAACAATTTGACGCTCTGTTCGCTGCTGGTCAACCCAAAGCAATGGCCGAGCGCAAGCTGGCGTTCAATCGAGAGTACAGCGACTGGATTAAGGCGCACAACGAGCATTTCCAGGCGCACGGGGTTTGGTGCGACGGTCTGGTCGCTTGGAAAGACAGCATTTGATGGCTCAGTTTGATGTGTACATCAATCCGCAGCCCGCTTCCCAGCATTTTGTGCCTTATGTCGTCGATGTCCAAAGCGATTTGATCAGTCAGCTGACAACCCGGTTGGTGATGCCCTTGTCTCGTGTTGGCGCCAAACAGGTCAAGCTCCCTCCCAATCTTTGCCCAGTTGTTGAAATTGAGTCCGAGCGTCTGGCCCTTTTGCCGCACCTGGCCGCTCCCGTTGCTTCGCGCTTGTTGTCACACCCGGTTATGTCGCTGCGGCACCGCGCCAGCGAAGTTGCTGCTGCCCTGGATGCGGTGACGAGTGGCTTCTAAAGCGCGATCCCCACACAAAATCCCCGAATCGGTTCTGGTGGTTATCTACACGCCTGACCTGAACGTGCTGCTGATTGAACGCTCGGACCGGCGTGGGTTCTGGCAAAGCGTGACGGGCTCGCGCGACGCGCTGGACGAACCGCTGGCACAAACAGCGGCGCGCGAGGTGTTCGAGGAAACCGGTATTGCGGTGCTTGGCGAAGATGACTCAGGGCGTCTGGTGAACTGGGGCCTGGCCAATGTGTACGACATCTATCCCGTCTGGCGCTATCGTTATGCCCCCGGCGTGACGCGCAACACCGAACACGTGTTTGGCCTTCGTGTGCCAGCCGTCTGTGTCGTGACCCTGAACCCTCGCGAACACGTCGCTAGCCGGTGGTTGCCTTATCGCACTGCTGCGGATGCCTGCTTTTCGCCGTCCAATGCGGAAGCCATCTTGCAGCTGCCCACTTTCAACGCTGCTGGTGAGTTGTCATGACGGTCAGTAGCGCGTGAAACATCTGCCCAGAACCGAAGCACTGGGGCTGATCGAAGGCGGGCAAGCTCTTTTTGCAGCGCTGACAACAGCGTTTGACCAGGCAAGCAAGCTCATTCACCTGGAAACCTACATCTTTGACTTCCATGGCGCCAGCCAGCGCGTGGCTGAAGCCTTGGTTCGCGCCGCCGAGCGCGGGGTTGTGGTGCGCGTGATGGTCGATGGCATCGGCACCGATCCGCTGCCCGCAGAGTGGGAGGCATGTTTTCGCACGGCCGGGGTGCAATGGTGTGTGTACTCGCCGCTGGGTGCCGGGCTCGGTCCTTTTGGCGCTCTCGGCCGGCACCTGGGCCTGCTGGTGCCCAACCGGTGGCGGCGTTTGCACCGAAAGCTGTGCGTGGTCGATGAACAACTGGCTTTTTGCGGCGGCATCAACGTGCTTGACGACTGGTATGACCCCAGCTACGGCGCACTGACCGCGCCGAGGTTTGACTTTGCTGTGCAGGGCACCGGGCTGTTCGCGCTAGAAGTGGCCGAAGCCACTGCACTGCTCTGGTGGCGCGTGCAGGCTGGTTACAGTGCCCGGCAAAATCACCTGGCGGCAGCCTGGGAAAAGTTCAAGGCAGCCGGCTACGGCGGACGAACCGGCACGCCGCCGCTGCGCGCTGCGGCAGCTGCCCCGTCGTTCGCGGCTTCTGGGGCGGTTTCCGGGCGCGCTTCATCGGGAAATTTGTCCGGTGTCGTGGCCACGCTGGTGTTGCGGGACAACCTGCGCAACCGGCGCAGCATCGAGCGCGCCTACCGCAAAGCCATCGGCGGTGCCCGGCATGAAGTCATCATCGCCAACGCTTATTTCTTGCCCGGCGGCGCCTTGCGGCGAGCGCTGATGGCCGCCGCCCGGCGGGGCGTGCGGGTCACGCTGCTTCTTCAGGGCAAGTACGAGTACTTCATGCAGTACCACGCGGTGCGTCCGGTGTATGGCGCCTTGCTGGCCGCTGGCGTGCAGATCCACGAATACGAAACAAGCTTTTTACACGCCAAGGTGGCGGTGGTTGACGGGCATTGGGCCACCGTGGGCTCGTCCAACCTGGACCCGCTCAGCCTGCTGCTGGCGCGCGAGGCCAATGTTGTGGTGCATGACGCCGCTTTTGCCGCGCAGCTGGCCAGCTGCCTGCAACAGGCTGTGACCATGCAGGGTCGCCGCGTCGAGCCGGCCACTTATGCGGGTCGACCGCTGTCCCAGCGCCTCAAGGGCTGGTTCGCTTACGGGTTAATGCGGCTGGCCGTGGTGCTTTTGGGCAGCCGCTATTGAGTTGTCTAACGAGTGCTACTTTTTAGATAGCGTTATAGTCAGTAAAAACCTGGGCCAGCACGGTAAAACACCCCTAAAACCCCAGAGGGCTGACGCCAGTGTTGGCTTTAAGGGACTGGTACTATTCACGATAACTATGAAAACAGACATCACCTCTATGCACGACTCAGACGAAGGAACCCCTGTCTCTGTCAAGATTCGCGAGCGCTTGGTTGCCGCCAGAAAGCGCTTTAATGCCAACGACAACATCGCAGAGTTCATCAACCCGGGTGATCTGGCCAAATTGCTGGATGAAGTCGAAATCAAGATGCAGGGCGTGCTCGACAGCATGGTGATTGACACCGCGACGGACCACAACACGCAAAACACCGCGCGCCGTGTGGCCAAGATGTACCTCAATGAGGTGTTCAACGGCCGCTATGTGCCCGTGCCCAACATCACCGAATTCCCCAACGCTGAACACCTCAACGAGTTGATGATCGTGGGCCCCATTACGGTGCGCAGTGCCTGCTCACACCATTTTTGCCCGGTGATTGGCAAGGTTTGGATTGGCGTGCTGCCCAACGAGCACACCAACGTCATTGGATTGTCCAAGTACGCACGTCTCGCTGAATGGGTGATGGGCCGCCCGCAGATTCAGGAGGAAGCGGTGGTGCAGCTGGCCGACCTCATCATGGAAAAAACTCAGCCGGACGGGCTAGCCATCGTCATGGAAGCCAGCCATTTCTGCATGGGCTGGCGCGGTGTGAAAGACATGGAAAGCAAGATGATCAACTCCGTCATGCGCGGTGTCTTTCTGAAAGACCCGAACTTGCGGCGCGAGTTTCTTGCCCTTATTCCCAAGTAGGCCCAGATGAGACCCAAATCGTCTGAAGCAGACCGAAGTTGTTTCTAACCATTCAAGCAATTCCACAATAGCCGCGCTACCCGGCCCCCCCTAGGACACCCCATGCTCGTTCGATTGCTCTACGCCAGCCGCGCCCTGGACACCAACCCTGAGTCCATTAGCACCATTCTGGCCCAGTCCCGTCAGTACAACCCGTCGTGCGGCATCACCGGAATCCTTTGCTACGGCGGAGGCATTTTTCTTCAGGCCATCGAAGGCGGTCGCCTGGCTGTCAGCGAGTTGTATGGTCATATCCAGCGCGACAAGCGTCACAGTGACGTGGCCTTGCTGCAGTACGAGGAAATCACCGAACGTCGTTTCAGCGGCTGGACCATGGGCCAGGTGAATCTGCAAAAGATCAATCACTCCATTCTTCTCAAATACTCTGAAAAACCCGAGCTGGACCCGTACTCCGTCTCCGGCAAAGTCTCCATGGCACTGCTCGAAGAGCTAATGGCCACAGCGTCCATCATCGGTCGCGCCTGAGCCTCCTTGTTGGCGTCTCGCTTCGCTGTTGTGGCGCGCAACATCGTCCCTGACCCATGAGCGCCATGGACAACCTGATCGGTTGCGACTTCTCCAGCAGCCCGACGCGCCGCAAGCCCATCGTGATCGCGTGGGGTCGGCTTGCCAGTGGCCGTGTGCTGCTGGGCCACGTGGAACGGCTTGAATCGCTGGACAGTTTTTCGGCCTGGCTGCAGGTGGATCGCCCCTGGATTGGCGGGTTCGACTTGCCTTTTGGGCTGCCGCGCGAGCTGGTTGAAACGCTGGGCTGGCCGATGAGCTGGCCCGCCTTGATGCACCATTACGCTGGTTTGAGCCGCCCCGAGATCCGTGCGCTGTTTGCGGCTTTCTGCAATGCGCGGCCGGTGGGTGGCAAATTTGCGCACCGCGCCTGTGATGGGCCGGCAGGCTCCAGCCCGTCGATGAAATGGGTGAACCCACCTGTGGCCTACATGCTGCATGCAGGGGTGCCCCGTTTGATCGAAGCAGGGGTGCATTTGCCGGGGCTCAATGACGCAGAGGGCGCTGGCCAGCGCCGTGTCGCCCTGGAAGCCTATCCGGGGCTGCTGGCGCGTGAGATTCTTGGCCACCGATCGTATAAAAGTGATGACAAGGCCAAACAGACAGCCGAACGGCTGATCGCCCGCAAAGACCTGATCACCGCGCTGGAACTGGGCCAGACCCGCCTGCAGGTGCGGCTCAAAGTGACACATGCCCAGCGGGACACCCTGGTAGCCGATGCCAGCGGTGACAGTCTGGACGCTGTGTTGTGCCTGCTGCAGGCGGCATGGGCGGCGGAGCAGGGCGCACCACGGTTTGGTCTGCCTGTCACCCTCGACCCGCTGGAAGGCTGGATCGTGACGGCATGACACGCGTTGGGGGCCTCTGCAGCCTATTTTGGCCGATAGATCACAGTTTTATGCATCATTTATGCCGTTTGTCCAGGTATTTACTGCCTGAGTAGCTATGAATAATATAGCAAATTTCCAAATGAAGCCATCGGCTGGCCCCCCGCAAGGGTTTCCGTGGCGCCGAGTGGCGCGCGCCGCCATCGTTGCACTTGCGGCGCCGCTGTCAGGTTTGGCGATGCTGGCGGCCCCCGGCAGCGCCCGGGCGTGGCCCCGATACACCGTTTCGGCGGACCTTGCCGACTGGTCGGGCACAGTGACCTACGTGGTGGACGGCGACACGCTGTACGTGCGGCCGTTGGCAGGCGGTAAGCCAGTGCCTGTGCGTATCGACGGGATTGATGCGCCAGAGGTGTGTCAGGCCGGTGGTGCGCAGGCGCGCGAAGCGTTGAGACGGCGCGTTCTGGGGCAGCAGGTGGTCGTTCAGGCCAAAGCGCACGACCGGTACAGCCGACTCGTGGCAGGCATCGTCAAGGGCAATGTGGACCAGGGCGCTGAAATGGTGGCGACAGGTCAGGCGTGGGCCTATCGCTATGAGGCGGGGCGTGGCCCCTACGCTGGGCTGCAGCGGCGTGCCGAGGCCGCACAACTGGGCCTCTTTTCATCTGGATCGCATCCGCAAACGCCCGCTGCATTCAGGAAAACGCACGGCTCCTGTCATTGAGCTGCCACCGGGCCCGGGTGCCCCTGTGTTGCGGTTCACGCCAAGTGTTGTCCTACTTCACTTTAAGCCGGAGCCGGCTGCCAAGCGCGGCCTCGGGGGCTATATTGAAATTTTGACTAGACCACCGTGTTCTGCGCGACGGTGCAGCGCTGGGGTCGCCGCAGGTCGATTTTCAACCCCCCCATCAAAGGAGCCACCATGCCCACCACCACTGTTTCTTCGCCAACCTCGTCAGCTGTCAATCTCTGGCACACGTCAATCATTCGGCCTGCCAGGATGGCATTGGCCTGTGTCGTCGCGGTGGCGGCATTGAGCGCGTGCGGCAAGACAGACGACGGCAAGACGGTGGGTCAACAAGTCGACTCCGCCATTGCCAAGTCAGAGAAGGCTGCGGCTGAGGCTAAAGTCAAAACGGAAGGCGCCATGTCTGATGCAGGATCGACGTTAAAAGATGCCGCACAAAAGGCAGAAGCCTCCGGAAAGACCATGACCGACAAGGCGCAATCCAAATTTGACGATGTCGGGATTACAGCGGCGGTGACTGCAGAGTTAGCCAAAGATCCGGACCTTAGCGCTTTCAAAATCAACGTCGACACAAAAAACGGCGCGGTGTTGCTCAAGGGTACGGCTCCCACCCTCGCAGCCAAAGAACGCGCAGCCGTGATTGCCAAAGCGGCCAAAGGCGTGATGTCGGTTGAGAACCAGGTGGTTGTGAAGGGCAGCTGAGGCGCTCTGTGGCGTGGCCAGCCCACCGTGTTGTGAAAATCAGTCAAAAAAAGCCGCTTCAACAAGAGCGGTTTTTTTTGGCAAGCAAAGCCTGATGAATGCCGATCAATCCAACGCGCCGTGCCAAAAAGGCAAAAAAGCGGCAATGAACTGAATCATTGCCGCTTTTTCAAGCCAGCTACACCATCGGGTGTTGCTGGCTCATTCAAAGACTCAACAAGCCATCACGGACGAACGACGATATCGTTACGCACCGATTTGACATTTTTCACAGCACCAGCAATTTCAGCTGCGCGTGACTTTTCCACGCCAGACTTGGCAAAGCCGGACAACTGGACGGTACCGTTGAGGGTTTCAACGCTGATGGAAGAGGCCGAAACCGTCTTGTCTTCCACAAACTTGGCCTTCACTGCGGTGGTGATTCCTGCGTCGTCAATGTAGGCGCCGGTGGTTTCCTGGCCGCGGCCGACCGCGCAACCTGCGCTGATGATGGTGATACCTGCGAGTGCGGCGAAAGCGATTGCGCGTGCGTATTTCATGGTTTTCCTCTTATGTTGCTGTCAGGGTGATGGTGCAGAGTTTCAAAAACAGATGTGTTGGCGGCACCACGCCGACACATCCGATGGGACTATTTCGATAAGCGAAAACTTTATTTTTCCAGCCATTCGCTCAGCTCGTCTGCGTGTTCTTCCTCGTCTGCCAAGATATCTTCCAGCATCCGGCGAGTCGTGGGGTCTTTGTCAGCCACCAGCGTGATCATCTGGCGATAGGTCTCAACCGCGATGCGCTCAGCTACCAAATTGACTCGGATCATCGTCCGTAAGTCATTCGAGTCGTCGTAGTCCGCATGGCTGCGCGACAGCAGTGTGGCGGGCGAAAAATCCGGCTCCCCGCCTAACTGGACAATGCGCTTGGCAATCCGGTCAGCATGGGCCGACTCTTCATTGGCGTGAACCAGAAACTCGTCGGCAATAGCAGGCGACGACAAACCTGTTGCCATGAAATGGTGGCGTTTGTAGCGAAGCACGCAGACAAGCTCCGTGGCGAGGGAGTCGTTGAGCAACCTGACGATCGCGTCGCGATGCGGCCCGTATGCCGGCGTCACGGCGCCGTCGTCAATACTTTTGCGGGCTGCTTCCAGCCCTCTTTCATCAATTGTCAGGGTGTCAGTGGAGTCGTTGTTCATCGTGGAACTTTCTTATGTTCAAGGAGCGTCTTGCGAGCCGTCTGCTGATGGGGTTTCGGCGTCCTTGGACGAAAGCAGTGACGCCACCAAACCCGAAAACTCAGCGGACTTTAACGCCGTCAACGCCAGCCCGCCAAGCGAAATCAAACGCCAAGGCTTGAACAGCACCACCGCAGCGCCAGAGACGGCTGAAAGTGCCAGCAGCTGAAACGGATTGCGCTCGGCGTAGCGACGCAACAAAGGCGTCGCGACAGCCACCGCCATATTGGCCGGATGGTGGCGCCACCAGCTGCCAATGCCGAGTTTTAACAACCGCCATATCCCGAGCGACGCCGTGGAGCGTTGTGCACCCTGATCGGATGCGTCATGCTGCTCTTCGCTGGCGCGTGGTGCTCCAGGCATGCTGCGGGAGTTGCCCGACATGTACCGCACCAACTCCGATCGACTCGCAGCAAGCCTCTGCCGCGCCTTGAGTGGACTTGCGCCCGCATCGGAGTCATCGTCAAACAAATTCGTCATCACCGTGCTCATGACACCACCGACCGTAACGCGCGGACGTCACTGTCAAACTGAGCGCGAAATTCTGGAAATTTCTCACTCATGAAGGGTTTTTTGGCACGGAGCACAGCAAACGCTGCCGCGACAAGCGCCGCGCCAGGGACTGCAACCAGCGCCCAATGGAACTGGTTGTGCATCACGCCCAACATGATGGCCACACCGCTCAGACTCAAAAACATGATGGAAAGTACCGCCGCCGCAACCCACGCCACAACGCGGGACACCACCTCACCACTGGCCTGTGTTGCTTCTTCCTGAAGCAGCTGTGCATAGCCTGCAACATGGTCGGCAATCAGATCCGGTCGTTGGATCACGGTCGAAAACAGCGGATGCAGCATGGTTCTGACAAACAGTCGGTAAAAGTGGAATTACAGACAGCGCGAATGTGGCGCTGGCGAGACGTGGCTAATTGATGTCAGAGAACTGAACCGCTCGATGCTTTTAGTAGCGGTCGCGGTTGCGAGTCGCTGAAATGACTATGGCAACCGCAGCACCGACAGCCGCTGCGATCAGCACCGACTTCAATGGCTGCTCGGAAACGTAGTGCGTCGTGGCTGTTGTGGCACGGCGCAGCGACTGCTGAGCGCGGTCCTTGGCTTCAGACGCCATGTCAAAGCTTTGTTGAGCCAGCTTCTGCGCTTTTGATGCCAGCATGTTCACAGTCGGGTCAATGTTGCTCGCAAACTCGCGCACCTTGCTGTCAGCGTGGTCAAACGCGCTGTTGGCAAATTCGCGGGTTGAGTCCACTGCGCGGCTGGCCGTGTTGGCCAAGTCGTCACCTGCATTGCGGACCGTGTTGGTAGCGTCTTGTGCATTAGTCGTTGCGAAAATCATGATAGGTCCTTTGAAATGCGACTGGGGTTTCCAGTCTGTTGGCAGTGATGGTTTTATGAAAATGGAAAAAAGCGAAAAGAACGAACGTAAGTAAAGATGGAGCTGGGCCTATTCAGCAAAGCCCCTGATGCCAGTTAATTCTTTTTGATCAGGCTGATAACAAAGCTGACAACCGCCATCACGGCGAAAATGACAAAAAGAATCTTGGCGATTTCCACAGCACCAGCGGCGATCCCGCCGAAGCCGAATACGGCGGCAATCAAGGCGATGACTAGGAAAACAACTGAGTAATGCAGCATCGTGCTCTTCCTGAAGGTTAGGTAATCGTGATAGCGAAGCGCTTTTTTGCACGTAGCGCTATCGTAGGCAACACGCTTGCGCCCACGAATCGGCTGTGAGCGTGCGCGCCTGTCAGTGCAGCGATGGCCGCTGTGTAGGAGACCGCTGACGATTTGTTACGACGCGTGAAGCAGCCTCAAGCTGATTTCGGCAGCACGGCGGCAATGCGCGCACCGTGCCCTTGTGAACTGATCACCGTCAATTTGCCGCCAGCTGCCTCGACCCGGTGGCGCATGCCTGCCAGCCCATGGCTTCCCGCTCCCACTGATGCGGTGTTGAAGCCTTTGCCGTCATCGACGACCTCGACACTGGCGTACCCGTCAAAGTTTTCGAGCGTGATGCGAACCTCTTTGGCGCCAGCGTATTTGCCGATGTTGGTCAGCGACTCCTGAACCAGGCGGTAAACCGTCAGTTGTGACGAACCCCCGAGCTCCACGTGTTCCAGGTCGGTGGTGATAACCAGCCCCGAGCGCTCTTCGAACTCTCTGGCCAAGATCTCCAGGGATGCGACCAAGCCAAGATGAGAGAGCGACGAAGGCCGCAAGTCCTCGACAATCCGGCGTTTTAACGCAATGCCGCTGTTCAGTGTGGACGTCAGATGCTCCAGACGCTCGGCGGCTTCAGGGTAGTTGCCGCCCAGACGAGATTTGATGCGCGCCACGTCCAGTTTTGCGGCCGTCAGCAGGGCGCCTAGTTCGTCGTGCAGTTCGCGTGCAAGGTGACCGCGCTCGTCTTCACGCACGTTTTGCAGATGCGTTGCGAGTTCGGCCAGGTTTGCGGTTCTCTCCATCACCTGCAGACCAAGCTGGTCACGCTCCCGCTGCAGCGCTTCCTGCTCGCGGTGCCCCGACTCCAGCAGCGCCTTGGTCTGCATCAGGTACATGTAGAAGGCTAGCAAGCCCGCCAATGCCATCGTAGCCACACCAATTCGGGAAAGCTGGAGTGTTTTGCGAATCTGCTCCTGGCTGATCTCCATTTTTTGAGTGCTGATATCGGTCAGCTTCGTGGCCTGCTTGCGGATCAGCTGCATTTGTTCTTCACCCACATCGGTGGTGAGGACGAACTTCCAGGCATCTTCTTTGCCCTCACGGCGCATGCGTACCGTCAGGTCCATCTCGGCCATTTTCCGGGAGACGCTGCGTGACAGGGTACTTAGGTCCGTCAACTGATCCTTGTAAGGGGTGAATAAAATTCGCAGACTGTCCAGGTTTTGGCCTGTTTCATCAATCGCCGCGTTGTACGGGTCCAGGTAGCGCGGATCGCCGGTGAGCAGATACCCCCGCTGCCCGGTTTCAGCGTCCAGCATGTTTTGCAACAGCCTGTTGACTGCCGTGCGGGCGCGTTGCGCCTCCTGAATATTCGACGCGGCGCTCGTCGACTCGTGAAAGCTCGCCTCATTGATGAAAATCAGAATGACAGCCGCCAGAACAGCGAGCGGCATGCTGATCGACATGCGCGGGATGGAAAATTTCTTCACAAGACAACTCCGGTCGTGCCGCACTCGGTGTGCAGCGATGGGGTAGGGCGGCTGGTCTGGCGCAGACAACGGCTTGCAAGCGCCTTGTAAAAAGAGCGCGTAGGGCTAATTGCGCTCGGGCGCGACCATATATTCGTGAATAATGGCGGTTTGTGTCGCGTGCTCATCGTGAGCGCGCAAGCCGACATCCATTGCGTTTGCCCTGCCGGGGCATCACCGAAAGACATCAGCATGATAAAAATTGGCATTGTGGATGATCACGCCATCGTCCGCTCCGGACTCAAGCAGTTCTTTTCTGACCAGGTCGACCTCCGTGTTGTCGGTGAAGCCGCCAGCGGCCGCGAAGCCATTGACCTGGTTCGCAACGTCGAACTGGATATTCTGGTCATGGACTTGTCCATGCCCGGTCAAAGCGGAATCGACGCACTGGCGATGATTCGTGCCAAGGCGCCTGATGTCGGCATTCTGATTCTGAGCGGGTACCCCGAAGAGCACTATGCAGTGAACCTCATCCGTCAGGGCGCCAGCGGATACTTGAACAAGGAATGTGACCCGTCTGACATCGTAGATGCCATTCGCGTGATCTCTTTGGGCAAGCGCTACATCACGCCGGCGGTTGCAGAGTTGCTGGCTCAACAGTTGAATCGCCCTAACGACGTTGCTGCGCACGAGCAGTTGTCGGAGCGCGAATTCCAGGTGTTTTTGAAGCTGGCCAAGGGCGAGACTGCGGGCGACATCGCCAAGGCACTGTCGCTGAGCGTGAAAACCGTCAGCACCTACCGTACGCGTGTGATGGAAAAAATGAGTTTGTCGTCCAACAGCGACCTGACGTACTACGCGCTCAAGAACAAGTTGATCGATTGATCTGAATTGCCGGCGATGCGCAAACGCCCTTGCGCATCCTGGCGTGCGATTGATCGCACTGCCTGCATGGACATGAGCCACAGCAGAGCTTAAGCGGAGCGGCTCTGCTTAATGCAGTAGTCGACCAACGCGTCAATTTCATTGGATTTGTCGAATACCGCGTCGACACCCAGCTGGGCGCAACGCTGTCGAATGTCTGCCGTGGCGTAGTTGCTGAGAACGACCACCTTTTGCATAGGATCACGGCCACGACAGGCCACCAGCACACCGAGCCCGCTGCCCTGTTTCAAAAACAGGTCAACGATCGCCAAATCCCACTCACCCAAGTTCTCGCTGAGCCACTGTTTGCCCTCGTTTTCAGTTTCCGAGGTGCCCACAGCGCTTACACCCGCGAGTTCTTCCAGCGTAGCGATAAGGTTCTCGCGAATAGTGGGGTTGTCTTCTACGATGTACGTTTTCAGTCTCACTGCTCAAGTCCAAGTGGGGCGAGATGAACAGCGCGGCGCACCGCAAATGCTCATCCATAAAGTCAACTCGACATTGCCTGTTTCGCTATCGGCACCGTTAGCGTTCACTGTAGTGCTGCGTCAAATGACATTTTGACAGTGGCAAAAGCCATACGCTGTAGGAAGTTACCTACTGTTAGGGGCGCTGGTCTCGCGAACAGGGCCTTGTGTAGGCAGTTGCCCACATGCCGCGCCGCCTGCTGCTGATTGACTGGCGGGTCGACTGAATGCAAAGTCATTCGTTTCTTGCCAAGCATCACAGATGTACCGCGAGTGGTCCGATCCTGTTGCACCCGCCGCAGCCCGCACGGCACTTCAAGCGTCAAGTGGCACTCCAGGCGTGCCGGTGTATTGGCAACTGTTCACCTACAGGCTGTCGCCCGCTCCTCGCCGATTTGATGGATGCCCGCTAACAACCAGAACAAGCACTATGAACAATTTTGTCTCCTTTTTCTCAACGCCCGCGCGACGGTGGCTGGCTGTCTTGCTTGCATTGTTGTTTGTGCTGGCGCTGGTCGTATTGTTCTTCCCGTGGGATCTGTTGCGGGGTCCGGTGAACCGTTATGTCTCCGAGCAATTGGGTCGCCACTTTGAAATCACGCGTCAGCTTGACGTGACCCTCGGCAGAACAACGACGGTTCAGCTCGATGGGGTAGAGCTGGCCAACCCTGACTGGGCGAAAGAGCCGTATCTGCTCAAGGCCAAAGCCGCGCGTTTCGACATCAAACTGTGGCCGCTTCTTTTTGGAAAGGTAGAACTGCCAGAGATTGCCCTGACCGAGCCTCAGATTGGCCTGCAGATCGAGCCAGATGGTCGCCGGACATGGGCGTTGTCGCGCAACACATCTGACGCCAGCGCTGTTCCCATCATTGGCACATTGCTGGTCGATAAAGGCGATTTGTCTTACCGGGCCAGCGGTCAGGGTGCCAATATTCAGGTCGCCTTCGCACTTGCGGCGGAGACCCGTGCGTTGCCGCTGACCTACAAGGCCAGGGGTAGCTGGAAAGGCGAGCCATTGACCGCCGAGGGTCGCACGGGCGGCGTGCTTCAGCTCAGCAAAAATACCAAGCAAATCTTCCCATTTGAAGTGTCGGCGGCGGCCGGGAAAACGCGCTTGAAATCTAAAGGAACGGTGACCAATCTGACTGAGCTGGCGGCCGTTGACGCCACGTTTGAGCTGCAGGGCCAAAACTTGGAGTCTTTGTACCGCCTTGCAGGCGTGGTGCTGCCCTCCACACCTCCATACAAGCTGCGCGGGAAGCTGACGCGCAAAGGGCGTGTCTGGTCGGCTGAGCAGATTCAGGGCGTTTTGGGTAGCTCCGATCTGAGCGGTGCATTGAGTTTTGACACCACCGAAAAGACACCGCTTCTGAGCGGAAAAGTGCAGTCAAAACTGCTCGACTTTGCCGATCTGGCGCCCGTGATCGGCCTGGCACCACCAACACCGCGCGCGGCCAAGAGCGCTGTCAATGCTCCTAAGGTGGTTGCGTCCAAAGCCCCTGCAGGTGTGGCACCCGTGGCCAGCCAAGTTGGCAAAAAAGTGCTCCCCACGGCCACGCTGGACCTTGATAAGCTCAGCGCCATGAATGCGGACGTCCAGTATTCAGCCGCTGACATCCGCCACATTGAGACACTGCCGTTGGACAAAGGCGCTGTGCATGTCAAGCTCACTGCAGGCGTGCTGGAACTCACGCCGATTTCCCTGGGGGTTGCCGGCGGCACGATGGCGGGCAGCATTCGCATTGATTCGACCGCGACGCCTGCCGCGTTCGCGACTCAGCTGGACATTCGCGGCATGCAATTCAACAAGCTGTTCCCCACGGTCAACCTAACGAAAAACAGCCTCGGAAAATTCAGTGGGCAGCTTGATTTGAAAGGCCGTGGAAACTCTGCGGCCCAGATGCTTGGCTCGGCCACAGGCAATGTGGCGATGCTCATGGGCAGGGGCGAAATCAGCAACATCCTGATGGAGTTTCTGGGGCTTGATGGTGGCGAAATCATCAAGTTTTTCTTGAAAGGCGATCGCAACGTTGTACTTCAGTGTGCTGCGGCTGCCTTCGACGTGAAAGACGGCCTGATGACAAGCCGCACCATCCTGCTGGATACGTCAGACACCGTGATCAACGGCGCAGGCAAGGTGAGTCTGGCCAACGAAACCATGGACATTGTGCTGAAGCCTCAACCGAAGGATATGAGCATCCTGAGCCTGCGCTCCCCCTTGCACATCGGCGGTACTTTCGCGTCACCGTCCGCAGGTCCTGACAAACTTGTTCTCGGTGAACGCGCCGTGCTGGCGCTCGCGCTTGGGGTGATCAATCCGTTGCTGGCGCTTGCAGCAACGATTGAAACTGGCCCCGGCGAAGATGCCAATTGCGCACAGACACTTCAGGTCGCAGCCAGGGGAAAAACGGCCTTGCTGAAGACCACGAAGGCACCGGTCAAGCGCTGAATTTCAGAGGGTAGGGCTGGTTGCCAGAAGGCCAGTTCGGCTCACCGGCTCCCGCAGACCACGCAGGAGGCATCACGGCCAATTTTCATTTCGTTCCAGGACATCCCCCGGCCGTCCAGCATCAGCAGCCGGCCTGTCAAAGGCTCGCCGATGCCGCACAGCAGCTTTAAGGCTTCAGCCGCCTGAACAGAGCCCACGATGCCCACCAGCGGAGCGAACACGCCCATGGTCGCGCAGCGCTCTTCACCAAGTGAGGTTGATCGCGGAAACAGGCAGGCGTAGCACGGCGAGTCGGCTCGCCGCGCATCGAATACTGTGACCTGCCCATCGAACCGAATGGCCGCGCCCGACACCAGCGGCTTGCCATGCGCCACACAGGCCTGGTTGATGGCGTGACGGGTGTTGAAGTTGTCGGTGCAGTCCAGCACCACATCGGCGGCTTCGACAAGCACACTCAGCGACTCGACATCGGCCCGTTCAGTGATGGCGTGGACTTTCACATCCGGGTTGATGGCAGCGACCGCATCGCGGATCGACGTCGCTTTGTACTGGCCGATGTGCGCCAGATCATGGGCAATTTGGCGTTGAAGGTTGGTGGCGTCGACATGGTCGTTGTCCACCACCGTGAGGTGCCCGACTCCAGCGCTGGCCAGGTACAACGCTACGGGTGAGCCCAAGCCGCCAGCGCCGATGATCAGCGCTTTTGACTGGAGCAGCCGCTGCTGTCCTTCGATGCCGATTTCGTCAAGAAAAATATGTCGCGAATAGCGCAGCAACTGGTCGTCTGTCATGGTCGAAGCGAAATCGTCAGAAGAGGTTTGCGCCCAGGGCACTACGCGCGTTATGAACAAGCACTGTCCGGTGGCTGTCGCTCACAGTCTGACGCCTGGACGCAACGCGCATGATATGCACGTGACGCGTGTCGACTGTTAGTTGTCTTTTTTCTCGTTCTTGTTCTCGACAACTGCTGTCTTGCTGACCAGCACCGGGCGGCCTTTGAGCTGGTTGATGGCCTGCGACAGTTGAAAGTCCTTGTCGCTGCCCAGTTCTGGCAAGCGGCGTTGCTCAGGCGTCTTTTTGGCTTCGTCTTCCAGCCGTTTAAGCGCTTCTTCGCGCGACTTTTCGCGGTTCGCATCTTTTACTTCAGCACCCTGGCCGCTATTCAGGTGCTTTTCCAGATCGGCCTCACGTGTGCGCAGCGCGGCAAACGGGCTGCCTTCTGCGGTGTCATCGATCAACACATCCGGCACGATACCCTTGGCTTGAATCGACTTGCCGCTGGGCGTGTAATAACGTGCGGTGGTCAGCTTGATGCCAGTGTCTGGACCGAGCGGACGCACCGTTTGCACAGAACCCTTACCGAAAGTCTGGTTGCCCATGATGGTGCCGCGTTTGTAGTCCTGAAGAGCACCCGCCACAATTTCACTGGCCGATGCGGAGCCTTCATTGACCAGCACCACCAAGGGCACCGTTTTCAACGCGGCTGGCAATGACTTCAGCGGGTCGGCGCCGTTTCTGCGCTGATAGAACTCGGGGGCGGCCTTAAACGTGAACTTGCTTTCAGGCAGTTGGCCGTTGGTGGAAACGACGGTGACGTTTTCAGGCAGAAAAGCGGCAGAAATGGCCACCGCAGCGTCCAGCAAGCCGCCTGGGTCGTTGCGCAGGTCAAGCACCAACCCTTTGAGCTTGGGCTCCTGCTTGTAGATCTGGTCGACCTTGGCCACAAAGTCGTCCACGGTGCGGTCCTGGAACTGACTCAGGCGAACCCAGGCATAACCCGGCTCCACAACCTTGCCGCGAACCGAGACGGTCTTGATCTCTTCACGGATGATCGACACCGGGAAGGTCCGGTTCTCGTCCTTGCGAAAAATAGTCAGGGAAACCTTGGTTTTTGGCTCACCGCGCATTTTTTTGACGGCTTCGTTCAGGCTCAATCCTTTGACCGCCGTGTCGTCGATGCGGGTGATCAGGTCGTTGGGCTTGAGTCCTGCGCGGTCCGCCGGTGAGCCTTCAATCGGTGACACCACTTTGACCAGACCATCTTCCTGGCTGATCTCGATGCCCACACCGACAAAACGCCCGGACGTGCCTTCGCGGAATTCCTTGTATGACTTTTTGTCAAAGTAGACCGAGTGAGGGTCCAGGCTGGAAACCATGCCCGAGATCGCGTCGGTGATGAGTTTTTTCTCGTCCACAGGCTCCACGTAGTCAGACTTGACCATGCCAAAAACGGCCGCCAGCTGCTGAAGCTCTTCCAGGGGCAAAGGCGCCAGGCCAGCCCGTGCAACGGCCTGCAACTGGACGGTTGTCAGCGCACCAGCGATGGCGCCCATTGAAATCCAGCCGACGATCTTGAGCTTCTGACCCATAAAAACACCTTAAAAATCCAATGGAAGAAACCTGACGATTTCACCTGTGCGGGCAATATACACCCAGTACAAAGACCGTTGATTTCAGTTTCCCGGTCATGCACGCAGTTGGCCTGCAATTGCGCGGATTCAAAGCAAAAACTGGCAGAAATGCCCTAAAAACACGGTTTTTCAGCCCGGTTTACTGGACTTTTACATCCCTCGCCCGCGGCGACCGACTCCAATTCAGGCTTTGCCTTGCGCACTCACCGCCGCCGCTGCACGCGCCGCGGCCTGGCTGTCGCCCAAGTAGTAGTGGCGAACGGGCTTGAGCTCTCTGTCCAGCTCATACACCAGTGGAATTCCGTTGGGGATGTTTAGGTTCACGATGTCTTCATCAGAGACGTTGTCCAGGTATTTGATCAGCGCCCGAATCGAGTTGCCGTGCGCGGCCAAGACGATGCGTTTGTCGGCTTTGATGGCGGGCGCCATGGATTCCAGCCAGAAGGGCATGACCCGGTCAACAGTGTCTTTCAGGCATTCGGTCAGCGGCACCTGTTCGGCGCCCAGTTTGGCGTAGCGCCGGTCGCTGCGTTCGCTGCGAGCGTCGGCGGCGTCCATGGCGGGTGGCGGCGTGTCGTAACTACGGCGCCACACCAGAACCTGGTCGTCACCATACTTTTTGGCCGTTTCGCCCTTGTTCAGCCCCTGCAACGCGCCATAGTGACGCTCATTGAGGCGCCAGCTGTGCACCACCGGCAGCCAGGTGCGGTCCATCGCGTCCAGTACGTGCCACAGCGTACGTGTGGCTCGCTTTAGCACGCTGGTGTAGGCGACGTCGAAGTCGTAACCCTCGGCTTTGAGCAACTGACCTGCGGTGGTGGCCTGCGCAACGCCGGTGTCGGTCAGATCAACGTCGGTCCATCCGGTGAAGCGGTTTTCAAGGTTCCAGGTGGATTCGCCGTGGCGGATCAGGACAAGTTTGTAAGCAGTTTGCGTCATGGAAGTCGGCGATCAGTCGATGAAAGGGGGTGTTTATGGAGGGGTGTGAGCGTGTTCGTTCAAACCCGGCTCCAAGCGCATTCTAAAATCACCGGTGTTTGCAACCTCCTGATAAGGCTCACGTGAAATTTTTGATCGATAACTGGATGCTGATTTCTGTCGCATTGGCCTCTGGCGGCATGCTGGTGTGGCCGCTGGTCTCCAGCGGTATGAACGCTGGCGCGCTGACCGCCAGCGGCGCTGTGCAGCTGATCAACCGCGAAAAAGCGGTGGTCGTTGACGTGAGCGACGCCAGTGAGTTCGCTGCTGGCCACGTCGGGGGCGCCAAAAATGTGCCTTTGAGCCAACTCGAAGAAAAACTGCCGTCTGCGGTCAAAAATAAAGGGCTGCCCCTGATTCTGGTGTGCTCGACCGGCTCGCGCGCCAGCCGTGCCGTGGCAGTGGCCAAAAAGCTGGGGTATGACAACGCCCAGGCGCTCAGTGGCGGATTGAAAGCCTGGAAAGAAGCAAGCCTGCCCCTGGAAAAAGCCTGATCTGGCCCGAACTCTCAAGCTGACCTCTCGAATATTCCAAGGATTTATTCATGCAACCCGTGAAGATTTACACCACAGGCACCTGCCCTTACTGCATTCAGGCCAAGCAGCTGTTGCAAGCCCGGGGCGTGACCGAGCTCCATGAAATACGTGTTGACCAGGTGGCGGGCGAGCGCCAGAAAATGACCGAGATCACCGGTCGGCGCACTGTGCCGCAGATTTTCATCGGCGGTCAGCACATCGGTGGCTGCGATGACCTTGTGGCCCTTGACAGCAAGGGCGGCTTGATGCCCCTGTTGAACGCGGGCAATGCTGCCAGCGCCGAGACAGCCGCCTGAGCCTGGAGCGGCACGCAGCGCATGTTCAGTAGCCGCTCCGGCCGCTGCGGTCGGCTGTAATAATGCCGGTGGTTCTTTTCCACCCGCTTCTCGCAACCCGCGACGGTGTAGCCCGCTGGCTTGTGTTGTGCCCGTCCGGCGCTTGCCAGGCTCGTAGTGCGCGACATAACACCCTTCTCTACAACCCCAACTCCACCACCGAAAGAACACCATGGCAGAAGTCACTCTTGACCCCGTATTCCAGATTCAGCGCGTCTACCTGAAAGACGTGTCGCTGGAGCAACCGAACTCCCCCGAGATTTTGCTCAACCCCGAACAGCCTGGCGTGGACATCCAACTGGGCGTCAACGCAGCGCCGATTGCCGAAGGCCTGTTTGAAGTTACCGTCACCGCCACTGTGCACACCAAAATTGCCGAGAAAACCGTGTTTCTGATTGAAGCCAAGCAAGCCGGTATTTTCGAGATTCGCAACATGCCGCAAGAGCAGCTGAATGCCATTTTGGGCATTGCCTGCCCCCAAATCGTCTATCCCTACCTGCGCAGCAACGTCGCCGACGTGGTGCAGCGCGGTGGTTTTCCGCCCGTGCACATGGCCGAAATCAACTTCCAGGGCATGTACGACCAGCAGCTGGCCAATGCCGCCGAAGCAGCCGTGGCAACGCCTGCGCCTGAACAAATCATTGTTTAAGCAGGTGTGACGCGGGCCTGAGGCGGTTGTGTGGCGCGTTTAGGTCCACGGTCATGAACATCATCATTCTGGGGGCCGGTGCGTGGGGCACTGCCTTGGCGGTTAGCGCCGCGACGGCCCCTGGTGCCCGGCACCGCGTCACGCTTTGGGCGCGTGATTCGCGGCTGGCTCATGCGCTGCACACTGAGCGCAGCAACCCCCGTTATCTGCCCGGCATCTCCTTGCCGCCTGAGTTGCTCGTCACGGGCGGTGACGTGCCGATGCTCGAGGCTGTTCGCAGCCACGATCTGATCGTCGTGGCCACGCCAGTCTCGGCAGCCCGGCAGATGTTGACCGTGTTGCAGCACTGCACAGTACCGGTCGCCTGGCTCAGCAAGGGCTTCGAAGCACCGTTGGTGCCGTCACCGCCGCTTGAGCCACGACAGCCGACTACAGACTCAAAAAACAAGTCGTTTGGGCTTCTAGTCCACGAAATACTTGCCTGTGTAGCTATTGATTTAAGAGCAGGTGTGCTCAGCGGCCCCAGCTTCGCACTGGAAGTGGCGCGCGGCCAGCCCACGGCGCTGGTGGCGGGCAGCGTGCACGCCGACGTGCGGGACGCGCTGGTGGCGGCTTTTCACAGCCCTACGCTGCGCGTATACGCCAATGACGACATCGTGGGTGTGGAGGTGGGCGGTGCTGTCAAAAACGTGCTGGCCATCGCAACCGGCCTGTGCGACGGCTTACAGCTGGGCCTGAACGCGCGCGCCGCTCTCATCACGCGCGGCCTGGCCGAAATGACCCGCCTTGGCCTGGCACTGGGTGCGCGCGCCGACACCTTCACTGGCTTGTCCGGGCTGGGTGACCTGGTGCTGACCGCCACCGGCGACTTGAGCCGTAACCGGCGGGTTGGCCTGGCGCTGGCGCACGGCCAAACCCTGGCGCAGGCGGTTGATTCACTTGGCCATGTTGCAGAGGGCGTTTATTGCGCGCGCACTGTGGTGCAGCGGGCGCAAAGCCTCGGCGTCAGCATGCCGATTTCGGAGGGTGTGGTGGCGCTGCTCGATGGACATATCAATGCCGCGCAGGCGGTAGCCGCCCTGATGGGGCGGGACCCGACTGTCGAGAGCCTTTGAGCGTCATAACGCTATTTATTTAATAGCTATACAGGCAGTAAATATTTGGACTAGAGCACGATTTGATCTATAAAACGTCGTCAACCTGGCATCCGGAGCCCATTGGGGGCCTCCAGAGGTGTTGACCGACCCTTAACCGCAGCCATGCTGCAAAAGGCCAATAAGTGTTTAAAAACGTGATGGTGTATCGCATTGGCTCCGCATGGGCGATGTCTTTGGCGCAGCTGGAAGACCAGCTGCAAACGGCCGTGTTCGTCGAATGCGGCTTGAGCCAGGAACGCGCCGTCGGCTGGGTGCCACCGCGCGGCCAGGCCAATGGCCCGCTGGTCGAGTCAGTGGGCGGTCAGTGGCTGCTCAAGCTAATGACCGAGTCCAAGGTCGTGCCTGGCTCGGTGATTACCCGCAAGACCCAGGAGCGCGCCGCCGAGATCGAAAAAGCCACGGGCCGCAAGCCTGGCAAAAAAGAAGTCAAAGACCTCAAGGACGAGGCCCGCTTGAGCCTGCTGCCCATGGCGTTCACCAAAATAAGCAGCACCACCGTGTGGGTGGATGCCGAAGCGCGCCTGCTGATGATTGACGCCGCCAGCCAGGGCAAAGCCGACGAGGTACTGACCCACCTGGCCAAAGTCATGGAAGGCCTGGGAGCCATGCCGGTTCAGACCGCCATATCGCCTGCCACCGCCATGTCCGACTGGTTGCTGACCCAGGAGCCCCCCGCGGGTTTCAGCATCGACCGCGAGTGCGAGCTCAAGGCGTCGGACGACTCCAAAGCCGTGGTGCGCTACGCCCGGCACGCGCTGGACATCGACGAAGTGCAGCAGCACATCAGCCACGGCAAGCTGCCGACCCGGCTGGCCATGACCTGGGAAGGGCGCGTGTCCTTCATGCTGACGGAAGCGCTGCAGATCAAAAAAGTGGCGTTTGTCGACGGCGTGTTCCAAGACGACGGCGCGTCCAGCAAAGACGACCGCTTTGACGCTGACGCCGCTATTGCCACTGGAGAGATTCGCCAGCTAATCCCCGATTTGCTGGCCGCGCTGGGTGGTGAGGTGACGATTGGCGAGGCGGCGGCGCTGGGGACTCAAGCCAAGCCTGCCAAGCCCGCCAAACCGCTAGCCGACGTGGCGCCTGCCGCTGGCCCCGCCGCTGCGCCTAAAACCCAGTGGGATAGCCCCCCGTTTTAAGCAGCGGGCGGCGATGGCGGCGCTGAAGGGCGGTTGCGCGGCACCCGGCGGTAGTAGTTGTCCAAAGCCGTCTCGTCCACCAGCACCAAACCGTGCCGCTGGTAAAAACCATTGGCGTCATTGCCCCGCAACGCGCCCACGCGCAATTCAAGTCTTTGCGCATCGGCGCGCTCGAACACGTGGGCCAGCACTGCGGCCCCAACGCCTAGCCAGTGCGCGCCGGGGCGCAGGTAAAGTTGATCTAGCAGCAAGAGTCCATCAACCGCCTTGACCGCGAAAAACTCTAACCGGTCGTGCCCCCAAGGCTGCTCTGCCTCAATGTGCTGCGTGCAAGCCGGCTCAAAATTTGCTAGATACCGCTCCCGCGCACGCTGTGCATCGAAGCGCCCGAGGCACTCCAGGCTCACCCTGCGCATCGCTTCGATGCGCAGGGCGAGCAGGGCTTCAAAGTCACCTGACTCGGTAGGTGCAAAACAGAGTCTCACACCGCCTCCAGCAACCGTCAAGGCAGGCTGTAACGAAACACGTAGCTGTGCTGGCCGTCGGAGTTGATGATGTCAAACGTGCCCGTCAGTCCCACCAGCTCGCCGGTGCCTGAATCTGGCACCACGCTGATCAGCAGGGTGGGTCGCCCACGGTTCATGGTGCCGGTGTGCTGCAGCACAAACGTGCCCTGGCGGCCTTTCAACACCCCGTCGACCTGCTCAATGGCGACGTAGCCCGCTGAGCCTTTTTCATGTCCAAAGGCGCTCAGCATCTAGCCCTGGGTGGTTGCCACCAGGTCGCCGGAAATGGTTTTGTCGATGGACATGCGCCCGATTTTTGAGCCTTCGCTCAGGCCCTCAAACGTCAGCGGCAGCAACTGGACTTTGAATGAGCGGGTGGCGGTGTGTGTCATGGCAGCTCCTGGTGGTTAAACAGCGACAGCGCCTGCAAGCAGGGTGGAGCCTGCAAGCAAGGCCAAAACAACATAGCGTCTTGTCAACGGCATGGGGTAGCCATCTGCAAGTCCATCTGAAAGCCTAAAGCGCTTGTGACCGTCAAAACGAACCGCTCCAGCAGGGCTCAAATCTCCAGGTTGTCAATCAGCCGCGTGTTCCCCAGCTTGGCCGCGCCCAGGACCACCAGCGGCTCGGTGCTGAAGTTGCCGCTGGGGCTTTGCAGGTCGCTGCGGCGGCGCACGGTGAGGTAGTCGGGCTTCCAGCCGCGCCGGGCCAGTGCCTGCATGGCCTGAGCTTCGAGGGTGGTCAGGTCGGGCTGAACCGTACCCAGGGTGTGGCGGGCAGCTTCGCCGAGGGCGCGCAAGGCTTTGGACAGCTCGGCTGCTTCCTCGCGTTCAGCGGCGTTCAGGTAACCGTTGCGGGACGACAGAGCCAAGCCATCTTCGGCGCGCTGGGTCTCGCCCGCCAGTATCTCGATCGGCAGGGCGAACTGCTGCACCATGCGGCGCACCACCATAACCTGTTGGTAGTCTTTTTTGCCGAAGGCGGCAACGCCTGCGGGCATGCCGGCAAACACGCATGAAAACAACTTGAGCACGACAGTACTCACGCCAATGAAAAAACCGGGCCGGAAATGGCCTTCCAGCATGTCGCTCAAGTCGGTAGCAGGGTGAACCTTGAAGGTTTGCGGCTCGGGGTACAGGTCTTTTTCACGCGGGGCAAACAGCACATTGCAACCTGCAGCCTCCAGGCGCTGGGCGTCGGCGTCCAGGGTGCGGGGGTAGCTGTCGAAGTCTTCGTGCGGGGCAAACTGCAGGCGATTGACAAAAATGCTCGACACCGTGACGTCACCCAGCGGCTTGGCCTGCTGCACCAGCGCGATGTGGCCGTCGTGCAGGTTGCCCATGGTGGGTACAAAGGCGGGTTTTTCAAAGCCCTTCAGGGCGTGGCGCAGGTCGGCGATGGTGTGGACGATATGCATGAAATGGCTGGGTGGTTGATGTCTGATAACTCAGTGGAGCGCTGCTGACTCCCTCTCCCACGTACGAAAGAGAGAGAGAGAGAACCAAACTCAGAGATGTCTGGATGCCTGCTCACCAAGCATGCAGCGCGTTGTCCGGAAACGTTTGGCCCTTGACGGCCTTGACGTAAGCCTCCATCGCCCCGCGAATGCTGTGGCTGCTGTTACCTTCATCAAGCATGAAGTTGTGGACAAACTTGGCCATCTTGCCCAGGTTCACGCCCAGCATGTCGTGCAGCACCAGCACTTGGCCGGCGGTGCCCACCCCGGCCCCAATGCCGATGGTGGCGCAGTGGGTCAGCGTCTGGGTCAGGCTGGCCGACAGTGCGGCGGGCACCATTTCCAGCACCAGCATGGCGGCCCCGGCGTCTTGCAGCGCTTTGGCATCGCGCTGCAGTGTGGCGGCGGCTTCGTCCGACTTGCCCTGCACGCGGTAGCCGCCCAGGGCGTGAACGGTTTGCGGCGTCAGGCCCAGGTGGGCGCAGACGGGAATGCCGCGTTCGACCAGGAAATGCACCACGTCGGTGGTCCAGCCGCCGCCTTCAAGCTTGACCATGTGCGCGCCCGCCTGCATCAGCGTGACGGCGCTGCGCAGCGCTTGCTCTTTCGACTCGTGGTACGAGCCAAACGGCAAGTCACTGATCAGCCAGGCCACACCTTGCGCCCGGCGCAGGCCCGTGGCCACACAGTCGGTGTGGTGGCGCATGACGTCCAGCGTCACCCCCACCGTGCTGGACAAGCCCTGGCACACCATGCCCAGCGAGTCGCCGACCAGAATGCACTCGACCCCCGCTGCGTCGGCCACGGCGGCAAATGTGGCGTCGTAGGCGGTCAGCATGGTGATTTTTTCACCGTTGGCATGCATTTCACGCAGGCGCGGCAGGCTGACCGGCTTGCGCACGGAGGGGTTGGACGAGGGGGGCAAGGTGCCGTAGGGGCTGGCGGGGGCGTTCATGGCGCGTCCTTCTGGGGGCTTGGTGTGGTCAGTGGTTCTGTGGCGCCGCAGCCTTCATGCCCAGCCGCGCCATCAGGTTCACATCGGCTTCGGTGTCGGGGTTGCCGGTGGTCAGCAGTTTGTCGCCGTAAAAAATCGAGTTGGCGCCGGCCAGAAAGCACAGCGCCTGGATGGCGTCGCCCATTTGCTGGCGGCCGGCCGACAGACGCACGCGGGCCGTGGGCATGGTGATGCGGGCCACGGCGATGGTGCGGACAAATTCGAACGGGTCCAGGTCGGCCTGGTTGGCCAGCGGTGTGCCTTCCACCTTGACGAGGTTATTGATGGGCACCGACTCGGGGTAGGGCGACAGGTTCGCCAACTCGGCCACCAAGCCGGCGCGCTGGCGGCGGGTCTCGCCCATGCCCACGATGCCGCCGCTGCACACCTTGACGCCCGCGCTGCGCACGCGGCTCAGGGTGTCCAGGCGGTCCTGGAAGTCACGGGTGGTGATGATGTCGCCGTAAAAGTCGGGCGCGCTGTCCAGGTTGTGGTTGTAGTAGTCCAGCCCGGCGCTTTGCAGGGTTTGGGCGTGGCCGTCTTCCAGCATGCCCAGCGTGGCGCAGGTCTCCAGACCCAGCGCTTTCACGCCGCGCACCAGCTCGGCAACTTTTTCAATGTCACGGTCTTTGGGCGAGCGCCAGGCAGCGCCCATGCAAAAGCGCGTGGCGCCGGCTGCCTGGGCGCGTTTGGCCGCGTCAATCACGGCTTCCAATTCCATCAGCTTGCTGGCTTCCACGCCGGTGTCGAAGCGGGCGGCCTGGGGGCAGTAGTTACAGTC
>JANLUZ010000069.1:0-3762 GCA_031363755.1 Polaromonas sp.
TCGACTTTTACTTTGCAGGTTGCGACAGCCTGCTGTTTGACATCAGCGTGTGTCTGAACGACTGGTGTGTGGACCTGCCCAGCGGTGCGCCAAACGCAGCACGCAGCGCGGCCTTTTTAGCCGCCTATGAAGCCGTACGACTCCTGACAGCGGCCGAGCGCACACTGTTGCCGGCCCTGTTGCGGGCGGGCGCCCTGCGCTTTTGGCTGTCGCGCCTGTGGGATTTTTATTTGCCGCGAGAAGCTGCCGTGCTGACCGCACACGACCCGACGCATTTCGAGCGCGTGCTGCTGGGGCGCCTGACACCGATGCCGGTGCTCGCCTGCTGAGCAGACCTGCCCCTTTCCCTGCACGACCTCCAATCGCCTGACTTCGACATGACCTTCGACCTGAACGACTGATCGCATGAAACTCAATATCGTCCCTGCCCGTGATGGCGCCACCTGGGCCATGCGCGGCATCACCACTTTTTTCAAACAGCCGCTGGCCTTGTCGGGCTTGTTTTTCATGTTCATGGCGCTGCTGTCCATTGCCACGCTGGTGCCTTTCATCGGCGCCGCACTGGCGCTGGCGCTGCTTCCGGCGGCCACACTGGGCCTGATGGCCGCGACGCAGGAAGCCTCTCGCGGCAAGTTTCCGATGCCCACCATCCTGATCAGCGCTTTCCGTGCGGGCCGCCAGCAGCTGCGGGCCATGGCGGTGCTGGGCGCGCTGTACGCGGTCAGTTTTGGGGTATTGATGGGCATTTCCGCGCTGATCGACGGCGGCCAATTTGCCGGGCTTTACCTGTTTGGCGGTCACCTGTCGGAAGAGCTGGTGATGCAGGGCGACTTTCAGGCGGCCATGTGGGTGACGCTGCTGCTGTACGCGCCGCTGTCTCTGCTGTTCTGGCATGCGCCTGCTCTGGTGCATTGGCATGGCGTGCCGCCGGTCAAGAGCCTGTTTTTCAGTCTGCTGGCCTGCACGCGCAACTGGCGGGCGATGGCTGTTTACGCGCTGGTGTGGATGGGTGTATTCATCGGGGCCATTGTGGTCATCACGCTGGCGGCCGTGTTGCTGGGCAACCCTGGGTTTGCCACGGTGGCGATGTTCCCGGTGGCGCTGCTCGTGATGGCAATGTTCTTTACCTCGCTGTACTTCACGTTTCAGGGCAGCTTCGAGATGCCCGCTGCAACACTGCCACCACCGCCCGCCGACGCAGCCGTCTGAGCCTGCTCAGCAGCCCCCGATTGGCACCTGGGTGCCCGTCAAACCACCGTGAGTTTTGCCACCGACAAGGCCAGCCACTTCACCCCGTGGCGGGTAAAGTTGATCTGCGCCCGGGCGTCGTCTCCGCTGCCTTCCAGCATTTGCACCCGACCCTCCCCAAACTTGGCGTGAAACACATTGGTGCCTGTTTTCAGGCCGTGCGCGGGTTGTTCGCGCTGCGCAGGCACTGCAGGGTTGGCGAAACGCTCCGAATCACCGTTTTTATTGCCAAATACCCCGCTAGCCCAGGCTTTTCTTGCCTGAGCAGCTCCTGAATTAGGAGCACTTCCCCATGCACTGCCGCCGCCAGCTCCACCCAACCCAGCGGCGAATCCCTGATTTTTCGGGGTGAGCCACTTCAGCGCGGCGTCGGGCAGTTCGTTGTAAAACCGGCTTTTCACGTTGTAGCGCGTCTGGCCGTGCAGCATGCGGGTTTGCGAATGGCTCAGGTACAGGCGCTGGCGGGCGCGGGTGATGGCGACGTACATCAGGCGTCGTTCTTCCTCCACGCCGCCCGCATCGCTCAAGGCGTTTTCATTCGGGAAAATGCCGTCTTCCAGACCGCTGATGAACACGCAGTCAAACTCCAGGCCTTTGGACGAATGCACCGTCATCAGTTGCACCGCGTCTTGCCCGGCCTGGGCCTGGTTGTCGCCCGACTCCAGCGCCGCGTGCGTCAAAAACGCGACCAGCGGGCTGAGGGTTTCGCCCGTCTCGCTGTCGGGTGCCAGAAACTCAGGCAATGGCTCATCTAACAGCGTTGTGGTGTCCAAGCCCTGGCTGGCGGGGGATTGGGTCAAGTTGCGGCCCAGCTCATCCACCGGCAAAGCCACCGCATCCCGACCAAAGCCTTCCTGGCCTACAAAAGACTCGGCCGCGTTGACCAGCTCAGCCAAATTTTCCAGCCGGTCCTGGCCTTCTTTTTCGAGCTTGTAATGCGCTTGTAGCCCGCTGTGCTCGAGCACCAGCTCGATGATCTCGCGCAGGGTCAGCCCGCTGGTTTGCTCACGCAGCACGTCCAGCTTGGCCACAAACGCCCCCAGATTTGCACCGGCCTTGCCCGGTACCGCGCTGACGGCATCGCCGAGCGAGCACCCCGATGTTTTGGCGATGTCCTGCAGCTGTTCAATGCTGCGCGCGCCAATGCCGCGCGGCGGGAAGTTGACGACCCGCATGAAGCTGGTGTCGTCGTTCGGGTTCTCAAGCAACCGCAAATAGGCCAGCGCGTGTTTGATTTCGGCCCGCTCAAAAAAACGCAGGCCGCCATACACGCGGTAAGGCACGCCAGCGTTGAACAGCGCGGTTTCCATCACCCGGCTTTGCGCGTTGCTGCGGTACAGCAGCGCGATTTCCTTGCGCGCCATGCCGTCCCGCACCAGCTGTTTGACTTCATCGACAAACCATTGCGCCTCGGCAAAGTCACTGGTCGACTCGTACACCCGCACCGGCTCGCCTGGCCCAGCTTCGGTCCGCAGGTTTTTACCCAGTCGGTTGCTGTTGTGGCTGATCAGTTCGTTGGCGGAGTCAAGAATGTTGCCAAAACTGCGGTAGTTGCGCTCCAGCTTGATCTGGTGCGTGACCCGGAACTCCCGCACAAAGTCGGCCATGTTGCCGACGCGCGCGCCCCGAAACGCATAGATGCTCTGGTCGTCGTCCCCCACAGCCACCACCGAGCCGCCGGGCATGCTCACATCGCCGCCGGCACCCTGCCCGGCCAGCATTTTGATCCAGGCGTACTGCAGCTTGTTGGTGTCCTGAAACTCGTCGATAAGGATGTGGCGAAAGCGCCTTTGGTAGTGCTCACGCACGTGCGCATTGTCACGCAGCAGTTCGAAGCTGCGCAGCATGAGCTCGCCAAAGTCCACCACGCCTTCGCGCTGGCATTGCTCTTCGTACAGCGCGTAAATCTCGATTTTTTTGCGCATTTCCTCGTCACGCGCCACCAGGTCTTTGGCCCGCTGACCATCTTCCTTGCACCCGGCAATGAAGTACATCAGCTGTTTGGGGGGAAACCGCTCGTCGTCCACATTGAACTGTTTGCACAGCCGTCTGATGCTGGAGAGCTGGTCTTGCGTGTCAAGAATCTGAAACGTGGACGGCAGGCTGGCCAGCTTGTAGTGGGCCCGCAAAAAGCGGTTGCACAGGCCGTGGAAGGTGCCGATCCACATGCCGCGTACGTTGACGGGCAACATGGCCTGCAGGCGCACCATCATTTCCTTGGCGGCCTTGTTGGTGAAAGTCACCGCCAAAATGCCGCCGGGCGAGACCTGGCCCGTTTGCAGCAGCCAGGCGATGCGGGTCGTCAACACCCGGGTTTTGCCCGAACCGGCTCCGGCCAGAATCAGCGCGTGGGTGGCGGGCAGCGTGACAGCAGCGTACTGCTCGGGGTTAAGATTTTGTAAGAGTGGGGAGCTTGAAGCGACTTCTGAGAACATCCCTTATTGTAGAAAGACCCCTTGATGAAATTCCGTATGCTTTTATTATCGACTGCACTATGTTCAGCCGTTTTTTTTG
>JANLUZ010000073.1:0-15550 GCA_031363755.1 Polaromonas sp.
CGGCATCCTGAAAGTGGTGGCTGTCAAGGCGCCTGGCTTCGGCGACCGCCGCAAAGCCATGCTGGAAGACATCGCCTGCCTGACCGGCGGCAAGGTCATCGCAGAAGAAGTCGGCATGTCGCTTGAAAAAGTGACGCTGGCCGATTTGGGCCAAGCAAAGCGTATTGAAGTCAGCAAAGAAAACACCATCATCATTGACGGCTCTGGTGCGGCTGCTGACATCGAAGCGCGCGTGAAGCAAGTGCGCGTTCAGATCGAAGAAGCGTCCAGCGACTACGACCGTGAAAAACTGCAAGAGCGCGTGGCCAAGCTGGCTGGCGGTGTTGCTGTGATCAAGGTGGGCGCTGCCACCGAAGTCGAAATGAAAGAGAAAAAAGCCCGTGTTGAAGACGCCCTGCACGTTACGCGCGCTGCGGTGGAAGAAGGCATTGTGGCCGGTGGCGGCGTGGCCTTGCTGCGCGCCAAGCAAACCGCTGGCAACATCAAAGGCGACAACGCTGACCAAGACGCCGGTATCAAGCTGGTGCTCAAGGCCATCGAAGCGCCTCTGCGCGAGATCGTCTTCAACGGCGGCGGCGAAGCTTCTGTGGTGGTGGCTGCTGTGATGGCTGGCACCGGTAATTACGGCTACAACGCCGCCAACGAAACCTATGGCGATATGATCGACATGGGCATTCTGGACCCCACCAAAGTGACCCGTACGGCTCTGCAAAACGCAGCGTCTGTTGCCAGCTTGATGCTGACGACCGAGTGCATGATTGCCGAAGCACCAAAAGATGACGCAGCTGGTGGCATGCCAGGCGGTATGGGTGGCGGCATGGGCGGTATGGGCGACATGGGCATGTAATGCCCGCCTGAATCAGCCTTGCGCTGATTCAAAAGCCAAAAGGCCACAGCGCGTCACGCGCTGTGGCCTTTTTTCATGCCAATGCAAAGGACGTACTCAGTCGGCCTGCAAACGCTTGAGCAAGCCTGCGGTGGAAGCATCCAACCCGCTGGTGTCGCCACTGTGCAAGCGCGGTTCGATGTCCTGCGCCAGAACTTTGCCCAGCTCGACGCCCCACTGGTCAAAACTGTTGATGCCCCACACCGCGCCGCTGACAAATACGCGGTGTTCTTGCAGGGCCAGCAGTGCGCCCAGCTGGGCGGGTGTGAGCTGCTCGATCAGCAAAAACGTGCTCGGCCGGTTGCCGGGGAAATGTTTGTGGCCGCCTGCGTCGGATTTACCCATCATCAATGCTTGCGCCTGGGCCAGCGCGTTGGCCAGCAGCATGTCGTGCTGTCCGGGCAAGTCGTGGGCTGTTTTTGTCACGGCGATGAATTCCACCGGCACCACCGTCGTGCCCTGGTGCAGCATTTGAAAGTAGGCGTGCTGGCCGTTGGTGCCGGGCTCGCCCCATAAAACCGGGGAGGTTTCAAACGGCAGCGTGTGGCCGTCGCGGTCGACCCGCTTGCCGTTGCTTTCCATCTCAAGCTGCTGTAAGTAGGCCGGCAAGCGCCGCAAAGCGTGGCTGTAAGGCGCCAGGCAGCGGCTGCTGAACCTATGGAAATTGCGATACCAGACATCCAGCAGGCCCAGCCGTACGGGCAAATTTTGCGCAAATGGTGCGGTGCGAAAGTGCTCGTCCATTTCGTGCGCGCCCCGCAGCAACTCCCTAAACCCGAATTCGCCCACCGCCATTGCAATTGGCAGGCCGATGGCAGACCACAGCGAATAGCGCCCGCCGACCCAGTCCCAAAATCCAAACGTGGTGGTGATGCCGAAGTCCGCCGCAGCTTCAACGTTGCTTGTCAGGGCCGCAAAGTGCTGGTGAATGTCACGCCCACCTGCAGCTTCAAACCAGCGCTTGGCCGCATGGGCATTGGCCATGGTCTCGGCAGTAGTGAACGTTTTTGATGCGATCAAAAAAAGTGTGTTGGCCGGTTTGACCTGCGCCAGCACCGCCGCCAGCGCCTGACCATCGACGTTGGAGATGAAGTGAAATCGCTTGGCACCCGGCCCCTTAACCGCAAACTCGGCCAGCGCATGCACCGCCATTTGTGGCCCCAGATCAGACCCGCCAATGCCGATATTCACAATGTCGGTGATGCAGTCATCGGCGCGAACCTGCTCGGCATAAGCCAGCATAGCCGCCAGCGTTTCATGCACTTCCTGGCTCAAGCTTGCTATGTTATTTGTAGCTACAGAGGCAGTTGAATCCTGGGCCAGAGGTGGATTTCTCAATAAAAAATGCATCACGGCACGTTGCTCGGTGCTGTTCACGCAGTCACCGGCAAACATGGCGTCGCGGTGGGCCTGCAGCCCGCATTGCTCGGCCAGCTGCATGAGCAAGGCCTCGGTGGGGCGGTCCAGCAGGTTCTTGGACAGGTCGGCAAAAATGTGCGGCGCTTCCTGGCTGAAGGCTGCGAAGCGCTGGGGATCTTCGGCAAAAGCGCTGCGCAAATCAAAGGTTTTACCTACCGCAGCGTAGCGCACCTGCAAGGCCGCCCAGGCGGGGGTGTGGTCGCAACGCACCGATGACGTCATGCTGCCAGCATCAGTTGCTCGAGCTTTTGCGCGTCCTGAACAAACGCGCGAATGCCTTCCGCCAGTTTTTCCGTCGCCATGGCGTCCTGGTTGAGCGCAAAGCGAAAGCCGGCTTCGTCGAAGTTGATGGCGGGCAGGTCTGCCGACTTCGCAGCCTCCGCATTCAAGGCGGACGCCAGTGGCTCGTCGGATGCTGCCAGCGCGCCCAGCAGCTCCGGGCTGATGGTCAGCAGGTCGCAGCCGCTAAGGGCGGTGATCTGGCCGACGTTGCGAAAACTCGCGCCCATGACTTCAGTGGCCACGCCGAAATGTTTGTAGTGGTTAAAAATTTGCACGACCGATTTAACGCCAGGATCGTTGACCCCGGCATGCGCTGCCTCGTCCCATGCGCTGCCTGCCGACTTTTTGTACCAGTCGTAAATCCGGCCTACAAACGGTGAAATCAGCTGCACCCGCGCGTCGCCACAGGCCACGGCTTGGCAAAACGAAAACAGCAACGTCAAATTGGTGTGGATGCCGCGCTGCTCCAGCTTTTCGGCGGCCTTGATGCCTTCCCAGGTGGCCGCCACCTTGATCAGTACCCGGTCGATGTGAATGCCCTCGGCCTGGTAGAGCTCGACGAGGCGCTCGCCGCGGGTGAACGTGGCGTTGACGTCAAAGCTCAGGCGCGCGTCCACTTCTGTCGACACCCGACCCGGCACGGTCTGCAAAATCTCACAGCCAAATCGCACCAGCAGACGGTCCATCACTTCGTCCAGCGCTCGCCCCCTAAAACGGGAAACCACCGCTTGCAAAAGCGGCGCGTAGTCGGGCTTTTGCACGGCTTTGAGGATCAGCGACGGATTGGTGGTGGCGTCTTGTGGCTGGTACTGCGCCAGTTGCAAAAAGTCGCCGGTGTCGGCCACGACCGTCGTGAATTTTTTCAGGGCTTCGAGCTGATTCATGATGTCTGGAGGCGAAAGCTGTTAACTTTTCCCCGTTCAAAAGTTACGATTATGCCCATAGAATTCGTTACTAAATTACCAACTTTCGGCCCTCGCCCTGCACTGTGTCGTGACTGACGACACCTCGACAGCGGGCCGAGCAACCCAGCGGTTCATCATGAGTTTTGACCTGATTCTGTTTGGCGGCACTGGCGACCTCGCCTGGCGAAAAATCATGCCCGCGCTGTTCCAGGCGTACCGCCACGGCACGCTGCCCGCCGATGGCCGCATCATCGGTGTTGCCCGTGAGGACTTAAGCGTCGAGCAGTACCGTGCGCTGATCAAAAGCCGGTTCGATGACGTGGCGCTCGACAAGCGCCCGAACGACGACGAGTTCGGCCGCTTTGCCGCAGCGCTCAGCTACCTGCGCATGGACCTGTCGATGCCAGCGGCTTACCAGCAGCTGGCCGCGCGCCTGAGCGAACGCAGCGCCGACGTGGTGGTGATGTACCTGGCCACCGCGCCAACGCTGTTCACCACGGTGTGTGAGCAGATCGCCTTGGCCGGGCTCAACACGGCCAACACCCGCGTGGTGCTGGAAAAACCGCTGGGCCACGATTTGGCGTCGAACCGCGCCATCAACCAGGCGGTGTCGCGCGTGCTGCCCGAAAACCAGATTTTCCGCATCGACCACTATTTGGGGAAGCCGTCGGTACAAAACCTGTTTGCCCTGCGATTTGGCAACGCTTTATTCGAGCCACTGTGGCGCCGGGAGACGATTGCCAACATCCAGATCACGATTGCCGAGGAAATCGGCATCGAAAAACGCGGCGCGTTCTACGACGACACGGGGGCGCTGCGCGACATGGTGCAAAACCACGCGCTGCAGCTGCTGTGCGCCATTGGCATGGAGCCACCGATCAATGACCATGCCGATGCGATTCGCGACGAAAAGCTCAAGGTACTGCGCTCGCTCAAGCCCTGGACGCCAGAAAGCCTGGCGCGTGATGTGGTGCGGGGCCAGTACAGCGCAGGCCGCCTCCATGGTCAGCACGCGCCAGCGTATGCCCAGGAAAAAGGCGTCAAACTCGGCAGCACGACTGAAACCTTTGTGGCCCTGCGCGTAGAAATTGCCAATTGGCGCTGGGCCGGTGTGCCGTTCTACATCCGCACCGGCAAGCGCATGGCGGCACATGATGCGCACATCGAGGTCAATTTTCGCGCCGCGCCGCACTCGATCTTCAGCGCATCCCCGGCGGCGCCAGACACCGCCAACCGGCTGGTCATCAACCTGCAGCCCAGAGACGGGCTGGAGCTGCACCTGATGGCGCAAGGCGCAGATTCGGCCCAGGGCCGCGTCACGCTGGCCCCGGTACAACTCGACCTGGACTTTGATAACCGCTTTGGCACCGAACGCGTGGGCGCTTACGAGCGCCTGCTGCTCGACGTGCTGGCTGGGCGCCTGAGCCTGTTTGTGCGCAGTGACGAGCAGGAAGAAGCCTGGCGCTGGGTCGAGCCCATCGTTGAGCACTGGCGCAGCGACCCGCGCGGCCCCCTGCCCTATGCCGCCGGCTCGTCCGGCCCTGAGGCAGCGCAAGAGATGATCGCCCGTGATGGCTTCTGCTGGAGCGGCGCATGCTAGAGCGCATCAAGGCCTCGATCACCTCGCTGGCACCGGCAGAGCAGCGCGTGGCGCAGCTGGTGCTGGAAGACGCACGGCTTTTTGCCACCCAGCCGATCACGGTGCTGGCCGCACGCGCCCATGTCAGCAAGCCGACCATCGTGCGGTTTTGCCGCAGCATGGGTTACGACGGGCTGAGTGACTTCAAGCTCAAGCTGGCTGGCAGTGTCAGTGAAGGCGTGCCCAACATTCACCGCAGCGTGGACGTTGACGACAAGACCAGTGATGTGGTGGTCAAGGTGATCGACAACACTGTGGCGGCTTTTTTGCGCTACCGCAACGAAGCCAGCGCACAGGCCATAGAAAGAGCCACCAACGCCATCCTGAACGCGTACCAAACGGGCAAGCGCATTGAGTTTTTCGGCGCCGGCAATTCGGGCATCGTGGCGCAGGACGCGCAGCACAAGTTCTTTCGCCTGGGCATCACCAGCATCGCCTACAGCGACGGACACATGCAGGTGATGAGCGCGTCGCTGCTGGGGCCGGGCGACTGTGTGATGGTGATTTCCAACTCGGGCCGCACGCGCGACCTGATCGACGCGGCTGGCATCGCCCGCAAAAACGGCGCCACCATCATCGTCATCACCGCCACAGGCTCGCCGCTGGCCAACATGGCCCAGCAGGCGAGAGCCAACAAGGACGACGGCTACATTCACCTGGCGGCTGACCACCCTGAAGGCTATGACCGCTACAGCCCCATGGTGTCGCGTCTGCTGCATTTGATGGTGATCGACATCGTCGCGACCTGCGTGGCGCTGCGCATCGGCGTGCGGCTGCAGCCGCTGCTCAAGGAAATGAGGAGCAACCTGAGCAGCAAGCGCTACGCGTAAATCGTGCAGCTGCGAGTGGTTTTTATGCGAAATATGCCGCTAGCCCTTGCGTTTACTGCCTATTCAGCTCCTATTTAAATAGCATTTTTCTGCGACGATACCCGGGCAACTCAAGGCGTCAGCGAAATCGGCCCGTACCACGCTGTAGTCGACTCGCGGGTGTTGTCGGTGTCGGTCATCAGGCCAATATGGACCAATGCACCTGGCGCCTCACCAAAAGCAAGTTCGAAGTCTGCGCGAATGTCCCGTTCGTAGTCTCGCCACCGGCCAAGGTGCTCCGGGCCCGACTCCAGCACAATTTCCCGAATACGGTCAGTGCGCGGGTTGACGATCACATCACCGCGAGTGCACTGGTTGCACCACACGTACATCAGTGTGGCGTAGGGCAAGTCTTCGCCCGTCAGGGCCAAGGCCAATTCGGACAGCATGGCGTTTTTCATCGAAAACTGCGAGCGATCACCCGCGAATGCCAAGGCCACCCGCACAGGCGAATCGTGGGTTTCCCGCACCGTCAAATCTGCACCGCGAATCAGCGCGGGCACCTTCCATGAAAACTTGATTTTGTGAGGCGCCTCGGCAGAAGCCTTAATGTTCTGCCGCAGCATGCTAGCCGACGAAATCGCCGTGGCCGACAGCGTCAGCCGCTGGTCAATTGACGAAAATGCATACGCTGTGGCTTGCTTGCCGGGCAGCTTGTAATGCTGCCACCCCAGGGGATCTGCAGCACTCGGCACGCCAGCCACTGGCAGAAACTGGACCCCAGGAAAGCCAGCATGGGTGGGGAGGGTAGCAAGGGTACTCATCGAAGCATCACCTACTGAAGCACCGTCAGCGCTACCTGGATTTCCAGCACTGCCGGTCAGCCCGTGTCCAAACGTACTGCAAGACGCAAGCAACAACATCAGCACCGCAGTCAACCCAACCAGACCCAGCCTCCGCATCGTTCTGAAAATCATGTCTACTTTCATGGGAATCTGTCAAAAATCACAGCACACATTGATAGTACCGCTGGCCCGGGCTCCTGCGGCAAAGCATAAAAAAAAGCCGCAGCAGGCGAACCTGCTGCGGCTTTTTTAAGCCTGATCAAACACTAGTCGAAGCTAGCTTTTGATTAGAACGTGTGGCGTGCGCCAACTGCGAAGAACTGGTTGCGCTCGATTGAGCTGCCTGGCAATGCATTGACCGTCAACTGAGCCAAACGATCATAGGCTTTAACTGATGAGAAGCCGGTGTACAGCGTGGTGCGCTTGCTCAAAGAATACAGAGCTTGGATGCCATAACCTGTGGACTTGCCCAACGTGTCGCCTTTAGACTGGCCGTAGTTGGCCTCGACCACAGTAGCGCCGAACGGCACGGACACGGAGAAACCGTATTCCTTCTGTGGGTCGATGGAACCACCAGCAACGCCATTAACAAAACCATTTCCATTCAAGAAGCCGGAAGCTGTTACGTTCTTGAGCTTAGCGCGGTTGTAGTTAGCGCCGACTTTGGCAACGCCGAAATCGTACGAAGCACCCACCAGGACGTTCTCGAGTGACTGACGTGCGACACCAGCGGCGCGAGCGTAGCCGTCAGATTGGAAGCCCAGGTAAGCCATGATCGGGCCATTGGCGTACTGCGCAGTACCGCCGTAGGTCTGACTAGCGCGCTGATTCGTGGTTTTGTCTTCCCCGAAGCCGTAGACACCAGCAACGCTGAAGCCGCTGAACGATGGGCTGGTGTAGCGAATGCTATTGTTCAAACGGGCATTGAAACCAAGCCACGTTGCAGCGTTAGGCGTGGAGCCAGCGGCGGCGCCGTGGTTGCTCAGCAAGTAAGCAGAGTTCTGTGCCCCCGATGTAGCGGCAGTGGTACCTGCAGCAGCAATTGCGGCTGGGTTGTAATTACCGACCGTACCAAAGTTGGTGTTGCTGGTGGCGTCAAAAGCGGTCTCACGCAAGCCAACACTGCCGTGCAGGTCATAGTAAGGGGTTTTGTTGCGACCGATGGTCAGGGTACCGAGCGAAGCGCTGGCCAGGCCAACGTTGGCTTGACGGCCAAACAGGGCGCCTTGGCCAGAAGCACCGGTGTCAAGATTGACGCCGCCTTCAAGGTTACCGATAGCAGCCAAGCCGCCGCCGAGGTCTTCCGTAATGCGGAAGCCGAAACGTGAACCGTTCAGGCCGCCGGAGCCAACGATGGTGTTGCGCTGTGAGCCATAAACACCATTCGCCAAAACATTGGTTTTTGTAGCGCCGACGTTAGCATCGAGCAAACCGTACAAAGTCACGGTGGACTGGGCTTGCGCCATGCCAGCGATTGCGCTAAGGGCTGCAAATGCGATGAGGGTCTTTTTCATTGAGTTTCTCCAAGGTTGAACATAGGGCCAAGGCGCGGGGACCAATCAACATGCGTTTGTTGGAACCTCCAGAGACCACGACCAACCCCCTTTCGGGAAGTTGTTGCTATTGCACCAGATGACATCGGTTTCGCAAAGGAAAACCCCTGCAAATTTCCTGTAAACCAGCACACTTGTTGTGGTAGGACCACAATAAAAAAGTTCCCTTGAAACCGCGTTTTTTCACCGAAATGAAATGTGTTTTCAGTTTTGTAACTTAACGCCGTTTTTGGCGATCCGGAAAGAACACCTCGATTTTGTCATTGTGAAACACACTGCGACTGTTCGGCCAGCACTTCTTTTCGTTGGGAAACTGTGTGGCTCACGCCGTTAGAGCGCGATTGACCGCAGCGGTATCGCCAACTCCCCCGGGCAATCCCTTGTGAGCAAAATGAGACATTCGGAGTTACCAGTATTTACCAGCAGTTCACACAGCCCTAATCTTGCTATCTGAGGACTTCGCACCAAAGCAGATCTCACCCACCCCCCTGACAACCCTTCGGAAGCAAGAGACAACATGAAAAAACTAACCCTCGCGGCTGCGGCCGCATTGAGCCTGGTGTCCGCATCAGTCATGGCCCAAAGCACCGTCACGCTCTACGGCCTGATTGACGCCGCTGTGACCTACACGACCAAGCAGCCCGCAGGAAGTGTCACGCGAGTGGATGCCGGCCAATTGGCCACGTCGCGTTGGGGCATGCGCGGCAGTGAAGACCTCGGTGGCGGTCAGAAGGCATTCTTCAACCTTGAAAGCACGCTGATCAATGACACCGGCGCTTCAGGTCTGGGTTTCGGCGGGGGAACCGCTGGCGGTACCAGCGTCTCGCTGTTCGACCGCGCTGCATTGGTTGGCATGTCGGGCGGCTTTGGTAGCGTCAGTTTTGGTCGCCAGAATATTCTGGGTGTGGACTCCATCGGCCTTGCAGATCCTATTGGCCTGTCACATCCCGGCAGCGGTAACCCCAACGTTGCTTTCAGCGCGTTGAACCAGGGCGCAATCTACAACAGCTTCGGCACCAACGGCGGTGGCGCTGCCTTGCGCCAGAACAATTCCATCCGTTACCTCACGCCTGTCTTCGGCGGCGCTTTTGGCGGTGCGTTGATGTATGCCGCAGGCGAGCAGCCTGGCAGCACTGCAAAAAGCTCGTACCAAGGCATTTCAGGTTATTACCGCGCGGGCGGCTCTGGTGCAGCCTTGGCTTACGCCACATTGAAAAATGCTGCGAATACCGACAAGTTGACCTTGTGGGGCGGCGGCGTGAAATATGAAATCAATTCCATGTTCACGGTCAAAGGCACCTATGCGCAAAACAAGCAAGACCTCTCCAATCGCAAGATCGCAGTGGCTGGGGTGGGTGTGGACTACGCCATTACACCTGCCGCAACAGTGACTGCTGCCTACTACAACACGAAAAGCACTGGCCGCGCGAATGTTGTTGCGACGCAAGACGGCAAGGCTGAGCAGTTCTACCTGATCGGCAAATATGCGCTGAGCAAACGCACGTCACTGTTCAGCACTTACACCCATGCCAAGGCGGGTTCAGGCGCTGTCACCGATACAGAACTGGCGCCAACCCTGACGAACGTGGGCAACGACAAGGCTAACCGCCTCGCATTTGGCTTGATTCACACGTTCTGAACGTCATCTGCCCAGCAAAAAAACCGCCTTTTGGCGGTTTTTTTTCGTCCGTTGACAAACTGGCCCGCAAAGCTATGTGTACCGACATTCACAATCGCTGGGCGAGGCAAAATTGTCGCCGTCGCACAACACATCGTAAAAAAAAGCACGTACGTTCGTGCCGTCTGGCAAATCGCAAGAAGCATCGTTTCGGCAGCCCAGGCCATAAACCCCGCCTGAAAAAGGCCGATTGTTGACGCACAGGCTCGCAAGGACGTCTAAAAATTAAGGGTTAACCCGTTATTTACACGGTTTTCTCAAACCCTTATCTTCGCGAGCTGTGTTTTTAGCGTTTTGTTGCGGTGCACCACGCCGCCAAATTTCTACCTTTGGAAATCTCATGAAAAAACTGTCACTACTCACTATTGCCTTGTTGGGCACCCTCGGCGGCACGGCTGCAATGGCTCAAAGCACCGTCACGCTTTACGGCCTGCTCGACGGCGGCTACAACCGCGTCAGCGGCCTGCGCAATGGCACCGCCAACACGCTGGCCAGCGGCATCATGGAAGGTTCGCGCTTTGGCCTGCGTGGCAATGAGGATATCGGCGGTGGTTTCAAAGCCATCTTCACGCTTGAAAACCGCCTTGAACTCGACACAGGCGGCGTCAGCAACACGCCAAACTCAGGCACACAACTGCCAGCACGCGTCGCCTCCACCATTGTTGCCAGCCTGTCACCCGCCACGGTGACAGCGCTCGGCGGTGCTGCGCGCGCGGCGGGCACGGTCGATGCCATCAACGCAGGACTGGCCACCAACAGCTTTGGCGTGAACATTGGCCCCACTGGCAACCGCTTGTTTGATCGCCAGGCGTTCGCGGGTCTGGTCACGCCTGTGGGCGCTTTTACGCTGGGTCGTCAGTACACACCCGCCTACATCGTTACCGCAGCGTTCGACGCGTCGCAAACCCAGTCAAGCCTGTCTGCTGGCCAGGTGGCCACCTTGCCAGCCGCCTTTGACATTCGCTTGAGCAACACGCTGCAGTACGGCATTGTGGTCAATGGCGTGACCGCCACCCTGATGTACGGCGCGGGCGAAACAGCCGGCAGCACGAAAGCCAATCGATTCCTGGGCGGCATGGCCATGTACAAAGGCAATGGTTTTGGCGTGGGCTATGGCCACAATGAAAAGCGCAACGAATTTGGTCAAAAGTCGTTAACGAACAACATTTTCGGCGCCAACGTCGATGTCGGTCCGGGCACGTTGTACGGTCAGTACGGCACCATCAAGGACAACAACCCGTCCGGTCTGTCGCCGCTGTTCGCCACGCTGCCCGCAGCGCTGGTGCCCGATGTTCGGAACGCCTACAACACTGCGTTTCGCCAGGACGCCAAGCTGTACCACATTGGCTACAAATTCACGTTCGGCCCTCACACCATCGTGACGGCGTTCACGCGTCTCGATGACAAGCGTGCCGTGAACGCCGACACCGACTCCTACGGCGCGACATACACCTACGCCTTGTCCAAGCGCACCAACCTGAACTTTGTGTTGACCCGTTTCAGCAATAAGGACCAGGGCCAGGCAGCCCCAGGTGGCAACGGCTTCCTGGGCGGCGTGACATCCGCACCTGGCGTGGACTCGACCAACGTCGCTTTCGGCGTTCGCCACTACTTTTAAAGCAGATCAGATACGGGAGTGAGCGATTTACTGACCCGTAACACGACCAGCCCCAGGAATATCCCCTGGGGCTTTTTTACGGCCGACCCCAGGCCAATGCGCAAAAGCGCTTTGTGCGAACATTAGCTGATGAACACACTGCGCCACACCCCTGTCGATACCGCCTTGATCGCGCTGGACAGCGCCCTTCGCACCTTGTTCGTCAAACCGCACGCAAGCCGCCCGTGCCCGACGGTGCCCGGTGAGAAAACGAACCTTAGCGCGCCTGACAAAGCCCTCTCCGGTGCGTTGATGCGCGTGAACCACGTCGGAGAAGTCTGCGCCCAGGCGCTGTATGCGGCCCAGGCACTGAGCACGCGTGACCCGGTGCTGCGCCAGCAATTCATCGACGCCAGCCGCGAGGAGGGCGACCACCTCGCCTGGACGCAGGAGCGTTTGACTGAGCTGGGCGCCAGGCCATCGCTGCTCAATCCGCTGTGGTACGCAGGCGCCTTTGGGCTCGGGTTGATCGCTGGCCGCCTGGGTGACACGCTCAGTCTGGGCTTCGTGGTGGAAACCGAGCGTCAGGTTGAAAGCCATCTGGCCGAGCACCTGGAGCGCCTTCCCGCCGCCGACCACGCGTCCCGCGCCATCGTGGCGCAAATGAAAGACGACGAGGCGCGGCATGCCGCCGAAGCGCAGAGCAGCGGCGCCGCCACCCTGCCAGCACCGGTGGCCGCCCTGATGCGGGCCTCCGCCAAAGTCATGACCACCACGGCCCATTACGTCTGAAGGCAGTGCTTTTGGGAAGCAAGCATCCCATGGCGGCGGCGCCTGATCCCCTGGGCGAACCACGGGAAAATACTATTTATTTGATAGCACCCAAGGCAGTAAACGCCTGGACTACCGGTCGATTTGGCTTAAAAAAGCCTCCACCAGGCACGCAGCCTCGTTGAGCGAGGCGTTTTCAGCCCTCAACGATGTCAAAGCTGGTGGTAATGCTGGCCGTTTTGCCCAGCATGATGGTGGCTGAACAGTATTTGTCGTGGCTCATGGCAATGGCGCGCTCGACCGTTAACGCCGTCAGCGCCTTGCCTGTCACCGTGAAATGCATATGGATGGCGGTGAAGACTTTGGGGTCGGTGTCGGCCCGTTCTGACGTCAATTTCACCGAGCAGCCGCGCACATCCTGACGGCCGCGTTTCAAAATCAGTACCACGTCATAGGCAGTGCAGCCGCCGGTGCCGGCCAGCAGCGTTTCCATGGGCCGGGGCGCGAGGTTAGCGCCGCCATTGTCGGGCTTGGCCGCATCGGGTGCGCCATCCATTACCAGAGTGTGCCCACTGCCGGTTTCCGCGATGAATTTCATCGCTGACGAGGCGCCCGCGTTGCTGGCCGGACCGACCCAGTTGACTGTGCATTCCATAAAAAATTCCGCGGTTATTGGTGGTGCGAAGGGCCCCGATGGCCGGTTAAACAAGAAGAGCTGTCCAAGGCCGGACCCAAATTCGTGCTTTTTTCACGCCGTTATTGTGCAGCGCAGCATGACTTGGCTATAATTCAAACAAGCAAAAGCACGATAGTTCGTATTTTTGCATCAGTTGTCTCCTCCACCTCCTCAAAGGGTGGATTTACAGGCCCAAGTCGCATGACTTGGGCCTTTTTTCTTGGCCTTTATCATTCAGGCGCATGACAACTTCTCCAAAACTTGCCGCCAAAGCGTCGCGCGCCCGGGCTTCCAGCGCAAACACGATCGCCCAAAAGACCGTCAGGCCGGGTGCATCGGCGCTGTCTCCTGCTGACTACCTCAAGAAAATTCTCACAGCGCGCGTCTACGACGTGGCGGTGGAGTCCGCGCTCGAGCGCGCCAAAACGCTGAGTTTGCGGTTGGGCAACACGGTGCTGCTCAAGCGGGAAGACACCCAACCGGTGTTCAGTTTCAAATTGCGCGGTGCCTACAACAAGATGGCGCACCTGACGCCCGCACAGCTACGGAAAGGCGTGATCTGCGCCTCGGCTGGTAACCATGCCCAGGGTGTGGCACTCAGCGCCCAAAAGCTGGGCTGCCGCGCGGTGGTGGTGATGCCCACCACCACGCCGCAGGTCAAGATTGATGCCGTCAAAGGCTGGGGCGCAGAGGTTTTGCTGCACGGCGACAGCTACTCTGACGCCTACCTGCACGCCGCCGCGTTGCAAAAAAAACAAGGCCTGACGTTCGTCCACCCGTTTGACGACCCCGACGTGATCGCGGGCCAGGGCACGATTGCGATGGAAATCCTGCGCCAGTTGCAAACGCTGGGCTCCCAGCGGCTGGACGCCGTGTTTGTAGCCATCGGCGGCGGCGGGCTGATCTCCGGCGTGGCCAACTACATCAAGGCGCTTCGGCCCGAGATCAAAGTCATCGGCGTGCAGATGAATGATTCTGACGCCATGATGCAGTCGGTCAGCGCCAACAAACGGGTCACGCTGCCAGACGTGGGCTTGTTCTCTGACGGTACGGCGGTCAAGCTCGTGGGTGAAGAAACTTTTCGCATCAGCCGTGACCTGGTCGATGCGTTCATGACGGTTGACACCGACGCCGTGTGCGCCGCCATCAAGGACGTGTTTGTCGACACCCGCAGCATTGTCGAGCCCGCTGGCGCGCTGGCGGTGGCGGCCATCAAGCAGTATGTGGCCCAGCACAAAACTAAGGGCGAAACCTACGCCGCGATCTTGTGCGGCGCGAACATGAACTTCGACCGCCTGCGGTTTGTGGCCGAGCGCGCCGGTGTGGGCGAAGAACGCGAGGCGCTGTTCGCGGTGACGATTCCCGAGGAACGCGGCAGCTTCAAGCGGTTTTGCGCACTGATTGGCGCGTTGCCGGGCGGGCCGCGGTCGGTCACGGAGTTCAACTACCGGATGAACGACACCGACCGCGCCCATGTGTTTGTCGGCTTGAGCACGACTGCCAAAGGCGAGAGCACAAAAATTGCCGCCAACTTTTCCCGGCATGGTTTTGAGGCGCTGGACCTCACCCACGACGAACTTGCCAAGGAACACATTCGCCACATGGTGGGCGGGCGCAGCGCGTTGCCTGGCGAGGAGCGACTGCTGCGCTTTGAGTTCCCCGAGCGGCCAGGCGCGCTGATGAAGTTTTTATCCAGCCTGCAACCCGGCTGGAACATCAGCCTGTTCCATTACCGCAACCAGGGCGCCGACTACGGACGCATTCTGGTCGGGCTGCAGGTGCCCAAGGCCGACAACAAGGCCTTTAAGGCGTTTTTGGACGCATTGGGCTACCCGCACATTGACGAGTCCGCCAACCCGGTGTATCGGCTGTTTTTGCAGCGTTGAATATCGCCTGACCGATCTCGCTGCTGCCCAAGGCTCGCCATGACAACCGCTCCTTATGCCAACTCGGCCTGCGCGGTGTGTGGTGCCCCATTTGAGTGCGCCATGATGCCTGGCGCGACGCCGCCAAGTACGCCGCCCACGCCAGACTTGCCTTGCTGGTGCTTCGCCCTGCCGCATGGCCTGCCGGTTTCCGGCAGCGCGGCAGGTGACAATACCGGCAATGCGCGCTGCCTGTGTGCGGTTTGCCTGCGGCGCCAGCTGTCGCAAACGGCCGACGCCACAGCCCAAGTGCATCCCGCGTCACTGCCAAAGTACCCGCCAAACCGCTCTGGAGCGCCATGACCCCCCAAACGCCTACCCCGGTCGCATTACACGATGTTGTCGCCAGCGTGCCGAGCACGCCCCCCGGTTCGGGCGAGGCGGGCCAGGTGGCCCGCGCTGTCAGCCCTGTCGCGCAAGCGCTACCCGACACCCCCACAAGCCCGCCGGAGCCTTTGACCCCCCCCGATCCGGCGGAGCTTGCGGCGTTGGCGGAGGTGTTTCAGCCCGGCATGGCCAGAGACAAGGCGCCCAAGCTGTCCGCATCAACCTTTGTGCTGCCTGA
>JANLUZ010000104.1:0-12097 GCA_031363755.1 Polaromonas sp.
CAAGGGCAAGCTGAAGAACGCCGCCGTTTCGCGCGTCGTGATCGAGCGCCCCGCCAAGAACGCCCGCATCACCATCTACTCGGCACGTCCGGGCGTGGTGATCGGCAAGAAAGGCGAAGACATCGAGAAGCTGAAGAAAGAACTGGCCGCCACGTTGGGCGTGCCGGTTGCGGTCAACATCGAAGAAGTGCGCAAGCCCGAAATCGATGCCAAGTTGATCGCCGACAGCATCACGCAGCAGCTCGAAAAACGCATCATGTTCCGCCGCGCCATGAAACGCGCCATGCAAAACGCGATGCGCCTGGGCGCACAGGGCATCAAGATCATGTCGTCGGGCCGCCTAAACGGCATCGAAATCGCACGTTGCGAGTGGTACCGCGAAGGTCGCGTGCCACTTCACACTCTGCGCGCCGACATCGACTACGGCACGTCCGAAGCCAAAACCACGTACGGCGTGATTGGTGTGAAGGTCTGGGTTTATAAAGGCGATACGCTGGGCCGTGGTGATTCGCCGGGCGCACGCATGGTTGAAGTACCTGATGAAGAGCGCAAGCCGCGTGGACCACGTCGCGATGCACGTCCTGGTGACCGTCCCGACCGTGGCGCTCCGCGCACTGGCGCACGTCCACCCGCACGAGGTGCGATGGGCGCGAACACGGCGCCTGCTGATGGCAGCGACAAGCCAGCCGAGGCCACCACCGGCTCGGGTGACCCGAAATCCACCGTTAAGCGCGTCCGCAAAGCCGCGCCAGCTGCAGCAGCTGACGGTGCCAAGACTGAGTAATCAGTCTTAAAAACGGAGAATAAAAATGCTGCAACCCGCTCGCAGAAAATACCGCAAAGAACAAAAAGGCCGTAACACCGGAGTCGCCACACGTGGTAACTCGGTCGCATTCGGCGATTTTGGTCTGAAGTGCACCGACCGTGGCCGCCTGACGGCCCGTCAAATCGAAGCCGCACGTCGCGCGATTTCCCGCCACGTCAAACGTGGTGGTCGTATTTGGATCCGTGTCTTCCCGGACAAGCCGATTTCCCAGAAACCTGCAGAGGTTCGCATGGGTAACGGTAAAGGTAACCCAGAGTATTACGTGGCTGAAATTCAGCCCGGTAAGATTGTGTTCGAAATCGTTGGTGTGCCAGAAGAGCTCGCTCGCGAAGCTTTTCGTCTGGCGTCCGCCAAGCTGCCACTGCGTACCACTTTTGTGGCCCGCATGATCGGTCAGTGAGCAGGTCAGTATTAGGAGAATGAAAAAATGAATACGACTGAACTGCGTACAAAAGACGTTGACGGCCTGAAAGCTGAAGTCAAAGAGCTGCAAAAGGCTCACTTCGGTTTGCGCATGCAAAAAGCCACGCAACAGCTCAACAACACATCTACATTGCGTTCGACGCGTCGTGCTATTGCGCGTGCCAAGACCATCCTGGCCGAAACCGTGGCCAAGCAGGGAGTTAAATAATGACTGAAGTCACAGCTGAAGTTAAAAAATCTCTGAAGCGCACGCTGATCGGCAAGGTCGTAAGTGACAAGCGTGCCAAGACTGTCACGGTATTGGTGGAACGCCGTGTCAAGCACGAGTTGTACGGAAAAATCGTGTCACTGTCGAGTAAGTATCACGCCCATGACGAAAAGGGCGAGTACAAAACCGGCGACATGATCGAAATCACGGAAAGCCGTCCAATCTCCAAGACCAAGAACTGGGTTGTGACCCGTTTGGTTCAAAAGGCGGCGATTGTTTAAAGACTGATTACTCGCGCTCACGCACGATATTCTTGAAAAACGGCTCACTGTGTGGGCCGTTTTTGTTTTTCCGTTTCACTTTTTTTTTCAAACAGGAGCACCCATGATCAAAGTTGGCGACACGCTTCCAGCGACCACGCTGATGGAATTTTCTGAATTTGAAGGCAATGGCTGCAGCCTGGGCCCAAACGCCGTGGATGTGGCGAAGGCCACTGCAGGCAAGACCATTGCCCTGTTTGCGCTGCCAGGTGCATTCACACCTACCTGCTCGGCCAAGCATGTACCGGGTTACATTGACAGCTTTGCCGAGCTCAAAGCCGCTGGCGTCGACGAAATCTGGTGCGTCAGCGTCAATGATGCGTTCGTCATGGGCGCATGGGCGCGTGATCAGAAGACTGACGGCAGGGTTCGTATGCTGGCAGACGGCAGTGCGGCGTTCGCTCAGGCAACCGGCCTGACGCTGGACTTGACGGCTCGCGGCATGGGTCTGCGCAGCAACCGTTATTCGATGCTGGTCAAGGATGGCAAGGTGGCTTCGCTCAACGTGGAAGCCGCTGGGAAATTTGAAGTCAGCGATGCAGCCACGCTGTTGGCGCAAGCCAAGGGCTGAGCTGTCTGAGACGCTTGGGCTGTTCCTATTGATCAGCGCCAGCAGTTTCTGAATTGCTCGCGCTACTGATTAAATAGCAACGAAGGCAGCAAACGCCTCGACCAGAAGCCATTTTGACTATAAATCGGCTTTCAGGTGATGAGCGCCGGGCACGGGGTTGTAATAAAACGACGAGATGTCGTAGAAGCCAAGTTCCGCATACAGCGCCCTGGCGGCTTCCATGTCATTCAGCGTGTCCAGCAACACGCTGTGATACCCCGCAACGCGCGCAGAATCAAGGGTCGCCTCAGCCAGCAGGCGACCTCGACCAAGACGCCGGTAGTCAGGGCGGACATACGGCCGTTTCATTTCAGCGACATTCACGTGGTCGGCGGCGAACAGCGGCCGCAGCGCACAACAACCCGCGATGATGCCGTCAACCGGTGCATTTAGCAGGCCGCCCAGCGCGCCGGTGTATTCGCCCGGCAGATTGTCCAGTTCCGCATCAAAGTTCTGAAAGCTCAAGTTGACGCCCAGTGAAAGCGCGTACTCCGAAAAGATGGCACGCACCTGCGCCATCTCCGCCGGTGTTGACACGCTGACCATGCGGACGTCCCGATCGCGCTGCATAGACATGGCCAGCGGCTGTCGTTCCACCGGCCCTTACATTTTGATGGCTTCGACCTGGATGGTGACCTTGATGTCATCGGCGGTGAATTTCTCGGCAATGCCCCAATTGACGTCGTAGGCGCTGCGCTTGATGACCGTTTCGAAATCGCCGCCGCAGACCTCGCGCTTCAGGCGCGGGTTTTCGTAGCAGTTGTACGACGTTGCCTTCAGCACCGCCGGGTTGGTTTTGCCGCGGATCGTCAGGTTGCCGACAACCTGGGTGACTTTATCGCCGTCAAAGGTGAGTTTGTCGCCCACAAACTTTGCGGTAGGGTGGTTCGCCACGTCGAAAAAATCAGGCCCTTTCAAATGGCCGTTGAACGATGCGATGCCGGTATTGATGGACGCCATGTCGATGGTGATGTCTACCTTGCCGGATTTGGCGGCTTTGTCCAGGGTGATTTCGCCGTCGGTCTTGTCCCATTGGCCGCGGTTGGTGGAAGTGCCGAAGTGTTTGGCTTCCCAGGCGGCCCGCGTGTGGGTGGGGTCGACCTTGTAAACAGCAGACTGTGCTTGGGCACCAGCACACGCAGCAAAGGCCAAGATGGCTAACAGGGTCTTGTTCATGAGAGAGCTCCAGTAGAAGAGTTAAAAAACAGGCTGCGCGCTTGAAACCTGGTCCGCAAGAGCGATACGACGGCTAAGTTGACCCGCGCAGCGTTTTCGTGTCGGGACGATCTGCAACTGCGGTCATCAGATGCCCGACACCGCGAGCTTGAACTTCACGATGACGTCGTTGGCGACGATGGAAACATCCGTCCAGTCGCCCTCGCCAATTTTGAAGTCAATCCGCTTGAGGGTGAAGCTGCCTTGGGCTGTGGTGACGCCACCAGCGCCCGGTGTTAGCGTGACGGGCACGGTGACAGGCTTGGCGCTGCCTTTGATGGTCAGGGTACCGGCCACGTCAAGCTTGCCAGGCCCGGTAGGACGGATGGCGCTGGATGTGAACGTGGCGGTCGGGAATTTGGCCAGGTTGAACCACTCCGGCTTTTTCAATTCCTTGGAGGTGTCCGCGTCACCGACGACAGCGCTGCCCAAATCGATGGAAAAGCTGATCTGACCGGCTTCCGGCTTTTTGGCGTCGAAGGCCAGCGTTGCGTCAAACTTGCCGAATTTCCCGTCGAGAGGAACGCCCATCTCCTTGATGGTGAAGCCAATCTCACTTTGCGCAGGCAGCAACTTTTGTTGGGCAATGGCTGAGGTGGCCATCATCAGGCTGACCGCAGCGGCGGCGAATAAAAAGGGCTTTTTCATGGTGTGGAGTTCCCCAACTAGAGGCGTTGCCGAAAAAGGTTCATGCGCGACAGCAGGCCGTCGCGGTCGAGAACATGGTGCTTGAGCGCGGCCAGCACATGGAGCACCACCAGCGCCGCCAGGCTGTACGTCAGAACCCGGTGAACCAGCTTCAGGGTGGCGGCTAACTCGGCGTTGCGCGGCACCCAGTCGGGCAACGGCAAGAGCCCAAAATAAACGACTGGAAAGCCAGCCGCCGAGCTGTAAGCCCAGCCTGCGAGTGGTGCCGCGAAAAAAAGCAGGTACAGCAGGCCGTGCGTCACGTGGGAGGCGCGCTGTTGCCACACCGGCATGTGGCCCGGCAAGGTGGGCGGCCGGTGACCAAGTCGCCACAACAAGCGCATTGCAGACAGCGCCAGAATGGTAATGCCTGCCCACTTGTGCCAGTTGTACTGACGAACGCGGGTCGGTGAAAAAGGCAAATCCACCATGTACAAACCAAATGCAAACGATGCGGTGATCATCAGCGCCAGCAGCCAGTGAAAGCCAATGGCCGTTGCGGTATAGCGCTTGTCGGTGGTCATCGGGCGCCCCGCTGGCGATGCATGGCCCATGAAGCCTGGCCCATCTCTTAGGCCTCGGCCAGCAGTTTTTCAATCAGCTGGTGCAGCGCCGCGAAGTCGGGCTCCCCGACGTATTGCTTGACGATCTCGCCGCGCTTGTTCAGCAGGTAGGTGGTGGGCGTGAGCTGAACATCGCCCCACGCTTTGGCAATGGCCCCGGTGTTGTCGATGGCGACCTTGAAGGGCAGCGCACGCGACTTGGCGTAGTTCACCACGTAACTGGGCGGGTCGTAACTCATCGCCACGGCTACCGTGTCGTAGCCTTTGGCGTGGTATTTGTTGTAGGTCGAGATGACCTGCGGCATTTCAGCGACGCAGGTGACGCAGCTGGTGGCCCAGAAATTCACCAAGGTGACCTTTCCCTTGAAGTCGGCCGTAGTCTGCTTGCTGCTGTCGAGCAACACAAATGTTGAATTGGGCGCAGTTTGGTTGCCGCTGCAGCCCATCACCGCCAGCGCGGCACCGATGCACAAGGTCGTGGCTAGCACCCTGCGGCATACTGAAATCTTTTTAATCACAAGGAGCCTTGTCATGCGTCGCAGACAGTTTAACCAAGCCGGTGCCAGTGCGCTGGGCGTGCTGATTCTGGCCACCTACCAGCAAGCGCACGCTTTATCGATCGGCGATTTGAGCGGTGTCAGCAATGCTGAAGCCAGCACCGGGCTGAAGGCAGCCCTTGAAAAAGGCGCGACCGCCGCAGTCGCCCTGCTGGGCCGGCCTGATGGATTCCTGGGCAACCCGAAAGTTCGCATTCCCCTGCCGGGCTATCTGGAAGACGTGGCAAAGCTGCTGAAAAATTTCGGCCAGGGCAAGCGCATCGACGAGCTGGTGACCTCGATCAACCGCGCCGCTGAAGCGGCGGTGCCCATGGGCAAAGACCTGCTGGTCAGCGCGGTTCGCAACATGAGTGTGAACGATGCGAAAAAAATCCTGACAGGCGGCGAAACATCCGTCACCCGTTTTTTCGCCGAAAAGACCCGTGAACCTCTGGGCGTACGGTTTTTGCCGGTGGTCACCAAGGCCACGGAAAAGGTTGGGCTGGCCAACCAGTACAACCAGTTCGCGGCCAAGGCATCCGGCTTTGGGCTGGTCAAAAAAGAAGACGCCAACATCCAGCAGTATGTAACCGGCAAGTCGCTTGACGGCCTGTACACCATCATTGGCGACGAGGAAAAGAAAATCCGCCAGGACCCCATCGGCAGCGGCAGTGCAATTCTGGGCAAGGTCTTCGGGGCGTTGAAATAGGCCTGCAGGGCGCCCGCAGGCATGAAAGGCCTGAATATTGATCAAATACCCTGCTAGTCCTGGTATTTGCTGCCTGTAATGCTATAAATTAAATAGCATATTAAGTTTTTAGATCACCGATTGGCGCTGCAGGCGCGCCACGGTGTCGTCGCTGTAGCCGAGCACCGATTGCAGGACTTCGGCTGTGTGTTGGCCCAGCGTGGGTGGGGGCAGGTCACAGCGCACCGGCGTGGCGCTGAGCTTGATGGGGCTGGTGACCAGCCGCAAACCCGGTTTGACGGAGTGCGCCCACTCGGTGACCATGCCCCGCGCCGTGATCTGGGGGTCGGCAAACACCTCGGCGAGGTTGTTGATGGCGCCGCAAGGCACTTTGGCTGCTTCCAGCGCGGCCAGCCAGTCGGCCTTGGTACGGGTGCGCAGCACCGCTTCCAGGATGGGCACCAGCTGGGCGCGGTTTTTCACGCGGTCGCTGTTTTTGGCAAACAGCGGGTTGGTGCCTAATTCGGGGATGTTGGCCACCGTGCAGAACTTGACGTACTGCGCGTCATTTCCCACCGCCAGAATCAGGTGATCCTTGCTGCCGTCCGGGGCATTCGGTGGGCTCGCCACTTCAAACACCTGGTAGGGCACGATGTTCTGGTGTGCATTGCCGGCCCGGCCCGGCACCGTGCCACTGACCAGATAGTTCGCGCCCAGGTTGGCGAGCATGGCGACCTGGGTGTCGAGCAATGCCATGTCGACCTGCTGGCCAACGCCTGTTTTTTCAGCATGGCGCAGGGCGGCCAGAATGCCGACGGTGGCGTACATGCCGGTCATCAAATCGGCCACGGCCACGCCTACTTTTTGGGGACCACCTCCCAAATCGTCGCGCTCGCCGGTCACGCTCATCAGGCCGCCCATGCCCTGAATGGCGTAGTCGTAACCGGCCCGTGCGGCGTAGGGCCCGGTTTGGCCAAAACCCGTGACCGAGCAGTACACCAGGCGCGGGTTGATGGCTTTCAGGCTGGCATAGTCCAGGCCATAGCGCGCCATGTCGCCGACCTTGAAGTTCTCGACAAACACATCGCAATGCACGAGCAGTTCGCGGATCAGTGCTTGACCCTCCGGCCGGGAAATATCGCAGGTGACCGAACGCTTATTGCGGTTGGCGCCCAGGTAGTAGGCTGACTCCGGCGTGTCGTTGCCGTCGGTATCTTTCAGAAACGGCGGCCCCCAGCTGCGGGTGTCGTCGCCAGTGCCGGGCCGCTCGATCTTGATGACATCAGCCCCCAGGTCGGCCAAAGTTTGGGTACACCAGGGGCCCGCCAGCACGCGGGACAAATCAAGAATACGGATGCCGTCAAGGGAGTTCATGACCCTATTTTGACGGCAATCCTACGGCGCACTCGCCGTTTGCTGGCGCCCCGCAGGGCGTTGCGGTCAAGCTCAATATTGCTTGTCCGGCAAAAATTTGCCGGACAGCAGCACATTGACGCGGTTGCCCTTCGGGTCGGCCGTGCGCTGGATGTCCATTGGAAAAGTCGATGGCGCTCATGATGCCGTCGCCGAATTCCTCGTGGATCAACTCCTTGATCGTGTTGCCGTGGACTTTTACCATTTCGTACCAGCGGTAGATCAGCGGGTCTGTGGGGACCGCATGAGGCAGCGAGCCTTTGTACGGCACGACTTGGAGCCACTTCTGCTCTTCGGTGGTCAGGCCGAAGATCTTGCCCAGCACCTTGGCCTGTTTGTCGTCAAACGTCATCTGGCCCAGGCAACCGGCGGTGACCCATTCCTTGGCTAAACCGACTTTCTTGGCGACGTCTTCCCACTTGAGGCCTTTGGACACCTTGAGGGTGATGATTTTTTCGGTGAGGTCGTTGCGGTTCATTGAAGGGCTCCTTTTGTGATGTGAATCAAAAAGTCGGGGTTCAGTGCGCGTTGCCCGTGCCGGGTTTGGCTGTCGCCCGCTGCATTTGGCGGTGGGTGGCCCGACGCGCTGTAATGCTGGCCCTACAAATCTTTGGACTTCACGTAGCATTGTGCGTACAGCGCCAGCTCAACGTCGTTCTTGGTGGCCGTCTTTTACAGAATCCGCAGGCGGTAGGTGATGACCGTGTTGGACGCCAGCCCCAGCTGCGCACCAATTTCGCCCACGGACTTTCCGGCGGTCAGCAAGCGGAACACTTGGTGCTCCCGGTATGACAAAAATTTGGTACCGCCCCGTGACGAGCCCTTGCCCTGGTGGCCGCCCATGGCGCTGGCCAGCGCCTCGGTTGCCACGGCAGACACGTAAATGCCGCCACTGACCCCTTTGCGCACGGCGGTAATCATGTCGTCAGGGTGGGCGCTTTTGTTCAGGTAGCCGGCCGCGCCCAGCTTGATGCACCGCACGGCGTACTGGTTCTCTGGGTACGTGCTCAGCATCAACACGGGCAGCAGCGGCCAGGTTTTCTTCAAGGCCTGCAACACATCCAGGCTATCACGTTCGGGCAGGGCGATGTCCAGCAACACCGCGTCCAGCCCGGTGTGCCCACCCCAGTCCGCCACCCGCTGCAGCACGCCGGGGCCGGTTTCTGCCTCGGCCACCACGTTGATCTCGGGGGCGTCGGCCAGCACCTGCTTGAGGGCTTCACGCACGATGCGGTGGTCGTCGCCAATCAGGATTTTCATGCGGGGAATCGGTAGTTTGGGAGGATGGCGAAGTAACTGGAAAAATCAAAATTCATAGCATCAGATGCAGTGAAAACCTGGACCCCAGGCCGATTTGGCTTGAAATTTCAAGGCTGCCGCCAAGGTGGCGAGCCCGTTCGCGCGCTGTCATGCGCCACAGGGCAGGCAGCGGGGCGATGGATGGACATGTTTTGCAAATTGCCTAAAAGCTCAACAGCGTCATCACCGAACGGTTGGAGCAAAATCTGTGCCCATCTTGGTGCTATCGCCGCTGCCTGGTGGCGCTATTTCAGTGCATTTGCGGTGTCGCTGGCTTCAACGCCCCGTCGTATGCTTGAGCCCATGACGAAAAATACCTTGTCCACCGGGTGCTTTGCCGGCGCACTGGCGTTGCTGCTGGCCGCGTGCAGCCCGGCGCTCAACTGGCGCGATGTGCAGCCTGATGACACGGCGCTCACGCTGCTGTTGCCCTGCAAGCCCGATGTGGCGCAACAAACGGTGCCCATGGGCGGCGTGCCCACGGTGTTGACGGTGCGGGGCTGCGATGCGGGCGGTGCCACGTTTGCAGTGGCGGTGGCCGATGTCGGCACTGCTTCCGCCGTGGGGGAGGTAGTGAGCCAGTGGCAAAACGTGACACTGGCCGGCATCAAGGCAGGCACGGCCGATATTCAGCGCGTGTCGCAACGCGTGCCCGGCGCATCAGGCGCACCTGCGCCCGTGCTGGTCAAAGCGCTGGGCCAGCGTGCCGATGGCTCGGCCATCCACAGCCACGCGCTGTATTTCGCGCAGGGCACCCAGGTTTTTCAGGTGGTGATGCTTGCCTCTGCCCCCACGCTTGAGGCCCAAGAGATGTTTTTCTCCAGCGTCAGGCTCCGATAAAAGATGTGCAGCCCCCGCGTGGCGCCAACTTCGGCACCCTGAGCGCGGATAATCTGCGCCAAATGAACGGTATTTTTATCATCGCCCATGCGCCTTTGGCGTCGGCCCTTCGCCAGTGCGTGCTGCATGTGTTCCCAGACAACGGCGCCGGCATGGCCGCACTGGACGTGCAGCCCAACACACCGCCCGAGGAAACGCTGGCCCAGGCCCGTATCATGCTGGCCCAGCTGGGCACACCCACCACACTGGTGATGGTCGACCTGTTTGGTGCCACGCCTTGCAATGTCGCGCAAAAGCTGGTCGATGGTGTCAATACCAGGCTGATTACCGGCCTGAACCTGCCGATGCTGCTGCGCGCCGTGTCTTACCGCCATGAGGCGCTCGAAGCGCTGGTGGCGCGGGCCCTGGTCGGCGGTGCGCAAGGCGTCATGCAGGTGGCCATCACCGCGCCCCAAAACCAAGTCCGCAGAGCCCATGATCCAGACCACTATCAGCATCAGCAATAAATTGGGTCTGCACGCCCGTGCGTCCGCCAAGCTCACCAAGCTTGCAGGCAGCTTTTCCTGTGAGGTGTGGATGAGCAAGGGCGAGCGCCGCGTCAACGCCAAAAGCATCATGGGCGTGATGATGCTGGCCGCCGGGCTGGGCAGCACCGTGGTGGTGGAAACCGACGGGCGCGACGAGCAGGCGGCGATGGATACGCTGGTGGCTCTGATCAACAACAAGTTCGGCGAAGGGGAGTGAGTTGACCTTTTCTGTCCACGGCCTGGCGGTCTCGCGTGGCATTGCCATTGGGCGGGCGGTGCTGGTCGCGTCCAGCCGGGCGGATGTGGCGCATTACTTTGTTGAGCCTGACCAGACCGATAACGAAATCTTTCGGGTGCGCACCGCGCGCAATGCAGTCATTCAGGAAATCACGCGGGTGCAGAAAGAGCTGCCCAAGGACGCGCCGCCCGAGCTGGCCGCGCTGCTGGACGTGCAATTGTTGATGCTGCAAGACGAGCTGCTGATCAGCGGCGTCAAGCACTGGATCACCGAGCGCCACTACAACGCCGAGTGGGCGCTCAACACGCAGTACGAAATCATCGCGCGCCAGTTCGACGACATGGAAGACGAGTACCTGCGCGAGCGCAAGGCCGACCTGGAGCAGGTGGTCGAGCGTATTTTGCGCACCATGCGCGGCGCCGCGTCGCCCCTGCAGCCCGCTGTGGTGGCTGGTTCAGGCCGCAACCCGGCGCAGGGTCTGCTGCTTGACGACACGGTGGACGTGCCGCTGGTGCTGATTGCGCACGACATTTCACCCGCCGACATGCTGCAGTTCAAGCAAAGCCTGTTCGCCGGGTTTGCCACCGACGTGGGCGGCAAGACGTCGCATACCGCCATAGTCGCGCGCAGCATGAACATTCCGGCGGTGGTGGGCGCGCGCAGTGCCAGCCAGCTGATTGAGCAGGACGACTGGGTCATCATCGACGGCGATGCCGGGGTGCTCATCGTCGATCCGTCGCCGATCATCCTGGCGGAATACGGCTTCAAAAAGCGCCAGGGCGACCTGGAGCGCGAGCGCCTGAACCGCCTCATCAACACCCCGGCGCTGACGATTGACGGCCAGCGGGTGGAACTGCTGGCCAACATTGAGCTGCCCGGCGACACCCTGGGCGCGGTCAAGGTCGGCGCCGTGGGTGTGGGCCTGTTTCGCAGTGAGTTTTTGTTCATGGGCCGCGACCAGTTGCCCGACGAAGACGAGCAGTATCACGCCTACAAGGGCGCCATTGAGGGCATGCAGGGCCTGCCGGTGACGATTCGCACCGTCGACATCGGCTCTGACAAGCCGCTGGACCGCAGCGCCGACCGCATGGAAAAAGCGCAGGACACCCACCTGAACCCCGCGCTGGGCTTGCGCGCCATTCGTTGGAGCCTGGCCGACCCACCCATGTTTTTGACGCAGCTGCGTGCGATTTTGCGCGCCGCTGCGCACGGCCAGGTCAACCTGCTGATCCCCATGCTGGCGCACGGCTCCGAGATTCGGCAAACGCTGTCGTTGCTCGACCGCGCGCGCGCGCAGCTCGACAACGCCGGCATTGCGTACGGCCCGCTGCAGCTCGGCGCAATGATCGAGATTCCGGCGGCTGCGCTCACGCTCAAGCTGTTTTTGAAGTACTTCGACTTTCTGTCGATTGGCACCAACGACCTCATCCAGTACACGCTGGCTATTGACCGCGCTGACGAGTCGGTGGCGCATTTGTACGACCCCTGCCACCCGGCCGTGCTGCGGCTGATTGCCGAGACGATTGCCGAATGCAACGCCCAGGGCAAAGGCGTCAGCGTGTGCGGCGAAATGGCCGGCGACGTGACCATGACGCGCCTGCTGCTGGGCCTGGGGCTGCGCAGCTTTTCTATGCACCCGTCGCAAATTCTGGCGGTCAAGCAGCAAGTGCTGCGCGCCGACGCCAGCAAGCTCAAGCCTTGGGC
>JANLUZ010000113.1:0-31297 GCA_031363755.1 Polaromonas sp.
CGCTGGGGCACCGAGCTGCACGACCGCTTCTTGCTGCCAAGCCTGATCCGCATGGACTTCATGGATGTGTTGACCGAGCTGAACGAGGCCGGCTATGGCTTTGACATGGCCTGGTTCGAGCCGCATTTCGAGTTCCGCTTCCCGCTGATCGGCCAAGTCAAAGCCAACAGCATCGAACTGACATTGCGCGGCGCACTGGAGCCGTGGCATGTGATGGGCGAAGAAGGCTCTTCCGGCGGCACCGTGCGCTACGTCGATTCGTCACTGGAGCGCATCGAAGTGCATGTGACCGGGCTGAACGACAACCGCTATGTGGTCACGGTCAATAGCCGCGCCTTGCCGCTGCAAAGCACTGGCCGCGTCGGTGAGTTTGTGGCCGGCGTGCGCTACAAAGCGTGGAACCCGCCGTCGGCGCTGCACCCCTCGGTGGGCGTGCATGCGCCGTTGACGTTTGACATTGTTGACACCTGGATGGAACGCTCGCTGGGTGGCTGCCAGTACCACGTTGCCCACCCGGGCGGCCTGAGTTACGAGAGCCTGCCCGTCAACTCGTATGAAGCAGAAAGCCGCCGCCTGACCCGCTTTTTGCGCATGGGCCACACGCCGGGGAAAATGCGTGTCACACCCGCTATGCCAAGCCGCGAGTTCCCATTCACGCTGGATTTGCGTTGAAGCGGGGTGGGCACTCAGCCCAAAAACAAAAACCTCTCGTCGCCTCTGCGGCGAAGGGCTTTTTGCAGTGGTTTTTCGCCTACCCCGCTAGCTGCGGTACAGCCTCCATGCCAATTGCCGACTGATTCCACGTGGAAAATCATCACGATCAGCTTTTTTCTGACCTGGAACTCGAAGGCCCTGCCGAGGTGGCTTCGGCACTGGCGCCTGCAGCAGCAGCGGGCCATTTTGACGAACTGCGGGGCCGCCTTTCAAGCCAAATTGCCCCGGACCCGACCGTCGCGATTCTGACGACTGGTGCCGCCTCGACGGCGACCGCTTCCCGGCCCATCACCAGCCTCTCGCAAAGCCAGTCTCAGGGGGCGGCGCTTGCGCCGATGGCGACCATGACGCCCTTGGCACCGCTCTTTAGCGTGGGGGCATCCCAGGCCGATGCTGCGCGCGCGGCAACGTACCCCGAGTCGAGCGCGCCCACCCAGGCGCCCAATTGCGGCGCGCCACTGGCGCCCAACTGGAACACCTTCTTCGGCCATTTGGGCACCGACGGGTTTTATGACCTAAACACCCGCAGCGCCAACCTGCAGCGCCAGATTCGCGACAACGGCGTGACCTACAACGTCTACGCGGACGCCGACGGGCCGCAGCGCCCCTGGTCGCTTGATCTGTTTCCAATGATGGTGTCCGGCGAAGACTGGGCCAAGATCGAAGTGGGCATCGCCCAGCGCGCGCGGCTGTTGAACCGCATCATGGCCGACATTTATGGCTCCCAGCGCCTGCTGGCCGATGGCCTGCTGCCCAGCGCGCTGGTGCATGGCCATCCCGGTTATTTGCGCCCCATGCAGGGCGTGCGCCCAGCGGGCGGCATGTATCTGCACATTGCTGCGTTTGACATTGCTCACGGCCCGGATGGGCAATGGTCCGTGGTGTCTCAGCGCACCCAGGCCCCCTCGGGTCTGGGCTATCTGCTCGAAAACCGGCTGACGATTTCACTGCTGTTTCCAGAAGCGTTTCGCAAGATGAAGGTGCAGCGGCTGGCCGACACCTACCGCGCGCTGGTGGACAGCATGCGCTCGCTCACGCCTGTAGCCAACGGCCGCATCGTGTTGCTGACACCCGGCCCCTACAACGAAACCTATTTTGAACACGCTTATCTGGCGCGTTACCTTGGCCTGACGCTTGTCGAGGGCAGTGATTTGCTGGTTCGCAATGACCGGCTCTACCTCAAGACGCTCAAAGGTCTGGAGCCCGTGCACGGCCTTCTCAAACGGCTGGATGATGAATTTCTGGACCCATTGGAGCTACGCTCCGACTCCACGCTGGGTGTGCCGGGCCTGCTGCAGGTGATTCGCGCAGGCAACGTGATGGTGGCCAACACACCCGGCTCGGCGTTTCTGGAGTCCACGGCGCTGCAGGGCTTCCTGCCCGCCTTGTCCAGGCACCTGCTGGGGCAACCGCTGGCCATGCCGTCGCTGGCCACGTGGTGGTGCGGCGAGCAGGCCGTGATGCGCGACGCCCTGAGCCAGCTGCGGCACTGTGTGATCAAACCAACCTACCCCGGCAGCACCATGGAGTCGGTGATTGGCCACACGCTGGGCCAGAGCGCACTCGATGAATGGGCCGGCCGCATCCTTCGGCGCGGAGAAGACTACACCGTGCAGGCATGGCAGCCGCTGTCACAAACACCCACCTGGATGAACCAGCGACTGGAGCCACGCTCGGCCATGCTGCGGGTTTTTGCAGTGGCCGATGGCCATGGCTCGTGGCGGGTCTTGCCCGGCGGCCTGGCGCGGCTGGCCGGACGTGACGAGAACATCGCCTCCATGCAGCATGGCGGCAGCAGCGCCGACGTCTGGGTGCTGGGTGACGGCCAGACCCAAGCCGCAACCACCCCGACCACGGGCTTTGCACCCGCCCCGGCCTTCAACCCGCCCGACGAAAGCCCAGCGCCCCGTCAGGCGTTTGAGCCCGCCAGCGAGGCACCGCAGCGCCGCCCCGTCACCAGCCGTGCCGCCGAAAACCTCTTCTGGCTCGGGCGCTATACCGAGCGCGCTGAAAACGCCGTTCGTCTGGCCCGGCTCACGCTACAGTGCCTGGGCGGTGAGAATCAAAATTCCCAGCCCCTGTTGAACTGGCTCAGCCGCATGGCGGTGGGCAATGCGCTGGTGATTGGCAGCGTGCCACCGGCCACGCAGTCGCGGCGGGTGTTCGAGCGCGCACTGATCGCCAACCTGGCCGACACCACGCAGGCGGCCAGCGTTGGCTACAACCTGCAAGCCTTGAAAAGCGCGGCCTCCGCTGTGCGCGAACGGCTGTCACAAGACCAATGGCAGGTGATTGTTCGCACCGAGGCCAACTTTTTTGAACACAGTGGCGAGTTCAGCGCCGGTGACGCCTCAGCCACCGATGGTGCACCGGCCGACCACGACAAAGCAGCGCCCGACTATTCATCCGTCGGGGCCCTCAAGGCGCTGGAATTCGTCAGCGGCCATCTGGCCGCCATGACGGGTGCGCAAACCGACCGCATGACACGCGACGACGGCTGGCGTCTGCTCAGCGCTGGCCGCCTGATCGAACGGCTGCAAATGCTGGCCGCTGCGCTCAGGCGAGGCTTTGACACGGGCGCCGTGTTTGACGAAGGCGGCTTTGCGGCAATCCTGTCGCTGTTCGACAGCACCATCACCTTCAACGCCCAATACCAGCAGCAACGCGACGTGTCAGCGCTGCTAGACCTGCTGATGCTGGACCGCGACAACCCGCGTTCACTGGGCTGGGCGCTGCAAACGTTGCGCCGTCGGCTGACCAAACTGGCAGGCGCGCCGGACGGCCAGCCGCCTGCGTTTTTGGCCAACCTGCCAGACCCCGACACCTGGACACTCGAGACGCTGTGGTCAGCGCAGCTGCCCGCCGGGGCACGCCAACTGCCCTCAAGCAACTCCGCAGCTGGCATGACGTCGCCGCTGGAGAACACCCCGCCCAGCGACACGCAGCTGGCCCTGGAACGCGAACAACGCTGCGACCGCATCAACATGCTGCTGGCCACCTGCAGCCAGGAAGTGTTGGAGCTGTCCAACGCCCTGAGCCGCCAGTATTTCACCCATGCTGCCAGCGCAGGCAGCCACAGCCTGGGGGCCTGAGTATGCTGCTGCACGTCGTTCACGAAACCCGTTATCGCTACTCGCCATCGGTTGAAAACGCACACCATGTCGTGGTGCTCAAGCCGGGCAACAGCCATGGGCAAACCTTGCTTCGCTATGCGCTGAACGTGAACCCGGCACCCGTGCAACTGCACGAATCCAAAGATGGTTGGGGCAACGTGCGCACCTATTTCTCCTTGCAGTCATCTCATAGCGAGCTCACTGTCACATCCGACAGCCTGGTGCAAACCGGCCGTGGCAACGCCGATGCATCAGACCGGGCCGAACAGGGCGGGCTGCGCTGGGAGCTGGTGCGTGAACAGTTTCGCTACCGCGCAGGCGTCGCTTACGACAGCGCGTCCGAATTTTTGTTTGCTTCGCCCTACATCCCTCGCGACGAGGCGTTTGTCGAATTCGCCCGGCCCTGCTTCGTGTCCGGGCAGCCGCTGCTCGACGCTGCAAGGCTGTTGATGAGCCGCATCCACGACACGATGACCTACGAAAGCGAAAGCACCCACGTCAACACGCCAGCCCTCAGCGCACTGCAGCAGGGCAAGGGCGTGTGCCAGGACTTCGCCCACATCATGGTGGCCTGCTGCCGGGCGCAGGGCCTGCCCGCCCGCTATGTCAGCGGCTACATGCTGACCAACCCGCCGCCAGGCCAAGCCCGTCTGATCGGCTGCGACGCTTCTCATGCCTGGGCGTCGGTCTATTGCCCGGGGGACACACCCGGCACCGGCCAGTGGCTGGACTTTGACCCGACCAACAACCGCATGCCTGGCGAAGACTATGTCACGGTGGCCACCGGGCGGGATTTTCTGGACGTTTCCCCGATGCGCGGCGTTATCCGTGGCGGCGCGCGGCATATTCTGGACGTTGCAGTCACCGTCGAGCCACTGCGGGACGATGTCAACGCCGCCCGGTAGCCGCTATACTTTATATAGCTGTCCAGGCAATAAACGCCTGGACTAGCAGCTTAATTGACTTAGAATCGCAGCCTATTACCTGCTTCTTGCCGGAGCTTCAACCTTTTCACACCAAGAGACCTTCATGACGCCATCTATCCCCCCAAGCATCAACGACAAACTCGCCGCCCTGAACATCACCTTGCCCGTCGTCAGCGCCCCGGCCGCCGCCTATCTGCCCTTTGTACAAACAGGCAACCTGGTGTTTTTGAGTGGCCACCTGGCCAAAAAAAACGGGGCTGTGATCGTCGGACAGCTGGGTAAAAACGTTACCACTGCGGAAGGCAAGCTCGCCGCCCGCGCCATTGCCATCGACCTGATGGGCACGCTGCAGGCCGCCGTGGGCGACTTGAGCCGCGTCAAGCGTATCGTCAAGCTGATGAGCCTGGTCAACTCCACAGCGGACTTCACCGAGCACCACTTGGTCACCAACGGCGCCAGCGAGTTGCTGGTCGAGGTGTTTGGCGACGCCGGCAAGCACGCCCGATCCGCCTTTGGTGTGGCTCAGATTCCCATGGGTGCCTGCGTTGAAATCGAGATGATTGCCGAAGTCGAATAGCGCGGACTCTGCCGCGCTGGCTGATATCACAAGCGCTATCAATACAATAGCTACTCAGGCAGTATAAACCTGGGTGTGAGCCACTTTTAATGCTTAAAAGTGGCTTTTTTAGCCCTTTTAAGCCCCGACGAAACTTGCCAGGCGGTTCACACCCGCTTTTCAGACCCTGAAGCGCACTAGGCCACGCGCTCACTCCACGCGCGTGATGCTGGCAGGCTTGAACCCGAGATCAGCCGCCTTGCCTTTGCGCCCGCGCGCTGCCTTGGCGTTGTTCAGGCTGCGAATTTCCAGCGTCTCCTCTCGCGGCTTGCCACCTCGTCCGACGCCTTCGATGCGCACACTGCGGATGTAGGCTGCCGCGCCCGCCAGGGTGTCCGTGCCGTCCAGATCCAGCAGCATCAAACCGCGTCCACCGCCGGGCTGCAGCTTCAACTCCGTGATTTCGAAGGTCAAGATTCGACCGCCCACTGAAGCGCAGGCCACATGGGTGGCCGCAGCAACACTTTGGGTCGCGCTGCTGCCCGACACATGCGAGGGCCGGCACAGAGACTCGCCTGGCGCGCAGGTCACAAACGCCTTACCGGCCTTGTGGCGCGACGTCATGGCCTCCACGCTGGCCAGGAAACCGTAGCCGCCCGTGCTGCTGAGCAACAACACAGAGGTGGCTGGCCCCGCGAAGTAGTACGGGATTTGTGTGCCGGGCTCCAGCTCGATCAGGCTGGTCATGGGCTGGCCATCACCGCGTGCGCCGGGCAGCAGCGACACCGGCACCGAGTAAACCCGCCCGTTCGAGCCAAAGGCCAGCAAGGTGTCCACTGTGCGGCACTCGAAGGTGCCGTACAGCGCGTCGCCCGACTTGAAGGCAAAGCTGCTGGCTTCATGCCCCTGGCCGCCGCGAGCGCGGATCCAACCCTTGCTGCTGACGACCACCGTGACGGCTTCGTCGAGCACCTTGACGTCCAGCACAGCTTTTTTCTCCGCCTGGATCAGCGTGCGCCGGGGGTCGGCAAACTGTTTGGCGTCCGCCTCGATTTCCTTGACCATCAAACGCCGCAATGAGGTGGGGTTACCCAAGATCTCTTCCAGCCGGGCCTGCTCGTCTTTGAGCGTTTTCAGCTCCTGTTCGATTTTGATGGCTTCAAGCCGGGCCAGCTGGCGCAGGCGGATTTCAAGAATGTCTTCGGCCTGCCGGTCGCTCAGGCCAAAACGCGCAATCAGCGCCGCTTTCGGCTCGTCAGCGCGCCGAATGATGGCGATCACCTCGTCGATGTTGAGCAGCACCAGTTGCCGCCCTTCGAGGATGTGGATGCGGTCCAGCACCTTGTCCAGCCGATGCTGGGAACGCCGCTGCACCGTCGTCTGCCGGAAGGCGATCCACTCCAGCAAAATCTGCCGCAGCGACTTCTGCGTGGGCCGCCCGTCGAGCCCGACCATCGTCATGTTGATAGGCGACGACGTTTCCAGGCTCGTGTGCGCCAGCAGCGTGGTGATCAACTCCTGCTGGCTGGTCCGGCTGGTTTTGGGCTCGAACACCAGGCGCACGGCGGCGTCTTTGCTGGACTCGTCCCGCACTACGTCCAGCACGCTGAGGACGGTTTGTTTGAGCTGCACCTGATCTTGGCTCAGCGTTTTTTTGCCCGCCTTGATTTTCGGGTTGGTGATGTCTTCAATTTCTTCCAGCACCCGCTGGGTGCTGACGCCGGGCGGCAGCTCTTGCACCACCAGTTGCCACTGGCCACGCGCCAGGTCTTCGATCTTCCAGCGGGCACGCACCTTGAGCGAGCCGCGCCCCGTGGTGTAGGCCGCCGCAATCTCGACTGTGCTGGAGATGATCTGCCCGCCGCCGGGGTAGTCTGGCCCGGCCACCAGGGTGTACAGCGCCTCGTCGCTCAGCGTGGGCGTTTTGATCAGCGCCACACCGGCGTCGGCGATTTCGCGCAGGTTGTGGCTGGGGATCTCAGTGGCCAGGCCCACGGCAATGCCGCTGGCCCCGTTGAGCAGCGTGAACGGCAGGCGTGCGGGCAGCTGACGAGGCTCGTCCGTGGAGCCGTCGTAGTTGGGTACGAAGTCGACAGTGCCGTCGTCAATCTCGTCCATCAGCAGGCTGGTGATACGCGCCAGCCGGGCCTCGGTGTAGCGCATGGCGGCCGCGCCGTCGCCGTCCCGGCTGCCAAAATTGCCCTGCCCGTCGACCAGTGGGTAGCGCTGCGAAAAGTCCTGCGCCATACGCACCAGCGCGTCGTAAGCCGACTGGTCGCCGTGCGGGTGAAAGCGGCCCAGCACATCGCCCACCACCCGGGCGCTTTTCACGGGCTTGGCCCCGTTGGCGCCGTTGACGCCACCAAAACCCAAACCCATGCGGGACATGCTGTACAAAATACGCCGCTGCACGGGTTTTTGGCCGTCGCACACATCAGGCAGCGCCCGGCCCTTGACCACGCTAAGGGCGTACTCAAGGTAGGCCCGCTGGGCGTAAGACGCGAGGGAGTCGTCGTCAGCCGGCGGTGGCGCGGAGGCAACCGGCGGTAAGGGAGGTGCGGGCGGCGATGTCAGTAAATCCATGGAATAGGCGCTGCAAGTGAAGTGAGGGCTTGGGGGGAGAAGAAGGTGAAGGAGGACAAGCGAATAAAGCGCTGCACCGTGCAGCAAGCACACCCGGCACAGGCCGCATTAGAAACCAGAGTCATGTGTGGCCAACACCGGCGCAGCACGTTCAGCGGATGGACGTTGCGTCCGACGTGACATTGGAATCAATAGACGGCAATCTGCTGCTGGCATGGGCCATTTTTTTTCGTTCAGCGGTAACCAGCAGGATGTTTCTTGATCGGTGGCTGCCGGGCCAGTGGTTAAAATTGTCGGTCAGCAGCGTCAGCCAGGCCTTGGTGGCATTCAGATCAAAGGCCAGCTCAGCCACAAGCGGGCTCACGACGATGCGAAACTTCAATTCAATACCTGTCAGCACGGGGCTGTCGATTCGCAGGCCACTGACCATCAGGCGCGTCGCCAGTGCATTGATGTCGGACGTTCCCGCCAGTCCCTGCGCGACCACTGCAAAGCGCCCTCCGCTTACGCGCGCCGCCAGGTCGTTGTCACCGATTGCCCGGCGCAACCGCAAAGCGGCCTCCAGCAGCAGTTTTTCGTTGAACTCTTCGCCCAGTTCAGCCAGCAACCCTTGCCAGTTTTGCACCTCGATCAAAAACAGGGCGCTCACGGTGTTCGTCTTGTTTGCCCGCGAAGCCACCCGCATCAGCCTCTCGACAAGCACGGCGCCGGTGGACAAGCCGGTCAGCGGGTCCGTCACATTGGCCGACGAACTCCGGAGTCGGCTCTCATTGAGCAAACGGCTGCGCCAGACCAGCGCCAGATACACGGGGGGCGCCTGCAGCACAAGCATCAGCACCTGGGGCCAATACACCTGCTCGGCTTCGACATTGCCCGACAAAAACGCGATGGCAACGCCCAGACTGGCCAGCGTGCCCGCCAAAAACCACCAGATCCAGGGGCCGACCGTGGCCCGGTACTTCACCATGGTATGAATTGAAAAAGCCAGTATGGAAGCAAACCAGACAAAGCAGACCGTCTGGTCAAGTTGATTGGACGAGGAAAGCGCCAGCACCACCATAAGCGCAACACCACAGAGCAGTGTCAACACCATCACGATTTTGGAAGCCACCTCGGTCGTGCGGCCCCGCATCAGCCATATTTGCGCGATGACCGCCACAGTGGGACCCATCACCAAAACAGTTTGCCGCACCAGGTGTTCGCCGACGCCCGTGCGAGCCAGCGCCACAGGCATCAGTAGCATCAACGCCAGGTAAGCCGCCAGCGCCAGCAGGGTGCGCTCCTCGTAGGCGTAGGAAATAATCAGACTGAGCAGAAGCACCAGCGAGAGAACCCCGATGGCCAGACCCAGACTGAAGAGACCGGGGTAGAAATACAGGTTGAGCATGCTCAGTTTTGCGGCAGCGCGCCGACAACACCTGGCAGCGCCGACAGCAAGCCCGGGGCGTTGACCGCCACACCGGAACTGCGACCCGATGGCGCGGGCATTTCCATGCGGACTCGTCCGCTCGCGCCAGCAGCAATCGTTCTGGCTGTGGGCTGCGAGCCCCGAAGCTGGTTGTAAAGCTGCATCACGTTTTTGACGTAGTTTTTTGTTTCTGGGTAATTGGGGATTTTGTTCCCTGCACGCTGTACGGCGCCTTCGCCCGCGTTATAAGCGGCAATAGCCAATTCAATCTTCCCGGGAAACATATTAATCAGGTCACGCAGGTAAGTGGCACCCGCAGAGATGTTGATTTTTGGATCCGTGAGTTTCTGCTCAATCGGCGAATTTTTATCGGCTTTGACGCCATACCGGGCAGCTGTTGGCGCGATCAGCTGCATCAGGCCGACAGCGCCTTTGGGCGAGACCGCGCGAGCGTCAAACCCCGATTCGGTCGCAATCAGCGCCTGAAGCAGTTCGTAATCAATACCATGTGCGAGCGAGGCCTCGCGCAGGAGGTGCTTGACAGTCTTGTAATTGGGTGAAATATCAAAGTAGGCGAGCAGACGCACGGTGGCCGCAGAACGCGCGACTGCATCGCGTCCAACTGCCCCGGCAGCGCGTGAATGCGCATCGCCCGCCAAGTCCAGCGCGCCTTGGGCAAAGCTGTTGCCCACACTGAAACTGTCGCTGCCGCGCGAAAACATTTCATAGCTGTCGTCGACACGCATGGTCGAAAAATGCGCCATGCCCTGCGGGTCCACGTAGGTCCACACATCGGCCTGCGCACCCGTCACGCCCACCAGGCTTGCCAGCACAACGACAAGCGTCGGCAGGTGAAGGCAGTGATGCATCAAACCACACCAAAAACGCTTGAGCCGCCGCATTAAATATCGATCTCCACGGCGTCGCCATGCAGCTCCATCAGCTCCCGCCGCGAGGCGGCTTCGCCCTTGCCCATCAGTTTGGTGATCAGGCTTTCCGTCTGGGCGAAATCGTGGTTGCCCAATTGCACCGGCAACAGGCGCCGGGTGTCCGGGTTGAGGGTGGTTTCCCACAACTGCTCGGCGTTCATTTCACCCAGGCCCTTAAAACGGCTAATGCTCCAGGCGTTCTCGCGCACGCCGTCCTTGCGTAATTTGTCCAGAATCGCAGCCAGCTCACCGGCATCCAGCGCATACACCTTGGACGCGGGCTTTTTGCCGCGCGCCGGAGCGTCAACGCGAAACAGCGGAGGGCGCGCCACATACACATGCCCCGCTTCGATCAATTTAGGGAAATGCCTGAAAAACAGCGTCAGCAGCAGAACCTGGATGTGGGAGCCGTCCACGTCCGCGTCGCTCAAAATACAGACTTTTCCGTAGCGCAAACCCGACAAATCCGGCGTGTCTGCGGGGCCGTGCGGATCAACGCCGAGCGCGACCGATATGTCATGGATTTCGTTGTTCGCGAAAAGGCGGTCACGCTCAACTTCCCAGGTGTTGAGCACCTTGCCACGCAGCGGCAAGATAGCCTGGCTTTCCTTGTTGCGGCCCATTTTGGCGCTGCCACCGGCTGAATCGCCCTCGACCAGAAAGACCTCGTTGTTCGCCAAGTCCTTGCTTTCGCAATCGGTCAGCTTGCCGGGCAGCACGGCCACGCCAGAGCCTTTTCTTTTTTCGACTTTCTGCCCTGCCTTTTGCCGGGTTTGGGCCGCGCGAATCGCCAGCTCGGCGAGCTTTTTGCCGTAATCGACATGCTGATTCAGCCACAGCTCTAGGGCCGGGCGCACATAACTAGAGACCAGGCGAACGGCGTCACGGGAATTCAGGCGTTCCTTGATCTGGCCCTGAAACTGAGGGTCCAGCACCTTGGCCGACAGCACATAGCTGGCCCGTGCAAACACATCTTCGGGCAGCAGCTTGACACCTTTGGGCAGCAGGGAATGCAGCTCGATGAAGCCTTTGACAGCGGTGAACAAGCCATCGCGCAAACCACTTTCGTGCGTGCCGCCCGCGCTGGTGGGAATCAGATTGACATAGCTTTCCCGCACCGGCTGGCCGTCTTCCGTGAAAGCCACACACCAACCGGCACCCTCGCCTTCGGCAAAACTGTCGTGGGAGGCATCGGCAAAGCCTTCGCCTTCAAACATCGGAATGACCAGCTCGCCGTTCAGCGTCTGTGCCAAGTAGTCACGCAGGCCGCCCTTGTACAGCCAGGTCTGGGTGTCTTTGGTTTTCTCGTTGATCAGCGTGACCGTCACGCCGGGCATCAGCACGGCTTTGCTGCGCAGTAAGTGGGTGAGCTCTGCCATCGGCAGCACGGCCGACTCAAAATATTTGGCGTCTGGCCAGGCTCTTACCGATGTGCCAGAACGCCGATCTCGCGGCGCGGCGCCAGCCTCACCACCTCCGAAGTCCTTAGCCAACTCGCCCGCCTTGCGAAGCTGCAGAGGCTCGATCACGTCACCGCCGGAAAACACCAGCCGCGCGACCATGCCGTCGCGGTACGAGGTGACCTCCAGACGCCTGGACAGCGCATTGGTCACGGACACCCCCACGCCATGCAAGCCGCCCGAAAAGCTGTAAGCACCGCCTTTGCCCTTGTCAAATTTGCCGCCCGCGTGTAGCCGGGTGAACACAAGTTCGAGCACGGGCGCCTTTTCTTCAGGGTGCATACCGCAGGGAATGCCGCGGCCATCGTCGTCGACACTGACTGAGCCGTCGGCGTGCAGGGTGACCCTGATCTTCTTGCCATGGCCCGCCAGCGCTTCGTCGGCCGAGTTATCCAGCACTTCCTGGATGATGTGCAGCGGGTTGTCGGTGCGCGTGTACATGCCCGGCCGCTGCTTGACGGGCTCCAGCCCTTTCAAGACGCGAATCGAGCTTTCGGAGTACTCAGGCGGTGAAGCAGCGGTGGAGCGAAAGGAAGCGTTGGGGTCGGCCATGGGGTTCTCGGAGTTGGTGTAATTGTAGTGCGAGCCCTCAAAATACTGGACGAATAACCAGCACTCCTAAATCAAAGCCCGGAATTTGCACGCTGGCAAGGTGTTCAAAGGCGCGTTTGTCGCACCACAAACGATGACCACCGGCCGATACCCGACATCCCAGCGTAATTCGGTAAAGTCCACAAATGCTCTGCACAAATAATTCCCCTCAACAGCACCACCCGCTGTCTATGGTCCAAGTGCTGGTGTGCGGTGCAGCCATCGTCACGCTGTCCATGGGCATACGCCACGGATTTGGCCTGTGGCTGCAGCCCATCACCCAGGTACAGGGTTGGAGCCGGGGAACGTTTTCGTTCGCACTGGCTGTTCAAAACCTGTCGTGGGGCGTTTTCGGCATTTTCGCTGGCATGGTGGCTGACCGGTTCGGTGCGTTTCGGGTGATCGCCGGGGGCGCTGTGCTGTACGCGCTGGGGCTTGCGGGCATGGCGTTGTCGCCCACGGGCCTGGCGTTCACGCTGACTGCCGGCTTGCTGATTGGTGCAGCGCAAGCGGGCACCACCTATGCGGTGATTTATGGCGTCATCGGACGCAATATTTCGGCCGAAAAACGGTCGTGGGCGATGGGCGTTGCTGCCGCTGCGGGCTCATTCGGACAATTCCTGATGGTGCCCACCGAGGGGTTTTTGATCAGCACGCTGGGCTGGCAGCAGGCACTGCTCGCGCTGGCGGCAGCAGTTCTGCTGATCGTGCCACTGGCACTGGGGCTGCGCGAACACCGCTTTTCCTCGGGCAGCAGCACCGAACGCAGCCAGACCATCGGCGAGGCATTTCGTGAGGCGATCAAGTACCCCAGCTTTCAGCTGTTGATGGTGGGCTACTTTGTGTGTGGCTTTCAAGTCGTGTTCATTGGCGTGCACATGCCCAGCTATCTCAAGGACAAGGGGTTGTCGCCCCAGGTTGCCAGCTACGCGCTGGCGCTAATCGGGCTGTTCAATGTGTTTGGCACCTACATAGCCGGTGCGCTGGGGCAAAAGATGGCCAAGCGAAAAATTCTGGCGACGATTTATTTCTCGCGCACGGTGGTGATTGCGGTGTTTCTGGCGCTACCGATCAGCCCCGCCAGCGTCTACGTGTTTGCCGCGATCATGGGGTTTTTATGGCTGTCGACAGTGCCCCCCACCAATGCGCTGGTAGCGCAGATTTTCGGTATCCGGCATTTGTCGATGCTCAGCGGCTTCGTCTTCTTCAGCCACCAGGTGGGCTCTTTCATGGGGGTCTGGCTGGGGGGCTACTTGTATGACCGCACCGGCAGCTACAACGTGGTGTGGCTGATCGCGATTGCGCTGGGCGTCGTCGCCGGTCTCGCCAACCTGCCGGTGCAGGAAGGCCCGATCGCACGCCCAGGCTCGGGGCCCAAGTTGGCAGAGGCTTCTTGATATGCACAGGAAGCTCGCCTTCGGTGTCATTGGCGTCCTGGCTGTGGTCGCGTTATTGGCCGTGTTCGGGTTGTATGTGCGGCCCGACTTCATGTTGATGCTTGCCAACCAGGTCTGGGGCTGTTTTTAACGAAAAGTCACGCCCAGCAGCTGTTTTGGCGCTTGTTGCAGGTCATCAGCACTAAATTTTAAGTCTTTTAAGCCCCTAGCCCATGTATTTATTGCCTGGGTAGCTATATTTTCAATAGCATCAGGAACTTTATTTTGACCCTTGCTCCGCCTCCGCCAGCCCGCACTGCCCACGACGCCCACGACGCCCATGGCACCGAACCGCCGTCTGCCTGGGTTCAGCGCTGGTCGCCTCTGGTCAAGCCAGCGGGCACGGTGCTGGATGTGGCCTGTGGACGGGGTCGGCACACGCATTGGTTTCATGCGAGAGGCCACGCGGTCACAGCGGTCGATCAGTCCGCCAGCGCACTGGCAGCCATTGAGCTGCCCGCCAGCCGGTGTGAAAAAGTCGTGGCCGATATCGAAGCTGGGCCCTGGCCGTTTGACGGCCGCTGCTTTGACGCTGTCGTGGTCACCCACTACCTGTGGCGTCCGCTGCTGGGCACACTGCTCGCCAGCCTGGCGCCAGAAGGCGTGTTGATTTACGAAACTTTTACCCAGGGCAATGAAACTGTCGGGAAACCTTCACGTCCTGACTTTTTACTCACCACCGGCGAGCTGCTGTCCGTTTGCAGGGGCCTGCGCATCGTCGCCTTTGAAGATGGTTTCGAACAGGGTGTTGACGCAGGCCGGACAGGGTTCAAACCGCCGAACCGTACGGCCGCATCCCGTTTTATCCAAAGGATAACCGCCGTCCGAGAGGGTCCAGCGGGGGTGCCAGCACGCTACCCGCTGAACTGAGCCCGGGGCCTGCTGGCTCGGGTGAGGCCGGCGTGCGCATTGACCGGCCAAAGGGACGCTGCCGGGCACCTTTGACCCTGCTGACAGCTGAGTAGAATGTGTGGTTGCCGGGCGGCCGGACCACGACGCTGCGGTTTCGAGCAGCCCCTTCAACGCAATCGGTCACACATGAATCCTATTACTGGCAGCATCGTCGCCTTGGCAACACCACTGCACGAAGACACCAGCGTCGACTATGCGACGCTTCGCGCCTTGGTCGACTGGCACATTGCAGAAGGCACGGACTGCATCGGCGTGGTGGGCACCACCGGCGAGTCACCCACGATGACCGTGGACGAGCACTGCGAAATCATCCGGGTCGCGGTTGAGCAGGCCAAGGCGCCACACAACGTCGTCAATGGCCGACGCATCCCCATCATGGCCGGTTGCGGCGCCAACTCAACGGCTGAGGCGATTGAGCTGGCTAAATTTGCCCAGCAAGTGGGTGCGGACTGCCAGCTGCAGGTCGTGCCCTACTACAACAAGCCGACCCAGGAAGGCCAATACCTTCATTTCAAGGCCATCGCCGAAGCGGTTGGTGACTTGCCCTGCGTGCTATACAACGTGCCTGGCCGCTCGGTGGCCGATATGTTGCACCCCACGGTGCTGCGGCTGGCGCAAATTCCGGGCATCGTTGGCATCAAGGAAGCCACTGGCAACATTGACCGGGCGCAGTGGCTGATCCGTGACGTGCCCACCGGTTTTGCCGTCTATTCCGGAGACGACCCGACGGCTGTAGCCCTGATGCTGTGCGGCGGCCAGGGCAATATCAGTGTGACCGCCAACGTCGCGCCCCGCAAGATGCATGAGCTGTGCATGGCCGCGCTGGCGGGTGATGTCAGACGCGCCATGGCGCTTCAAATGGAACTGCTGCCGCTGCATAAAAACCTGTTTGTCGAAGCCAATCCGATTCCCGTGAAATGGGCCATGGCCCGCATGGGCTTGTGCGGCCCCACGCTTAGACTGCCAATGACTCCCCTGGAGTCGGCCCATGAAGCCGCGCTGGAAAGTACCTTGCGCAGCAGCCGCCTCCTGTGACGTGACCTGATTTTTAAGGAATCCCTGTGAAGACAATGTCCCCCCGTTCAGACGTTATTTCGCGCGACGACCAGCGCCATCCCGGCCAAGCGCTTGCGCTGGCAACGTTGCTGGCTGCAACGCTTCTTGGCGGCTGCTCCACCATCGGTGACGTCATGCAAGGCGAAAAGGTCGACTACAAAACAGCGGGCGGCACCAAGGCACCGTCACTTGACGTGCCACCGGACCTCACCCAGCTGTCGCGGGACACACGCTATGTCGTGCCTGGCACCGCTGTGTCTGCCAACAGCTACCAGGTCGGCCAAGCCCAGACCAATGTGGCCACCCCCACCGCTGCGTTGGCCGTCGGCGACGTGCGCATCGAACGCTCGGGCACCCAGCGCTGGTTGGTCGTCAGTCGGCCGGCCGACAAGTTGTGGAACCCGGTCCGCGACTTCTGGCTGGAAAGCGGCTTCCTGCTGGCGCAAGACCAGGAAAATCTCGGCATTATGGAAACCGAGTACGCCGAAAACCGCGCCAAACTGCCGCAGGACTTCATCCGCAACGCGATCGGCAAGGTGTTCGACAGCCTGTACTCCACTGGCGAACGAGACAAATTTCGAACGCGACTAGAGCGCCGCACTGATGGTGGAACCGAAATTTACGTGAGCCATCGCGGCTTGGTTGAAGTGGTCACAGGGGGCACCAAGGGTGGCGCAGGGGATGGCACCGTCTGGCAGCCCCGCCCGTCAGACCCGGAGCTCGAAACCGAATTTCTGCGCCGCATGATGGTCAAGCTGGGCGTGTCGCAAGAGCAGTCCAAAGCGCTAGTGGCAGCAGGTGCTCCGCGCCCGACCTCGCGGGTCGCCAACGTAAACAACCAGCCGGTTGTGGAAATGGACGAAAACTTTGACCGCGCATGGCGCCGTGTCGGCCTGGCTCTGGACCGCACAGGGTTCACCGTTGAAGACCGCGACCGCAGCCAAGGTACGTACTTTGTGCGTTACGTTGAACCCAATTCCAACAAAGCGGAACCCGGTTTCTTCAGCAAACTGTTCAGTGGCGCCAGCCCAACGCCGGCACCGCTGAAATACCGGATTCTCGTGAAAAGCCAGGGCGAGAACACCGTGGTCTCGGTGCTCAATGAAAAGGGCGCGCCCGAAACGTCCGCCAACGCACAACGGATCGTCCAGGTCATTGCCGACGATCTCAAGTAAACGTGGCGTCGGTCGGCTGGTCGGTCGTCGCGGTAATCAACTGATATCCGTAACGCTTGCCCCTGATTTGACAAACTTGGGGCAGCTCTTTCATGTTGCAGTAGCGGTGCGCCCTTGAGGTTCAAAAGTCTGGGCAGTGGCAGCACAGGCAATGCCACCCTTATTGAGTCTGTGCATTACGGCAGCCGTCCACTGCGGCTTTTGGTCGATTGCGGGCTAGGCATCAAGCAGCTAACACTCCGGCTGGCCGAAGCAGGCTTGCAGCCCGATGACATCGACGCCGTTTTCATCACCCACGAGCACGGCGACCACATTGGCTGCGCGCCCGCTTTGTGCACGCGTTTGAGCATTCCAATTTGGATGAGCCATGGCACCTACATGGCGATCGGCTCGCCCAATCTGGACGGCCTCCTTCGTCTCGCGAGCGACGGCCAAACGATTGACCTCGGCGCACTGCAGATCAGCCCCTTCACGGTTCCACACGACGCCAGAGAGCCCTTGCAGCTGACCTGCACCGACGGCAACAAAAAACTTGGGGTTCTCACTGATCTGGGCCACGTCACACCGCATGTTTTGGCGCAATTAGCGCATTGCCACGCGTTGTTCCTTGAATGCAATCACGACACCGAACTTCTGGCGCAATCAAGCTACCCCGCGTTCCTGAAAAAACGCGTGGGCGGCTTGCATGGGCATTTGTCAAACGACGCTGCCGCTGACATCGCCCGGTCGGTACTGCACAGCGGGCTTCAACATCTTGTCGCGTCTCACCTCAGTGAGCAAAACAACCGGCCCGACCTAGCCCGCCAGGCGATGGCGACAGCGCTGGGCTGTCATGCAGACGACATCGTGGTCGCCGATGCCGCCAGCGGCTCGCCTTGGCTGTCAATCTAGTACAAATGCTGGCAGGAACACAGACGCATTGCCTCCCATCACCGGGCACTAAGTGCTAAGCCCGAGCGCCAACAGCAGGGCCTGGGGTGACATCCGTTGTGGCTGGTCGGGCCAGCGACGCACCAGCGCCGTGATCGCACTGTTTATTGGCGCCGGGCGACCTTGTGCGGCCGCCATGCGGATGACTTCACCGCACAAGGCATCGATTTCGGTGGCTCGCCCCAACGCCAGGTCGTCCGCCATGCTGGACCTTGCCTTGTCGTCCACACGCAGCATGCGAGCCGCCAAGACGCGGAACAAGGGTGTCGGCAAACGCAGCAAAGTCGGCATCCATCGGGGGGACACAGCTGCAACCCTCGCGGGTTCGATATTGGCGTGCCGCAACGCGTGCAGAGCCTCGTCGATCAATCCGGCCAGCACTTGCCGGTAGCCACGTTCGAGCAGTTCAGCGCGCAGCGGCAGACCCGAAAGCGCATTGACCGGATTGTTGAGGTTCAGCAGCAACTTGCCCCACTGGACAGGAACAAGATCCGCGTGAGGGATAAGCGGGATCAGGGCGCGATCGAACCAGGGCAGCCACGCCTGCAACGCCGGATGTGCCTGTGCCGCGAGCACGCCCATCGTCCCACGATGAAAATGCCCGGGAGCCACTTCGGCAATGTTGTAAGGGACCATGCCAGGCACCACGCAGAGCGCGGGCGCTGCGGCCTGTGCTACCGCCGCATTTGAAATCCCGTTTTGGAGGGAAACCACCAGCGTGCCCGCAGGAAGGCGTGACAGGTCAGTGGCAGCATCAGCCGTTGCTGCGCTCTTGACAGTCAGCAACACCAGTGACGGTGCCAGGTTGGGAGGGATGTCGGTCGCCAGGCGAAATGATGCAGCACCCAGCCGTGTCTTGCCACCCTGCAGATCACTCAAACACAACCCGTGAAGTGACAAAGCCTCCAGCACGCGAGGTCGGCCAACAAATATCACCGGCACGCCCGCGGCCTGCAAACAGCCACCGATATAGCACCCTACTGCACCAGCCCCCATGACCAGTACTGGCCCCGGTGGCAAGGCAGCGCTGGTGTCCAGCAATGATGGTGGCTTGGCGGTAGGCATGGATGAGTTTTCCTGGTGGCGAGGTGGCGCTTTTAGCAACGATTCGAGTATGAACGTTACCGCCAGAAACCGCTGATGCGATGTCGATCGCGGCGCGGGCCAGATCAGCGAATCAGACCAGCCGCTGCAGTTGATGTGCTGGGCACCTGCAATGCCCATGAAAAAAGCCGCCCGAGGGCGGCTTTTTTCATGGGCGCAAAGAATTACTTCTTCATCGCGTCTTTGGCAGCGTCACCGGCAGCCTTGGCAGCATCGCCAGCCGCTTTGGCAGCATCAGCTGCAGTGCTCACAGCAGCACTGGCGGCAGCGCCGGTCGACACGGCAGCCGATGAGGCAGCGGAAGCGGCGTCCATGGCGGCGCCAGCGGCAGCAGATGCAGCGCTCGAAGCAGCCGAAGCCGCTTCAACAACAGCAGGTGCAGCCATGGGTGCGGGTGCTGGGGCAACCACTGGCGCCTCTTCTTTTTTACCGCATGCGGCCAGGGCGATAGATGCAACGATGGCGGCCAAAACGAGTGACTTGTTCATTTTTGATGATCCTTGAATGATGTTGAAAAAAGCAAATTGGGAAACCGTCAAAGAAAACAGACCGTGCTCATAAGCAGGCGCCCGGTCGCGTCAAAATTTGACTGGGGAAAGTACCCAAGCTCTTTCACCCCAGTCTCAAATTATATGTTGCGTCTTGCAACAATGAAAACCTACAGTCAACTCAATTGTGCGTCCTCATACGTTTGCATACAAAGAAACGACACATCGCATCTGTCGGTTGCCTACGCGGATCGGTCACGCTGATTATTGCAGCGTTACAGGCCCAACGTTGTGGCTGGAAAGCCAGGTGAGCTTTTCAACACAAGCTCAGCCAGCTGCTCATGCAAGGCCACTCGCCGAGCGCTTTCGCTGCCTGCAAAACCGGACATATGAACCGGGTCAATTCGGTGAAAAACCCACGCAGGCGACCACAGTGCGCTAGGAACGTCGTCGGCGTGAGCTTTTCCGGCAACACGGCACTCGATCAGGTGTGACCATGTACGGCGCCAGGTAACGAATCTAGCGTGTCGGCGATGGACTTCGTCATAGCTTGCAGCAAGCAACGTCAAGCGGCGACCCGACCGCGCCCAGTCGTTAAGCGACTCGCTCACTGCGCGCTCACCCAGAGGCCAGTCTTGAAAATCCTGATCACTGAGAATGATTTCGCTCCAGCCGCGCGCTGCCGCTGCCGCAAGCGCCACGCGTACAAGATTGGAGAATTCAACAGGGCCCGAAAAACGACCTTCCGGCAAGTCGGCGGGTGCTGGCTTGCCGGAGTCGACGAGAAATTCATTTGTGCCGCTCATGTCATTTACCTCGCAAATTTCAGACGTCAGGAACAGTGCCTCCCACCGTGTAATACGTTCAAACCAGCTTCTGAACCCGGATCCAGCCCGCGGCGGCCCAATCGGTCAACAGGCTTACAGCGTCAGGGCTCGCGCGTTTGAGTTCTTTCGGCGTCAACGCACGGTTATCCGCCAGTCGCCACATCAGTTTGGCATCAGCGCCGCGGGCCCGGTGACTTTCACCGTTAATGAAGACATGCTGCGCGTCGTACATCATCCGGGTTCGCACATCAAGCTGAAGCCATGTCGCTTCGCTCCACGCCATCGATTGCCCAGACTCCTCAAACCATACCGATGGTTTGGGCTCTGTTAAGTACTCCCCGAGAACACAGGCCAGTGCAAGCGGATTTTTCAGCGCTTCCAAAACGGCCTGGTGCGCAAAATTCTTCAGGCTGGCAGGCAACTCCGCCGGTGTCGTAGTGGCACTTTGGTCAGGATCTTTGTACAAGTGGAGTACTGACTTGCCGCCAACTTCCTCGTCATGGTCATCTTGAAGATCGAAGTCAGCCATTCGGTGAAGCAGTTCAGCCGCCAGTTCGGCCTTGGCTGGCGCCCGAAAACCGATCGAGCAGGTGATGCAATCCGAGCTCGGTGTACCGTCGTCGTTCAAAGCCACTGCCACGCCATCGTGCGCATAGCGCGGCGGCAGGTAGAGCATGTCACCCGCCTCTAGAACAAACTCCTGGTCGGCTTGAAAGTTCTGCAAAATCTTCAAAGGCACACCTTCCTGCAGCCGCAGGTCTTTCTGGCAACTGATTCGCCAACGCCGACGGCCGCTGGTCTGCAGCAAAAAAACGTCGTAGCTGTCGAAGTGCGGACCAACGCCCCCTTCTGGCGTCGCGAACGAGATCATCACATCATCAAGCCGAGCATCGGGAATGAATCTAAATTGCTGCAACAACTCGTGTACCAGCCCATCATGCAAATCAACGCCCTGCACCAGCAGCGTCCACGCGGGCAACGACAACGGGGGCAAGCTGCGCGCTGGAAAAGGGCCTGACTGCATTGCCCACTGTGCACCCAGCGGCGCTGGTGATGCTGCACCGGCTGATTTGGCGTGACGCCGCTGTTGTGTAATGAGGCGAGACTCAACATCCTCAAGCGCTGCTAGTCGAAACAAAGCCGCGCGGCTCATCACGGGCAGCCCGGCGGTGATCGCCTGGCGCACGACAAGCGGCTTTTTCTGCCAATGTCGACGCATGAACTGCGTCGGCGTGAGGTTGCCAAGAAGGCGCTGGGGCTGATCAATGTCCATGTGACAATTGTCCGATGAAAATTACCCCGCAATGCGTTGTTGGCCTAACCTGGACGCTGAGAGACACCTTGGGCGAAGTCCTCGACGAGCTTGATGACCCGATAGAGTTTCTCGTGGGAGGCGACGATTTGCTTGCCGCCATCGAAGACAAGCTGCAAAACCACGTGACTGGCGACAAAATTGACATGCAACTGGAGCCTGAACAAGCGTTTGGCGACTACGACGAAACGCGCGTTTTCCTGGAAGCGCGTGCTCTGTTCCCCGCCGAGACCGAAGAAGGCATGACCTTCGATGGTGCAGCCTTGCCTGCAGGTTGTTCTCGCGACATTCCGTCTGCTTTTTTGTACACCGTCACCGAAATTTATCCCGAGCATGTCGTTCTGGACGGAAATCACCCGCTTGCCGGTATTGCTATTCGCTTGTCCGTGACCATCGAATCGGTGCGCGAGGCGACGGCACCGGAAGTTGGCGCAGGATCATTGGGCACCGGGTTTTTCAAACTTGAGGCCATCCAGCCCGGCCGCGATACGCTGCATTAGAAAAGGGCTGAACTCCCGATCAGAAAGTACAGCTCAGGGCTGTAGAGCGCACTCATACCCTTTACATGCGAAACAGCTGGCCGTTTTCAATTCGCACGCGGTCGCCGGTTCGCAACTGCCCTGCGGAAGGAACGTCGTACGAACGGTAACTACCGTTGTCCATCTGTACCGAAATCCGGAACGATTCCGTAATGGCGCCAGCACGATTTTTCTCAACTGCATTGCCAGCTACAGCGCCGCCGAGCGCGCCCACGACGGTCGCAGCGTCGCGGCCCGAACCACCGCCAATCTGGTGCCCAACCACCGCACCCGCGACACCGCCAATCAAAGCGCCCACGCCAGAACCTTGCTGCTTGCCCTGCGTCTGAAACACTTCAATATTGTTCACACGCCCGTACTCGATGTAGGCGCTCTGCTGATTTTGAGCGGGGTAACTGGCTGCCAGATAGGTGGCTGCGGGGTAAGTGGCTGCAGGATATGCGCCCTGCTGAACGCCTGGTGGATAGCCGCCAGCTTGCGGGCTCATCGGAGCGCATGCAGACAGCGCGACGACGGCCGCTGCCGACGTGCAAAGTACCGCAAACCGTTGTGAATAAATTGGTATTGAATAAATCATTGATCACTCCTGGTGTCTAGAGAAAAAGGCGTTTTGATGAGTCAACGCGGTGAGCTATTGACATTGGCTATAGCTTCTTGCCGACAGATGACTCAATACAGTTCACCCAATTCGTCATTTACGACCATGCAGGCTGATTCGTACATCAGGTGGGCCGCTTACCGGTTGTAGGAAAAGGCGGTTTCTGCCTGTCAGTGCATCGATCAAACACCCGCTTGCAACAGACCATCTACCAGTCAAATCGTCCCGGTCGATCCATAACCAGCCTCGCCGCGTTGACTGGCTGGAAAGTCAGATACCAGGTTGAAAGTGGCCTGAACGACCGGCACGATCACCAGCTGCGCAATGCGCGTCATGGGCTCAATCGTGAAAGGCACGCTGCTTCGATTCCAGGCACTAACCATTAGCTGGCCCTGGTAATCGCTGTCGATCAACCCGACCAGATTGCCCAGAACAATTCCCTGTTTGTGACCCAGGCCAGAGCGCGGCAGAATTATGGCGGCATAGCCGACATCGCCCAGGTGAAGGGCAATACCTGTCGGTAACAATTCGCAGGCCCCAGGTGCCAGGTGGACGGGCGCATCCAGACATGCTCTGAGATCCAACCCGGCGCTGCCCGCTGTGGCGTACGCCGGCAATTGATCAGTGATGCGGGGATCGAGAATTTTGAGGTCAACGTTCATGTTCGTACTTTCAATCCAGTAAATTGGTCAACACCCAGGGCTGAAGACCGTTGCAGCCGGCTGGCGATTTCACGCACCAAGTGCTGCGCCAACACCCGCTTCGGTGCGCGATCAATGGCCTGCACCCCTTGCGCATCCACTAACAGCAAGGCGTTATCGTCTTGACCAAAAGTTGCAGGTCCCAGATTACCGACCAGCAAGGGCACGCCCTTGCGCTCGCGCTTGTCGGTGGCGTGGCGCTCCAGATGCTCGCTCTCAGCGGCAAAGCCGACGCAAAACAAGTCGCCGCTAAGCGCACGCGGGCTGCGTGCCAGCATGGCCAACAGGTCGGGGTTTTCAACAAAGCTCAGCGACGGCGTATCGCCGATGCCGGTTTTCTTGATCTTTTGGCTGGCGGTGGCTGCCGGTCGCCAGTCGGCCACGGCAGCTGTTGCTATGAAAACAGTAGCTTTAGAGGCAGTTAAATCCAGGGCCTGCAGCATATTTTGTGCTGATTTCACATCAATGCGCGTCACGCCGCGCGGCGTCGGCAACGCCACCGGTCCAGCAATCAAGGTGACAACAGCACCCGCGTCCCGGGCGGCACGGGCCAGCGCAAACCCCATCTTGCCGCTCGAAAGGTTGGTGATGCCGCGCACCGGGTCAATCGCCTCGTAAGTCGGCCCAGCTGTTACCACGACGTGTTCACCCACCAAGACCTTGGGCGTGAAAAATGCAATGACGTCGTCAAGCAGCTGGTGGGGCTCCAACATGCGGCCATCCCCGGTTTCACCGCAGGCCTGAAAGCCGGTACCCACGCCCAGCACTGTGGCACCGTCAGCTTGCAGCTGGGCCAAATTGCGCTGTGTCGCCGGGTGGGCGTACATCTCCCGGTTCATGGCGGGCGCCAACAGCAGGGGAACAGTGCCCGTGGGGCGGGCTAGGCACATCAGGCTGAGCAGATCGTCGGCGCGGCCATGCACCAGCTTGGCCATGAAGTCCGCGCTGCACGGCGCGATCACGATGGCGTCGGCCTCACGCGATAAATTGATGTGCGCCATGGTGTTGGCCTCCCGTGCGTCCCACTGGCTGGTGTACACCGCACGCCCGCTGAGCGCCTGCATGGTGACAGGCGTGATGAACTGGGCGGCGGCCTCGGTCATTACCACCTGCACCGTGGCGCCCGCTTTGATGAAAGCCCTGCACAGTTCGGCTGACTTGTAGCAGGCAATGCCTCCCGACAATCCGAGAACGATGTGTTTTCCAGCCAGTTCTGGCACGTCCGGTGCGGCAGCTGCAGTGGGCAATTCAATATCCGCGAAAAGGCCGAGTGGAGAGGTCATGCAGGGCAATGTATCAGTTCACGCGACCCGTACCAGCACCCTTGCAGCAGACGTGGCTGGCCCCGGTCGGGGGCTGTAAAAAGCCATGGCCCACCCCGTATAATTCACGTTTACCACCACAGCGAACTCATCGTTCGCCACTGACATGACCAAATTTGTCTTCGTCACCGGCGGTGTGGTGTCTTCCCTCGGCAAGGGAATCGCCTCAGCCTCCTTAGCCGCGATCCTCGAATCGCGCGGCCTTAAAGTCACCCTCATCAAGCTGGACCCATATCTCAATGTGGACCCGGGCACCATGTCCCCATTCCAGCACGGCGAAGTTTTTGTGACTGACGATGGCGCCGAAACCGATCTTGATCTCGGCCATTACGAACGTTTCATTGAAACCCGGATGAAGAAAGCCAACAACTTCACGACCGGGCAAATCTACAAAAGCGTGCTGGAAAAAGAACGCCGTGGCGACTATCTCGGCAAAACCGTTCAGGTTATTCCGCACGTCACCAACGAGATTCAGGACTTCGTTAAACGCGGGGCGGGTTTTGAAACTCCCGACGCGGTAGACGTCGCCATCGTCGAGATTGGCGGCACAGTCGGCGACATCGAGTCGCTTCCCTTCCTGGAAGCAGTTCGCCAGATGAGCCTGCGCCTGGGGCCCAACAACAGCGCCTTCGTGCACCTGAGCTACGTACCCTGGATCGCAGCCGCTGGCGAGCTCAAAACCAAGCCCACCCAGCACACCGCCAAACAGCTGCGAGAAATCGGCATTCAGGCCGACGTGCTGCTGTGCCGCGCAGACCGCCGCATTCCCCAGGAAGAACGCGAAAAAATCTCGCTATTCTCCAATGTGCCCGAGTGGGGGGTAATCTCCATGTGGGACGTGGACACGATTTACAAAGTGCCGCGCATGCTGCACGAGCAAGGCCTGGACGGCCTCATTTGTGACAAGTTGCGCCTGAACACGCCACCCGCCAGCCTCAAGCGCTGGGACGATCTGGTGCATGAAATAGAGCACCCGAAAAACCAGGTATGCATTGCCATGGTGGGCAAGTACGTGGATTTGAGTGACAGCTACAAGTCGCTGAACGAGGCACTGCGCCACGCCGGCATGAAAAACCACGCCGAGGTTGTCATCGAATACATCGACTCGGAAAGCATCACCACCAACAATGTGTCACGGCTGGCCAAGTTTGACGGCATCCTGGTCCCCGGCGGTTTTGGCATTCGCGGTGTTGAAGGCAAAATTTGCGCTGCCCAATACGCTCGTGAAAACAAGATTCCATACCTTGGGATCTGTTTGGGCATGCAGGTGGCAACGATCGAATTTGCTCGCCATGTGGCTGGTTTGAAGGGCGCCAACAGCACCGAGTTCGAGCCCCTGTGCGCTCACCCGGTGATCGCGCTGATTGCCGAGTGGAAAGACGCCGACGGCACCATCAAGACACGTGACGCCAAGTCAGATTTGGGCGGCACCATGCGCCTGGGCGCGCAAAGCTCTGACGTCGCAGTGGGAACGCTGGCGCACGAAATTTATGGCGATGTGGTCACCGAACGCCATCGTCACCGCTATGAAGCCAACGTCAACTACCTACCCCAGCTGCGTGCTGCGGGTCTGGTCATCTCGGCCTTGACGCAGCGCGAGCAACTCACTGAAATCATCGAGTTGCCGCAAAGCGTTCACCCCTGGTATGTCGGCGTGCAGTTTCACCCCGAGTTTAAATCTACCCCATGGGCAGGGCACCCGCTGTTCAACGCCTACATTCGGGCCACACTGGACCACCAACTTGCCAGCCCGAAAAGCGACGAATTGCAACCCAAAGCCCTGAAAGCGGTGGCCTGAGCATGAAACTTTGCGGATTTGAGGTGGGTCTGAACCACCCGTTTTTTCTGATTGCAGGCCCTTGCGTGATTGAATCCGAGCAACTGCAAATGGATACGGCAGGCACTTTGAAAGAGATTACCCACGCGCTGGGCATTCCGTTCATCTTCAAGTCCAGTTACGACAAAGCCAACCGCTCCAGCGGCACCACTTTTCGCGGCCCTGGCATGCATGCTGGCCTGGAGATTTTGGCAAAGGTCAAAAAAGACCTCGGTGTGTCATTGCTGACGGACGTGCATTCTGAAACAGACATCCACGCCGTCGCGGCGGTGGTTGATGTGCTGCAGACGCCCGCATTTTTATGCCGCCAAACTGACTTCATCAATGCCGTAGCCCAATCGGGCCGGCCGGTGAACATCAAAAAAGGTCAGTTTCTGGCGCCGGGTGACATGAAAAACGTGATCGCCAAAGCCCGCGCTGCCGCCAAGGCACACGGGCTCGACGAAGACCGATTCATGGCCTGCGAGCGCGGGGCCAGCTTTGGCTACAACAACCTGGTGTCGGACATGCGCAGCCTGGCGATCATGCGGGAAACCCATGCACCTGTGGTGTTTGACGCCACGCATTCGGTGCAATTGCCAGGCGCTGGAAATGCACAGGGCACCAGCAGTGGTGGCCAGCGCGAAATGGTGCCAGTGCTGGCGCGTGCAGCGGTGGCCGTGGGTGTGGCGGGTTTGTTCATGGAAACCCACCCCGACCCCAACAATGCCATGAGCGACGGCCCCAACGCGGTGCCGCTCAAGCACATGAAAGCCTTGCTTGAAACCCTGCTGGAGCTGGACCGCGTGACCAAGAAAAACGGTTTCCTTGAAAACGCCTTCAACGCCTGACCCTCGCAGCCCGAGGGCCGACGGTTTGACCCTTCTGATAACTTTTTTTGACTTGAAAGCCGATAAATGAGCGCTATTGTTGACATCGTGGGTCGCGAAATTCTGGACAGCCGGGGCAACCCCACAGTCGAGTGCGACGTGTTGCTGGAGTCCGGTGTGATGGGCCGAGCGGCGGTGCCCTCCGGCGCCTCTACCGGCTCGCGCGAGGCCATCGAGCTGCGCGATGGCGACAAGTCCCGCTACGGCGGCAAGGGCGTTTTGAAGGCCGTTGAACACATCAATACCGAGATTTCGGAAGCCGTGTTGGGGCTGGACGCCAGCGAACAAGCCTTTTTGGACCGCACGCTGATTGACCTGGACGGCACCGACAACAAGTCCCGCCTGGGCGCCAACGCGATGTTGGCTGTCAGCATGGCCGTGGCCCGTGCGGCGGCCGAGGAAGCCGGCCTGCCGCTGTATCGCTATTTCGGCGGCAGCGCTGCCATGCAGATGCCTGTGCCCATGATGAATGTGGTGAACGGCGGCGCGCACGCCAACAACAACTTGGACCTGCAAGAGCTGATGATCATCCCGATTGGCGCTCCAAGCTTTCGGGAAGCGGTGCGTTATGGCGCCGAAGTGTTTCATGCCCTCAAAACCATTCTTCACGACAAGGGCATGAGCGTGGCCGTCGGCGATGAAGGCGGTTTTGCCCCCAACGTCACCAATCACGAAGCCGCAATCCAGATGATTCTGGAAGCGATCGACAAGGCCGGTTTTGTGGCAGGCGAGCAAATCGCGCTGGGCCTGGACTGTGCTGCCAGCGAGTTTTACAAAGATGGCAAGTACGTTCTGGGCGCCGAGGGCTTGAGCCTCAATGCGCAGGAATGGACTGATATTTTGGCCACCTGGGTGAGCAAGTACCCCATCATCAGCATTGAAGACGGCATGGCCGAGGGGGACTGGGACGGCTGGAAAATCCTGACCGACCGCTTAGGTAAGACTGTGCAGTTGGTGGGCGACGACCTGTTCGTGACCAACACCAAGATTCTCAAAGAAGGCATTGACAAGGGCGTGGCCAATTCGATTTTGATCAAAATCAACCAGATCGGCACGCTGACCGAAACGTTTGCCGCCATCGAGATGGCCAAGCGCGCGGGCTACACCGCAGTCATCAGCCACCGCTCCGGTGAAACGGAAGACTCCACCATTGCCGACATTGCGGTGGGCACGAATGCGGGGCAGATCAAGACGGGATCGCTGTCGCGCTCGGACCGCACAGCGAAGTACAACCAGCTGCTGCGCATTGAGGAAGATCTGGGTGACATCGCCACCTATCCGGGCCGGGACGCGTTCTACAACCTGCGGTGAACGCATTCTGAGCCCGACTGCGCGCCTCACGATCAGCACCACCCTCAGCACCGACGACGGCACTCTTCGCTGTGAATCGCCTTGTACCCGCCGTTTTGATTACGCTGTTGGTGCTTTTTCAGGCGCAACTATGGTGGGGTCGCGGCAGTTTGCCCAACGTTCAGGCGATGCAAAACCGCCTGAATGAGCAAGTTGGCAAAAACGCTGCTGCCGAGAGCCAAAACCAGCAGCTCGCCGCCGAGGTAAGCGACCTGAAAGAAGGCCTGGAGATGGTGGAAGAAAAAGCTAGAAGCGAATTGGGCATGGTCAAACCCAACGAGATTTTTGTCCAGATCGTCCCCTGACATGCCGCTGCACCCCAGTGGTGCGCCGCTCACGGTAGGCGTGTGGGGCGCCGACAAGCCAGCCAAAGCCGCTTACACCGCCGAGCTGTTGACCGCTCTGCATGCATCAGCGTTGAATGTGGTGCTCAGCCACGGGCCGGGCGCCGATGTGCATTTTTTGCTCGGCATCAATGGCCTTGACAAAGCCTCGGGGCAAGATACCGCTATGCACGCGGCTGACGCCTCCCTGCGGCAGCAGCTTGGCCACACCGGAGTCGCCTATGCGGTGCTGTACGGCCCACTCGTGTCGCAAGTGAACAAGGCGATAACGGTGATTGCGCGCCTCTTAGCGGCGGATCACCAGGCAAGCGACACCTTGGCAGTGCCTAATTTCCCCGCGTGGGTATGGCCGTGCGACAAGTGCGGCGACGCCGGGTGTGAATTCAAGCTGCTCACAAATTTGCTGAGCGGGCGCCAGGCAACCCCCTGAAACCACACCAAGGCGCGAACCCGACTCACTGCACGGTATCGGCCGGTGGCAATTGTTGGGTGGGATGGGTAAAAATTTGCGCGGCATCGACCGGGTCAAAGTCGTATTGCGCGCCGCAAAACTCACACGTCACACCGACCTTGCCCTGCTCGGCGATAACGCTTTCAACATCTTCAACGCCCAGGCCGCGCAGCATATTGCTGACCCGCTCGCGTGAACAGCTGCAGGCAAAGCTCGGAGCCAGCACCTCGAAGCGCGTGATCGGTTCTTCCCAAAATAAGCGCCGCAAAATAGTGTCGGCGTCCAGGCTCAGGAGCTCTTCACGCTTGAGGGTAGACGCCAGCATCGCGATACGTTCGTAGTCCTCGTTGGCGCCAATCTGGTCCTCATTGGCATCGCGGTCGATCTGGCCTTCGAGGTTGCCCTGCCCTTTCACAGGCAGGCGCTGGATCAGCAGGCCAGCGGCCACATTGCCGTCGGCCGCCAGAATCAGCTTGGTGTCCAACTGCTCGCTTTGCAGCATGTAGTGTTCCAGCACTTCCGCCAGACTTTCGATTTTCTCGCGCTTGTCACCAAACAGGGGTACTACCCCCTGGTAGGGCTGCTGACCCGGAAATTTGTCTTTCGGGTCCAGGGTGATGGCGCAGCGGCCTTCGTTGTTGACGTTGACCAACTGGCTGAGCGACATGCCGGGGTCGACCGTGGCGGTCACGGTGGCCGTGGCCCGAAAGGTCAGATCCGGCTGCACCTCGGCCACAGCAAGCTTGACGGGGCCATCGCCGAAGATCTGCAGCACCAGAGCGCCGTTAAATTTGATGTTGCCCTGCATCAGCACGCCAGCAGCCGCCATTTCGCCGAGCAGATGGCGCACCTCCTCGGGGTAGCCCCCCGCGTCACGTCGGCGCTGCAAGATTTGCTGCCAGGAATCGGTCAGCCTGACCAGCATGCCGCGCACCGGCAGGCCATCGAAAATGAATTTGTGGAGTTCTGACACTTTGAGCCGCAATCTTGAGGTGTGGGGACGCTGACGGCGAGGCGCTCAGCCGATCTTCTTCAGCCCGGTTTTGTACCGAGCAGCATTGCTTACATAGTGCTGGGCGCTCATTTTTAAACCCTCGATCTGCTCGGGCGTAAGCTGGCGAATCGCCCGGGCCGGGCTGCCCAGGATCATGCAGCCGTCGGGAAACTGCTTGCCTTCGGTCACCAGCGAACCGGCGCCGACCAGGCAGTTCTTGCCGATCTTCGCGCCGTTGAGCACCACCGCCTGGATGCCGATGAGCGAGTTGTCGCCGACCGTGCAGCCGTGCAGCATGACCTGATGGCCGACCGTCACGTTCTCGCCGATCACCAGCGGCAGGCCCACGTCGGCATGCAGCACGCTGTTGTCCTGGATGTTGGAGCCCTTGCCAATCGTGATGGTTTCGGTGTCGCCCCGAATCACCGCGCCGAACCAAACGCTGCAGTCCTCGGCGAGGCTCACATTACCCATGACTTGCGCGCTGTCGGCAATCCAGGCGGTGTCGTGAAGGGAAGGTTTGAAATCGTCCAGCTGGTAAATGGCCATGGCGTCCTCGTTAAAGGGTGGTGGGAAGGAGGGTTCGATTGTAAGGAAGCTACCCGCTTCAACGCGTGGCGTCCGGCTTTACCCATCGCCGACAATCCGGCCATGATCGCGCCGCCCGTCGCCCCCGAATTGCGCCAGCTGGCGCTGCAGGCGCTGCTTACCCATCTTTGTCACTTTTCGACATTTTGGGCCCCTGGCCCTCGGCAAACCCGCATGGATGCTG
>JANLUZ010000154.1:0-5945 GCA_031363755.1 Polaromonas sp.
CTTGGAAATGCCTACAGCCGCACTGGAATACCGCGCGCCGCCATGTGCTGCTTGGCCTGCTGCACGGTGAATTCACCGTAGTGAAAAATGCTGGCGGCCAGCACCGCGTCGGCACCGCCCTGCTGCACCCCATCGGCCAGGTGGTCCAGCGTGCCGACACCGCCGGACGCGATGACGGGCACATTCACCGCGTCGCTCACGGCACGGGTCAGCGCCAGATCGAAACCGGACTTGGTGCCGTCCTTGTCCATGCTGGTCAGCAAGATTTCACCCGCGCCGCGCCGCGCCATCTCGGCGGCCCAGGCCACCGCGTCCAGCCCGGTGTTTTTGCGGCCGCCATGGCTGTACACGTCCCAGCCGGGCCCGCGCAGAGCAGCCTCCTCCGGGCTGCGGCGCTTGGCGTCAATGGCCACGACGATGCACTGCGCGCCGTAGCGGGCGGACGCGTCTTCGATCACCTGCGGGTTGGCCAGAGCGGCCGAGTTGAAGCTGGTTTTGTCCGCCCCGGCGTTGAGCAGCCGGCGCACGTCGTCCACGGTGCGCACCCCGCCGCCCACGGTCAGGGGAATGAACACCTGGCTGGCCACGGCTTCGATGATGTGCAGGATCACATCGCGCTCGTCGCTGGTCGCGGTAATGTCCAGAAAGGTCAGCTCGTCGGCACCTTGGTCGTTGTAGCGGGCGGCAATTTCTACCGGATCGCCTGCGTCGCGCAGCTCGGTAAAGTTGACGCCTTTGACGACGCGGCCACCGGTAACGTCAAGGCAGGGAATGATGCGTTTTGCGAGCATGTGGGCTGTTCAAAAGAAGAGACAAAGCGGGTTATTGCGCTGGCACGACGCTGAGCTGTTGCCAGCCGTTCCAGCGCTGGCCCGGGGCCAGTACCACAGGCGTGTCGATGCAGGCGGCTTCAACACAGAGCATGTGCCGCCAGCCATCAGCAGGCATGTCGCGCAGGGTGCTGCACAGCGCCTGGCCGGGGTTCCACACCACCAGCTCGGGCAGGCTAGGCGATTGGCTCAGCGCTACTGTGCCGCCTGGGTACGTTACGGTTACGGGGTGGGTTACTTCGCCGTAAACCCTATCGGTTTCGCCTGAAAAGGTCAGCGTGGCCTCAGCCTGCTGCGAGCGCCCATCAGGCTGGTTGAGGTGCGTCACGGCGTCCCACAGCGTGTGGCCCTGCAGCCCGTGCAGCGCGGTGTAGGTCACGTCGTCCACCTGCAGATACGTGTGCAGCGCCAAGGCAAACGGCCAAGGTTGGGCGTCCAGGTTGCGCACCGCGAAGCCGATGGTCAGCATGCCGGGGCGCAGGCTGACCGTCAGTTCAGCAGCAAAGGCGTGAGGCCACACCGAGTCGGTGGCGCTGTTGTTGGTCAGCAGCAGCGTGGCGCTAATGCTATCGCCCACCACCGACTCGCCCTGCAGCGTCCAAAGCAGCGTGCGCGCAAACCCGTGCTTGGCCAGGGGCTGACCGGCCAGCACACGCTGGTTGAACTGCGGAAAGCACAGCGGCACGCCGCCGCGAATGGCGCTATGCCCATCAAAGTGCGCCGAAGGGCTCAGGTACAGCCGCTCCCGGCCATCGGCGGTGAGCCACGACAGCACCTGCGCGCCGTGCAGGGCAATGACGGCAGTGTCGCCTTGCGGTAACCGCAGGAGAATGCAAGGCTGGCCCCTGAAGGTGATGAATTCAGCGGATGGCGTGGAGGGCATGAGCAATGTTGCACGCGGCGGGCGGCAACTTTTTGAACGTCAGCCGTTCAGCTCGTCCGCACGGGCTTGCGCGGCTTCGAAGTCAAGATCGCCGCTGTAGATGGAGCGCCCGCAAATCACGCCTTCGACGCCGTCGTCTTCGACGGCGCACAGCGCGTCGATGTCGGCCATGTTGGACAGCCCGCCCGAGGCGATCACCGGGATTGTCAGGGCCTGGGCGAGTTTGACGGTAGCGTCGATGTTGATGCCGGTCAGCATGCCGTCGCGGCCGATGTCGGTGTAGATGACCGATTCGACGCCGAAGTCCTGGAACTTCTTGGCCAGGTCCACCACGTTGTGGGAGGTGATCTTGCTCCAGCCGTCAGTCGCCACCATGCCGTCCTTAGCGTCCAGGCCGACGATGATGTGGCCGCCGAAAGCGGTGCAGGCGTCTTGCAGGAAACCGGGGTTTTTCACGGCAGCCGTACCGATAATGACGTAACGCAAGCCGGCGTCGAGGTAACGCTCAATCGTGTCGAGGTCCCGGATGCCGCCACCAAGCTGCACGTCGATTTCCAGGCCGACTTCGGCAAGAATTTTTTTAATAGCGGCGTCGTTTTTGGGCTTGCCCGCAAAAGCGCCGTTCAGGTCCACCAGGTGCAAGCGCCGGGCGCCCTTGTCAACCCAGCGGCGCGCCATGGCGGCGGGGTCTTCGCTGAACACGGTGGATTGATCCATGTCGCCTTGTTTAAGGCGAACGCAGTGACCGTCTTTCAGGTCAATCGCGGGGATTAGTAGCATGTGGCAGTCAAAAAAAGCAAAAAAACGGGTTAGGGGCGCGCGGCAAGATCAAGTCAGGCGCGCCGGAGCGGGAATCGTCAGCACATTTGACAGCGAATCAAGGCTTCCAGTGCAGGAAGTTGCGGTACAAGGCGAGGCCCTGGTCGGCGCTTTTTTCGGGGTGAAACTGTGTTGCAAAAATATTATCGCGTGCAACGGCGGCTGTAAAGCGGCCGCCGTAGTCGGCAAAGCCGGCGGTGTGGCGCGCATCCGACGGGCGGGCGTAGAAACTGTGCACGAAATAGAAATACGCGCCATCTGGCACGCCGTCCCAGATCGGGTGGCGCGGCTCGGCCTGGTGGACCTGGTTCCAGCCCATCTGTGGCACCTTGTAGCGGCTGCCGTCACTCTGGGTTCGCCCCGCCAGATCAAACTTGATGACCTCTCCAGGGATTAGGTCCAGGCCGGGAGTGCCCGCGCCACCATCACCGGGCAGGCCCTCGGCACTGTGCGTTAGCAGCATCTGCATGCCAACGCACACGCCAAACAGCGGCTTGTGGGCGGCGGCGTGCAGCACGGCGGGCAGCAGGCCGGACTCGCGCAGTTCGCGCATGCAGTCCGCAATGGCGCCCTGGCCGGGCAACACGATACGTTCGGCCGCCATCACGTCTTCGACGCGAGAAGTCACGATGACGTCGAATCCACTGCCGGCGGCCACATGCTGCACGGCCTGTGACACCGAGCGCAGATTGCCCATGCCGTAGTCGACCACCGCCACCGTTTTTGCTTTGATCATCAGGAAAGATTTATTGTTGCTATGTTTTAAGGAGCTATACAGGCAATAAACACCTGGGCTAGCGGCCGAAATTACTTAAAAAACGCTCACAGCGAGCCTTTGGTCGATGGAATCACGCCTGCCGCACGCGGGTCAATCTCCAGCGCCATGCGGAGGGCGCGGGCAAAGGCCTTGAAGACGGTTTCGGCCTGGTGATGGGCGTTTTCACCGCGCAGATTGTCGATGTGCAGCGTGACAAACGCATGGTTCGCGAAGCCCTGAAAAAACTCATAGGCCAGCTGCGTGTCAAACGCGCCGATGACGCCGGCCTTGAACGGCACATGAAATTCCAGCCCCGGACGGCCGGAAAAGTCCACCACGACGCGGCTCAGGGCCTCGTCTAGTGGCACATAAGCGTGGCCGTAACGGCGCAGGCCTTTTTTATCCCCCACGGCCTGGGCAAACGCTTGCCCCAGCGTGATGCCCACGTCTTCCACGGTGTGGTGGCCGTCGATGTGCAGGTCGCCGTCGCAGTGGATGTCCAGGTCGATCAGCCCGTGGCGGGCGATCTGGTCGAGCATGTGGTCGAAAAAGCCAATGCCGGTGGCCAGGCGCGACTGGCCGGTGCCGTCGAGGTTGAGCTTGACAACGATTTTGGTCTCTGCCGTGTTGCGGGACACCTCGGCCCGGCGCTGGGCGCTGAGCGGGACGATGTTGATGGGCGGTGTTGTAGCGGTCGTGGAGGTCATAAAGAGGCTTTCAGCGCAGCAAGCATGCTCGTATTTTCGTCCCGTGTGCCCACTGTCAGGCGCAGGCAGTTGGCCAGCAGCGGGTGCAGGCTGGACACGTTTTTGATCAGCACGCCGCGGGCTTTCATGCCGGCAAAGGTGCGGGCGGCGTCTGCGATACGAATCAGGATCATGTTGGCGTCGCTGGGCCAGGCTTTCACGCCATCCAGACTCTGAAGTGCATCAAAAAGCATAGCGCGTTGTTCAATCAAATCGTGAGCCTGGGCGGCAAACACGGCCTGGTGCTCCAGCGCGAACAGAGCGCACTCGGAGTTGAGCACGCTGATGTTGTAGGGCGGGCGCACCTTGTCGATCTCGGCAATCAAATCGCGCGGGCCCATCATGTAGCCCAGCCGCACCCCGGCCAGGCCAAACTTGCTGAGCGTGCGCATCAGCAGCACATGGCTGTGCCGCTCGATGCGGTCGATGTAGCTTTTACTGGCAAACGGCTGGTAGGCCTCGTCCATCACCACCAGACCGCCTTGGGCGCCGACAGCGTTGATGATGTTTTCGATGGCCGCGTCGTCCCACAGGTTGGCCGTGGGGTTGTTGGGGTAGGCGATATAGGTGATGGCAGGGCTGTAGCGGGCAATCGCTGCCAGCATGGCCGCTTCGTCAAGCTCAAAGTCGGCGGTGAGCGGCACGCCGTGAAAGTCCAGGCCCTGCAGCTGCGCGCTCATACCGTACATCACGAAGCCGGGCAGCGGAGACAAGACAGACGCCCCGGGCACGTCGCAGGCCAGCGCCAGCAGCGCGATTAGCTCGTCCGAACCGTTGCCCAGCATGATGTCGAAGCCAGCGGGCATCTGTGCGTAGTCGGCCAGCGCATGCCGCAGATCATTGATGCGACCACTCGGGTAACGGTTCAGCGCTAGCGCGCCCAGGCGTTGGCCCAGCGCCGCTTGCAGCTCGGCGCTCAAGCGGTGCGGGTTCTCCATCGCGTCGAGCTTGACCATACCGACGGAGTCTTGAATCGCATAGGCGTGCATCGACTGAATGTCTTGGCGAATGCGGCTTTTGAACAGTGGGGTCATGGGGTGGCTCGCATGGCGGGGACGGGGTTCAGGCGCATCTCGGCAGCGCGTGCATGGGCTTGAAGGCCTTCGCCATAGGCCAGTTCGGCAGCGACATGCCCCAGTGTTTGTGCCCCCTGCTCGCTCACTTCAATGAGGCTGCTGCGCTTTTGAAAGTCGTACACGCCCAGCGGGCTTGAAAAGCGGGCGGTGCCGCTGGTAGGCAGCACGTGGTTGGGGCCGGCGCAGTAGTCACCCAGGCTTTCGCTGGTGTAGGCGCCCAGGAAAATCGCACCGGCGTGGCGCAGCAGGGGCTCCCAGCGGTGCGGGTCTTGGCAGGCGACTTCCAGGTGCTCTGGCGCAACGCGGTTGCTGATGGCGCAGGCCTCATCCATGCTGCGCGTCAAAATGAGCGCGCCGCGGCCGTTGAGTGACTTGGCAATAATCTCGGCGCGCGGCATGGTGGGCAGCAGGCGGTTGATGGCGTCTTGCACGGCGTCGATGTAGGCGGCGTCGGAGCACAGCAAAATGCTTTGCGCCAGCTCGTCGTGCTCGGCCTGGCTGAACAGGTCCATCGCCACCCAGTCGGCTGGGGTGCTGCCATCGGCCAGCACCAAAATTTCAGACGGCCCGGCAATCATGTCGATGCCCACGGTGCCAAACACGCGCTTTTTGGCGCTGGCGACATAAGCGTTGCCAGGGCCGGTGATTTTGTCAACCTTGGGCACGGTGGCGGTGCCATAGGCCAGCGCAGCCACGGCCTGCGCGCCGCCGATGGTGAAGGCGCGTGTCACGCCCGCCACATAGGCAGCGGCCAATACCAATGCGTTTTTTTCACCGCGCGGCGTGGGCACAACCATGATGATTTCCCCCACCCCGGCGACGTGTGCAGGAATG
>JANLUZ010000164.1:0-6180 GCA_031363755.1 Polaromonas sp.
GCCAAGATCGGCGACGACGCCTTGCAGCGCGCTGGTGGCGGCGTGGTCGTGCCTGAAAGCTTCACCCACGGCACCAGTGCCCAGCGCCAGCACTGGTTTGACACCGGGCTGCAGTCGGGCAGTGTCAAGGCGTGCGACACCTTCAGCACGCGAAATCTTTGATTTTTAACGTCAAATAAGCTTCTAGCCCAGGTGTTTATTGCCTGGGTAGCTATGTAATCAGTAGCAATTGGCTGAACAGCCCGGCCAGCACCGGGCTGTGTTTTGGTCTCACCGTGTGCGTAGGAGCGCGCTGACAGGGCGAAGTGCGACAATTCGAGGTTACATGACCTCATCTTTTTCCAATCTTTCCCTTGCCCCCCAGCTCGCGCGCGCCGTGGCTGAAATGGGCTATGAAACCATGACGCCCATTCAGGAGCAGGCCATTCCGGTGGTGCTTGAAGGCAAGGACGTCATGGGCGCCGCCCAGACTGGCACCGGCAAAACCGCTGCTTTTTCATTGCCGCTGCTGCAGCGCATGATGAAGCACGAAAACGCGTCCACCTCCCCGGCCCGCCACCCCGTGCGCGCGCTGGTGCTGCTGCCCACCCGCGAGCTGGCAGACCAGGTGGCCCAGCAGGTCAAGCTGTACGCCAAGTACACCAACCTGCGCAGCACGGTGGTGTTTGGCGGCATGGACATGAAGCCGCAAACCGCCGAGCTGAAAAAAGGCGTGGAAGTGCTGGTGGCCACGCCCGGCCGCCTGCTGGACCACATCGAGGCCAAAAATGCGGTGCTCAACCAAGTCGAGTACGTGGTGCTCGACGAAGCCGACCGCATGCTGGACATCGGCTTTCTGCCCGACCTGCAGCGCATCTTGAGCTACCTGCCCAAGCAGCGCATCACGCTGCTGTTTTCGGCCACCTTTTCGCCAGAAATCAAGCGCCTGGCGTCCAGCTACCTGCAGGACCCGGTCACGATTGAAGTGGCCCGCTCTAACGCCACGGCGTCCACCGTCGAGCAGCATTTCTACAGCGTCAGCGCTGACGACAAACGCCGCGCGCTGCACCAGATTTTGAAAACGCGCGGCATGAAGCAGGCCTTTGTGTTCGTCAACAGCAAGCTGGGCTGCGCGCGGCTGGCGCGCTCGCTGGAGCGTGAAGGCCTGAAAACCACCGCGCTGCATGGTGACAAGAGCCAGGACGAGCGGTTGAAGGCGCTCGAAGCCTTCAAGACCGGTGAAGTCGATTTGCTGGTGTTCACCGATGTAGCCGCCCGCGGCCTGGACATCAAGGACGTGCCGGCGGTCTTCAACTTTGACGTGCCTTTCAACGCTGAAGACTATGTGCACCGCATTGGCCGCACAGGTCGCGCTGGCGCGTCGGGGTTGGCGGTGAGCTTTGTGGCCAGCAGTGACCAGCGGCTGGTGGCAGACATTGAAAAACTCATCAAAACCAAAATCGACCTGGAGCCGATGGAGTTTGACGAAGACCAGCCGCGCACCGAAGAGAAGTTTGGCGCACAGGGCCGCATCAACGATGGCCGCCGCATGTACCGCGAAGCGGGTGAGTCTGCCGAATCAGGTGCAGCGTCTCGTGGACCTTCCCGTGAAGGCGGCGGCGCGCACGGCGACCGCAGTGAGCGGGCACCTCGCCAGGAGCGTCGCGACTACCCACCACGTCGACAAGCCGCTGCCCCCCGTGACCCTTTCTTCGACAAGCCGTACGAGGCCAGCAATGCAGACGCTCAGCCCGCCTGGGAATCTGCTGCCAGCAGCACGCCCGCGCGCAGCGGCGTATCGGCCAACATCAAAACCCGCAAAAAAGTCGCAGCGTTGTTCAAAACCAGCGTTTGACAGGCACTGCACCGTTCCACTTGCGGGTGCGTTGTGTGTATTGCCAGTGTTGGCCTACAAGCGCGTCAGTGGTGGCCCTTCGAGGCAGGTAGGAGTCCTTTCGTATCATCACGCAATGAACGCCCCCACTTTTGCGCCACCCGTGAAATTGACACCGCCTATCACGTCGGCAGTGTCTGAAAATTTGTGGCTGCGGACCCTGCAGCGCGTGTTCAGGCCCGTTTACCGCCCCGTCTGGCGGGCGTTGATGCAGTGGCTTGACGCAGACGGTCTGCGCATGAGTGCGGCCATGTCTTTCTACGGCATCCTGAGCCTTGCGCCGCTGCTGGTGCTGCTGGTGGCGGTGCTGGGTTGGTGGCTTGATCGCGCTTATGTCGAAACCAGCCTGATCGACCAGATCCGCAGCGTGATTGGCCAGCAAGGCGCGCAAGTGTTGCAGCAGGCGATCACCAGCGCCAAACAGCCGTCCGAGGGCATTACCGCCTCGCTTTTGGCGTTCGTGCTGTTACTTTCGGGCGCTACAGGTGTGTTTGCCGAGTTGCAGGACGCGTTTGAACGTCTTTGGCGCACAGGCAGCCTTGAAGTCGCCAAGCAAAAATGGTGGCGTGGGGCTTCGCTTCGGCTGCGGGGCGTTGCCTATATTCTGGCTTTCGGTTTCCTGCTTCTGGTGTCCTTGTCCGTGTCGGCATTTTTGGCGGTGGCTTCTAGTTGGGCCGGGAGTTATCTGCCCGTTGAGAAGATCGGCTTTGTCATCAACGAGTTGGTGTCGTTTGGCTTTTGCACCGCGCTGTTCGTGGCGTTGATGCGCATCAGCGCAGGGCCCAAGCCGCAGCTGCGCTATCTGGTCATGGGCGCCGCAGCGGGTGCAGTCTTGTTCGCGGCGGGCAAACAGCTGATGGCGCTGTACTTGTCGACAGCAGCTGTGGTCTCAGCGTACGGCGCTGCGGGCTCATTGGTGGTGATCCTGATGTGGATTTACTTTTCCTCGGCTGTTTTGTTGCTGGCCGCCAGTGTTTCAAAGTCGTTGGCGGACGAGGCTGACGCCAAAGGAGCCGCCCTACCCGGCGACGCTAAAAATCTTGTGCCTGCGGGCAGCGCACGCTGATCAACTCAAACTCGCCAGGGTGGGCGCCTAGCCGGGCTGCGGTGAGGCTACCGCCCCAAACGCAGCCGGTGTCTAGTGCCAGCGTGTTGGCCTGAAGAGAAATCGTTGCCGGGTTTTTGCCTTTTGACAATGTTGACCAGTGGCCAAACGCGATCGGTGTATTTGCCGTGGCACGGGAAGGCACTAGAAACCACGGCACGTAGCCGCCGGGCGCAGTAACCGCGCTTTCGGTGCTGGTGAACTCCATAACGCCGTCAGGCGTGCAAAAGCGCAGCCGGGTGAGTGCGTTCACGATGACCCGCAGCCGCTCGGGGCCACTCAGATCGTCTCGCCACTGCGCCGGCGTGTTGCCATACATGGCCGCAAAAAATTCTTTCACGCCTGATCCGCGCAATGCACTCTCGACTTCATTGGCCAACGACAAGGTCATTTGTACCGTCCAGGTCGGTAACACGCCCGCGTGCACCATCAGCCAGCCCTGCGCATGAAGCGCCATAGCACGGTGACGCAGCCAATCCATCAGCGCATCAGCGTCACTATCCAGCAGCACATGTTGCGCGGTGTCACGGCGGCCTGGCGCTCGCACGCCTTGCCACATTGCCAGCAGATGCAGGTCATGGTTGCCCAGCAAGCACTGCGCGGCGTCGCCCAGGTGCATCAATGTGCGAAGCACAGCGCCGGAATCCGGGCCACGGTTGACGAGGTCGCCCAACACGTACACCGTGTCCCGGCTGGGAGAAAAATCGACGGTGGCCAACAGGCGCGTCAACGGCTCGCAGCAGCCTTGCAGATCGCCAATCAAGTAAAGTGACATGCGCCTAATTTTGCACGCTGACCCCCGATTTTTTTGATGTGATTCCCATGGACTTTTTGCTCATTGCCTTTTTAACGCTGCTCAACGGCTTGTTCGCCATGTCAGAGATGGCGCTGGCGTCCAGCCGAAAAGCGCGGCTGACGGCCATGGCCGAGGCGGATGACAAAGGCGCGCAGGTGGCATTGAACCTGCTGGGCAAACCGACCCAATTTTTGTCGTCAGTGCAAGTCGGCATCACCTCGATCGGCATGCTCAACGGCATCATTGGCGAGGCCGCGTTCAGCGGCGGCTTGTCCTTGTGGCTGCAAAGCGTATCGGTCGCACCGCGCGTGGCGGAAATATCGGCGACTGCGCTGGTGGTGACCCTGATCACCTTCATCACCATTATTTTTGGCGAGCTCGTGCCCAAGCGCATCGCGCAGCTCCACCCAGAGGCCACCGCGCGGCTCATTTCAAGGCCCATGATGTGGGTGGCGATCGCGGCCAAACCCTTCGTGGGATTGCTGTCGCTCAGCACCCAGGCTATGCTGAAGCTGTTGCGTATTGACAACACGGCGGGGCGGTCGGTGACCGAAGAGGAAATTGCCGCCAGTCTTGAAGAAGGCGTGGATGCCGGCCTGATCGAGCAGCATGAGCACCAGATGGTGCAAAACGTGTTTTTGCTCGACGACCGATTGTTGACGTCGTTGATGGTGCCGCGGTCAGACATCGAGTGGCTCGATGCCTCTGACACGGTGGAGCAGGCCATCATCAAGGCGGGCAGCACCGCACATTCCTGGTATCCGGTGGCGCGTGGCAGCCTGGATGATGTCGTGGGTGTCGTCAATGTCGCAACCCTGCTGGCGCTGGGGCGCAGGCCCGAGTTGCAAGGCGCTGATGGCTTGAGTGCAACGCTGCCCGCCAAGTCAAAGCTAGACCGCATTGACGCCTACACCGTGCCAGCCGTCTTTGTGCCCGAAACGCTGACAGGCATGGAGCTGCTCGAGCAATTCCGCGCGCGCTCGACGCGCATTGTGTTTGTGGTCGACGAGTACGGCGTGGTGCAGGGCCTGATGACACCGATGGACATGCTCGAAGCCATCACCGGCGAGTTGCAACCCAACGCGCAGGTTGATGCCTGGGCGACGCTGCGGCCCGATGGCAGCTGGCTGATCGATGGGGTGATGCCCGTGTCTGAACTCAAAGCACGCCTGGACATCAAGGAACTGCCCGAAGAAAGCAAAGGCCGTTACAACACGGTGGCGGGATTGCTGCAAACCGTCTCAGGCCATTTGCTGAAAACTGCGGAGCGCGTGGTGTGCGCCGGCTGGCAATTTGAGGTGGTCGACCTGGACGGTAAGCGCATTGACAAGGTGTTGGCGCACAAACTCGGCGCCACGCCCGTCAGCGAGGGCCAGCGGGACCGGCCAAATGTGCTGTAGGCTGCTGTTGGCAGCGTGCCTTACTGGTGCTCTGGTATGGAGCAACTGAACAACCGCACCGCCAGCGTTTACCTTCGCGCTTTGCCGTTGACGAGTGCCCGGCGGGAAGAAATGGTCGCACTGGAATGGGCTAATGTGGATTTTCGCTGGCGCAAGCTGACCATTGCCGACAACGTTGAAGCGACCCGCGTTATTGTGCCAACACCTTACCTTGCGCAGTAACTCGCAAATCTGCTGCGCATCAATCAATGGACGTCACCCGCTTCTGTAGACATAAATCAACTTCCAGTTCGAACATGTGCAGAGCGCTGCTTGGGCTAAGCGGAACGTCGCAGAAAAGGGAGTTCTCAATTTCCATCACAGCAGCGGCAGTTGAAAAGAACGCAGAAATTTTCCCTGCTACTTTTTCCTTTGGTGTCGATAGTATTCATGCAATACGAAAAATCATTGATCACTACGCAGATAATTTCGTCGTGCTTGGTGCCACCATTGAGGGTCAAGTTAAGACTCTCGATCGCATTCCTGGTGAAGAAAACGGGAATGTGACCATGGCGACTAAATTCCGTAATGAAGATAAGAATGTGGTGTTTGCCGTTACGCCCGATGACTTCTTAGACGCGATACACGCATCCGAGCAGCGGCTGCCTATTCGTTGCACTGGCGATCTTCACGTCGCGCAGCGAAGCGCAAAGCTGTTAAATCCACGCGAGTTTGCGGTGTTTCGTTCTGGAGACATCCAGCCACTATCCTGAGGGCGGACGAAAAAAAGCCTCCGCAAGGGAGGCATTTTTTTGGAAAAGTGACTGCCATCAGAAATGACATCAGTTTTTTTAGTAAGTAACCACTTTTGCGTTTTACCGCGTGAATTGGTGCCGGAGAGATGAATCGAACACCCGACCTTCTCATTACGAATGAGCTGCTCTACCGACTGAGCTACACCGGCTTGTTTTTGTACAGCCTTGGATTATAGCCCGGCCTGGGACGTGGCTGCGCTGGCCTCGCGGTG
>JANLUZ010000174.1:0-32037 GCA_031363755.1 Polaromonas sp.
GTGGTGGCCAGTTGCAGCACACGGGCATAGCCGCTTTGCACTTCCATGCGGTCTGTCACGCCCCGGGCCGCAAGCAGGCGGTGCGCGGCGGGCAGGTTCCAGCACGGCACTTGCGTGAACATGTGGTGCTCGCCGTGGTAGTTGACCCAGTAAGGCGCGATCAGCACGCGCTCCAACGGGCTGGCGTGGGTGGTGCGGGCATGGCGCAGCGGGTCAACGCTGTTTTGCACCATGAGCGCGTGCTCAGCGATGTTGCGCAGCCGGCTGACCAGTGGCAACCAGGTGGCCATGGGCAGCAACCACATCAGCAACCAGGCCCACCCTAGGCCAGCGACACTGAACACCGCCAGCCCGGCAGCGTTGGCCCCTAAAAAAACGCGCTGGGTTTGCGCCTCAGCCCGCACCAGGGACCAGGCGCTCTGACCCGGCGCTCTGGCTTTGAGCCGCTGGTGCAAGGCGCCAAAGCGTTGCTTGAAAAAAGTTTGCCCGGTCAGGTCGCGGATGATTTTGCGGCGCAGCGAGGCGGGGGAGATTGGAAACGGCGCCGACAGCGCCAGGTCGGGGTCGTCGGTCTGCTGCACGAAGCGGTGGTGCTGCAGATGGTAGGGCCGATACACCCCCAGCTCGTGACCACACAACCAGCGCGCCACGGTGTCATTAACGCTGCGGCTCGGGTGCAGCAGACCATGCGCCGCCTCATGCATCAGGATGAACAGGCCGAGTTGCCGGTTGCCGATGACCATCACAACCAGGGGAATCGTCAGCGGCCAGACGATACCCACGCCCATCGCCACGCCGATCACTGCCCAGCAGTGCGCCACCAGCAGCAGGCCGCGCCAGCGCGATTTAGCCGAAAGCGCCGCCCATTCAACGGTGCTGAAGAAGGTTTCAGGTCTAACGCGGGCAGCAGCTCTGCCGCGGCAAGCTTCAGGGGGTTGTGACATGCCTTGAACCTACGCCGTGCGCCCAGACTCGTCAAGCAAGTGCTTACCCACCCAGGTCCGCAGGAGCAAACCCAATTGCTATTTATTTAATAGCTACACAGGCAGTAAATGCCAAGACAAACGCATGATTTGATACCGAAAACAGCAGTTTTGGGCCATCGGCGTGATTCAGGAAGGCAAAAACGAGCCCCAGACGTGAAAAATCCCGGTATGCAGGACTGCAAGCCGGGATCTGGACCGCATGAGTCTGCGGCGCGAAGCCGCAGAGCGATGCGCGCTTATTTCATGCCGTAGGTGGCCTTGGCCGTGTTCAGGCAGCTGTCTTTGGCCGCACCGCTCTGGCTGTCGCACCGCTCCTTGGCGGCCTTGTAGTTGGCTTCGCGCTTGTCTTCATTCGCGTCCTTCTTCGCGTCCATCACTTTTTCGTTTTTAGTGGTGGTGGTGTCGGCCGAAACCTTGGCGACTTTGGCATCTTCCTTGGCCTTAACATGCGCGGCCTTGGCGTCTTTCACGCAGACGTCCTTGGCGTTACCCGCCAGGTCGTCGCACTTTTCCTTGGCGGTGTCGTAGGCGGCATCGCCTTTGGCAAGCGCCACGTTCTCGGTGTTTTTGGCGCTGGGCTTGTACTGGGATTCCAGCTCGGCCTTGGCGACTTTTTCAGTGCCTTTCGCCTCGGACATGCAGATATCTTTGGCATTGGCTTTCAAAGCGCCGCAAGTGTCTTTGGCTGACTTGTAGTCGGCCGAAATTTTGGTCTCACCGGCTTTGTAGTCGTCTTTGGTCATTGCCATGGCGCTGCCGACAAAGGCGAAAGACATGGCTGCAGTCAGGATCAGTAGTTTTGTTTTCATGATGTGTGAGTGTGTTGGTGTGTGTTGACGTGTGTTGAAGTGGGTTAGATGTCTCAAATCAACACTGTGTTGAAAAAGGCTCCGAAGGGCCGGGTGATTCAGGGAGTCAGGGACTCAGGAATTGTGTTTTTGCCAATCGCTCAGCTGCTTTTCAGCTTCGTCCTTGGTGATGCCCTGGCGCTCCTGGATCTTGCCCAGCAGTTCGTCTTTCTTGCCGGCAATCACGTCCAGATCGTCGTCTGTCAACTTGCCCCACTGCTGCTTGACCTTGCCTTTGAGCTGTGTCCAGTTGCCTTCGATGATGTCTTTGTTCATGGTGCGGTCCTCATTAGGTTGATGAATCCAGCGATAGGACGCTTGTGGTGCACAGCGCCTGATTTCGCCCGGGTGATCAAACTTTAAGGTTGGTTTTTGAATACAGCGGTAGTCCCACACAAGAGCGCGGCGTAGGCTCAAACCGACCTCGTGCGTGGTCGCGCGTTATCGGGTGCGTAAGGTTCTGCTCAGCAGCGCCACAGGCAACAGCCCCACCAGCACCAGCGCCAGCGCAGGCAGCGCGGCTTCGCCGAGGCGCTCGTCGCGCGCGAGCTGGTAGGTGACCACGGCCAGCGTGTCACTGTTGAAGGGCCGCAGCACCAGGGTGGCGGGCAGCTCCTTCATCACGTCAACAAACACCAGCAGGGCCGCGACCGCCACAGACTTTTTAAGCAGCGGCCAGTGCACCCGCGCCATCAGCTGGGCGGCGCTGCTACCCAGCATCCGTGCGCTGTCGTCAAAGCTCACTGGCACCCGCGAATAGCCGCTTTGCAGTGTCTGCAGCGCCACCGCTGAAAACCGCACCATATAGGCCCACACCACGCCCAGCACCGTGGACGTCACCCAATACCCTGCCCCACTTTGCGGTGCCGCTGACTGCAACCAGCCTACCGGCAGCAACAGGCCCACCACAATCACTGCGCCCGGCACGGCATAGCCCAGGCTCACCACCTGCACTGCGCCGCGCGTGAACGCGGTGGGCCGCCGCCGCTGGGCAAAGGCCAGCGCCAGGGCCAAGGCCGTAGCCAGCGCGGCGCTGCCCGTGGCCAGGGTCAAGCTGTTGAGCGTCCAGCCGATGAACTTGTCCCACAGCACATTCTCCCAACCCAGCACCAGCGGGCGCATCATGAACAGCACCGGCAGCACGAAGCCCAACGCAATTGGCAGCGCGCACACCGCCCAGGCCAGCGCGGCCCGCCCGCCCTGCAGCGGCACAGGGGCTGCGTCGGCCAGCCCGGCGCGCCCACCCCGGCTGGCAGAAAACCGCATGCGCTTTTGCGCCAGATGCTCCAGGCGCAGCAGTGCAGCCACCACCACCAGCAGAGCTGTGGCCAGCTGGGCAGCGGCCATGCGGTTGTCCATCGACAGCCACGCTTTGTAGATGCCTGCCGTGAAGGTCTGAATGCCGAAATAGCTGGCCACGCCGAAGTCGGCGAGCGTTTCCATCAACGCCAGCGCCACCCCCGCCGCCACGGCGGGCCGGGCCAGTGGCAGCGCCACGGTGCGGATACGCCGCCCCAGCGGCGCGCCCATCAGGCGGGCGGCCTCCATCAGGTGCGCGGCGCGCTCTGACAACGCGGTGCGCGCCAGCAAATACACATAGGGGTACAGGGCTGCGGTGAATACCAGCACCGCGCCGCCCAGGCTGCGCACCTCGGGCAGCAGGCGGCCCTGCCAGCCGAAGGTAGCGCGCAGCGCGTTTTGCAACGGCCCCGAGTACTGCAAAAAGTCGGTATAGGCGTAAGCCATCACATAAGCTGGCATGGCCAGCGGCAGCAGAAGCGCCCATTCGAACACCCGCCGACCCGGAAAGCTGAACAGCGTCACGGCGGTGGCGGTGGCCATACCCACCACCGCCACACCAGCCGCCACGGCCACACACAGCAGCAAGGACGTCCAGGCATAGTCCGGCAGCACGGTTTGCACCATCTGCAGCAGGATGCTTCTGACCTGGGCATCAAACTGCAGCCACGACAGCGCCACCGCCAGCACCGGCAGTGTGAGCAGGCCAACGATGACGACGAGCGACAACGCGGGCAGCGTTTGGAACAGAAACCGGTGAACGAAAGGAAGCAAAAGGGGGACTAAAAAGGGAAGGAAAAAGTAAAGAGAAAAGCGCGGGAACATCAGGGTCCGTCAATAGTAATGAGAATTGTAAGCATCTAGAATGGCGGCATGATTCTTGACGTTTCCCAGCTTGCGGTGCGCTACGCCAACAGCCCGGCAGCGGCGGTGAACGCGCTCTCGTTCACGCTGCAGGCGGGCGACATCGGCGTGCTGATCGGGCCGTCCGGCTGCGGAAAAACCACCTTGTTGCGCGCCGTGGCTGGGCTGGAGCGGGCGCACAGCGGCAGCATCAGCCTGGGCCGGCGCGTGGTCAGCAGCGCGCAGGTTCACGTGCCAGCTGAACAACGCCGCATTGGCATGGTGTTCCAGGACTACGCGCTGTTTCCACACATGAACGCCGCGCAGAATGTTGCCTTCGGCCTGCAGCACCTGGGCAAATCAGCGCGCGCCGCACGGGTTGACGAGGTGCTGGCGCTGGTGGGCCTGGAGACTTCCCACCACAGCTTCCCGCACGCCCTGTCGGGCGGCCAGCAACAGCGCGTGGCGCTGGCGCGGGCGCTGGCCCCGCGGCCTGAACTGCTGCTGCTGGACGAGCCGTTTTCCAACCTGGACGTCGACCTGCGCGAACGGCTGGCCCATGAAGTGCGCAGCATTCTGAAAGCCGCCGGCGCTACCGCATTGCTGGTGACGCACGACCAGCTCGAGGCCTTTGCCATCGGTGACCGCATCGGCGTGATGCACCACGGTCAGCTCCACCAGTGGGACGACGCCTATGCGCTGTACCACCGCCCCGCCACCCGCTTTGTGGCGGACTTCATCGGCCACGGCACCTTTTCGCCCGCGCGCATCATTCAGCAAGACGATGCGGTGATTGTGCAAACCGCCCTGGGCCCCTTGACCGACGCGCAGGAATGCCCGCTGCCCACGGCCTACGCCGACGGGCTGTGCGATGTGCTGCTGCGGGCTGACGACATCGTGCACGACGACGCGGCCCCGACGAAGGCGCAAATTGTGCGCAAGGCGTTCAGGGGGTCCGAGTTTTTGTACACGCTCAAGCTCGTTACGGGCGAGGTAGTGATGGCGCATGTGCCCTCGCACCATGACCATGCGCTGGGCGAATGGATCGGCATTCGCGCCGAGGTCGACCATGTGGTGACCTTCGCCCGCGACATCGCAGCAGGGGCCTGAGCCGGTCGCGTCGCATTACCTCACGTCACGGCGAATTGCCGGGTTTTTAAAGTGAGCGAAGCTGCTCGATGTCGGTGCGCAGGGTTTGCGCCCACACGCGGCGGTTGCGCCCGCCAGCGGCCTGCAGCGCGCCAAACACCACCACCGCCTTCAACGGCGGCGCTGACAGGGTCCGCCAGATAGAGCCTATCAGCGTCTCGTTGCCCACATAGCTGGGCGCAAAGCTCATCTCACCCGTGGCGGCGTCGACAAACCGCAGCCCCACCGGCTGAATGCCGACGTTGGCCTCAATCGCGGACTGGATCAGGTTGGCGTGAAAGTGCAGCAGGGTGATGCCGTCTCCCGTCGTGCCCTCGGGAAACACCGCCAGAATGTCGCCCGCCGTCAGGCGCTCGGCCATCTGACCCACCACGCGGTGTGCATCGCGGCGTGATTCCCGCGCCACATACAGCGTGCCGGCGCCGTCGGCAAACGTGCTGATCAAGGGCCAGGTCTTGATGTCTGACTTGGACACAAAACGGCAGTGTCGCGCCGCATGCATGACCAATATATCGAGCCACGAAATATGGTTGGCGACCAGCAACACAGGGCCCTGATGAGGCGGCTCCCCTCTGACTACCAATTCGATGCCCGCAATCTGCAGCATGCGCTGCGCCCACGCATTCACGCGCCGTTCCTGCTCAGCCTTCAAGATGCGCGGAAATACCAACTTGATCGTGGCGTAGCCCACCACCGCGTGGGCAAAGCCGTGCAACAGCCGCCTAAGGACGGTGATCAATTTCATACGCAAGCCAGCCGGTCAGCGGCCCGCTCGGGCGGCTTCAAAAGCGAGCTGGCCCCCCACCAGTGTCCAGCGCACCTGCGCGGGCAACTGGTAGCCTGAAAACGGCGTGTGCTTACCCTGGCTGCGCAACGCAGACTGCGTCACAGTCCAGTCGGCATGGGCATCGAACACGCAAATATCAGCCACGCCGCCCCTGATCAGACGCCCCGCACTGGTCGCCAGCGTGCCCAGTGACGTGCCCAGCACGCGGGCTGGCTCGGACGTCAGCACAGCGATGGCACGCATCAGGCCAGCGTCAGACTCCACGCCCCACTTGCAGGCCAGCCCTAACAGCAATTCCAGCCCCGTGGCACCCGGCTCTGCCTCGGCAAACGGCAGGGTCTTGGCATCAGCATCCACCGGTGTGTGGTCTGACACCAGCGCGTCGATGGTGCCGTCCGCCAGGCCGAGTCGCAGCGCGTCGCGGTCACGCTGCTGGCGCAGCGGCGGGTTCAGCCGCATGCGGCTGTCGAAGTAGCCAATGTCCACATCCGTCAGGTGCAGACTGTTGATGCTGACGTCACACGTAACAGCCAGCCCATCGGCCTTGGCCCGCGCTACCAACGCGACACCGGCGGCGCTGCTAATCCGGCACACATGAACCCTGGCGCCGGTGGCTCGCATTAGCTCAAAAATCGTGTGCAGCGCAATCGTTTCCGCAATCACGGGCACGCCGCTCAGCCCTAGGCGGGTGGCCAGGGGCCCGCTGGCGGCCACGCCTCTGCCGAGATGGATTTCCTGGGGCCGCAGCCACACGGTGTAGCCAAATGTGGCGGCATATTGCATAGCCCGCTGCAGCACCTGGTTGTTGGCCATCGGCACCTCGGCCTGGCTGAAGCCGACACAGCCTGATTCGGTCAGTTGCACCATCTCGGTCAGGGCTTCGCCCTGCAGTGCACGGGTCAGCGCACCCAGTGGAAACACGCGTGACTGGTGCAGTTTTTCAGCGCGGAACTTGAGCATTTCCACCAGGCCAGGTTCGTCCAGCACGGGGTCGGTGTCGGGCGGGCACACGAGGCTGGTCACACCCCCGGCCACAGCCGCCGCCAGCTCACTTTCCAGCATGCCTTCGTGTTCGTGGCCCGGCTCTCGCAAACGCACCTGCAGGTCAATCAACCCCGGCGCGACGATGCAACCGGTGGCGTCAATGATTTTGTTGGGCGCAAAGTCGTCGGCCACACCGCCGAGCGAGACAATTCGCCCCGCCGCAATGGCCACATCGCCTACCGCGTCCAGGCCAGAGGCGGGATCCATCACCCGCCCGTTTTTGATCACGATCTTCATTCGGTAAGTCCTTTACGGCAGACAACCCTGCCCGACTGCTCTTGGATGTCCTTCCAGCAGGGGCCGCGGAACTGGCTTCGCCAGGCCGCAGGCGCTGCGGCCCCCTCGGGGGGCAGTGAACCACACGAAGTGGGGAACGTGGGGGCCATATTCATGCGTCATTCCCCGCTGCAATCCCCATCACCGCCATGCGCACCGCAATGCCAAACGTGACCTGCGGCAAGATCACACTTTGTGCGCCGTCCACCACGGCGGAGTCGATTTCAACACCGCGGTTGATGGGCCCCGGGTGCATCACGATAGCGTCAGGCTGGGCCCATTGCAGTTTTTCCTGCGTCAGGCCGAAGCTTTTGAAAAACTCCTGGCTGCTGGGTAACAACGCACCAGACATGCGCTCGTTTTGCAGCCGAAGCATGATGATCACGTCGGCGCCCCGTAGGCCTTCTTCCAGGGTGTTGCACACCCGCACGCCCATTTGCACCATATCGCCGGGCACCAGCGTTTTCGGGCCCACCACACGCACTTCGGCACAGCCCAGCGTGGTCAGCGCGTGAATGTCGGAGCGCGCCACACGCGAATGCAGCACATCGCCCACGATGGCCACCGTGAGGTTGCTGAAGTCTTTTTTGTAGTGCCGGATGGTGAACATGTCGAGCAGCGCCTGCGTGGGGTGCGCATGGCGCCCGTCCCCGGCGTTGATGACGTGCACATGCGGCGCGACATGCTGGGCGATCAAATACGGCGCGCCCGATTCGCTGTGGCGCACCACGAACACGTCCGCCGCCATGGCGCTGAGGTTGGCAATGGTGTCGAGCAGCGACTCCCCCTTGGACGCCGACGAACGGGCAATGTCCAGGTTAATCACGTCGGCCGACAGGCGCGTGGCGGCAATCTCAAAGGTGGTGCGGGTACGGGTAGAGTTTTCGAAGAACAGATTGAACACGCTCTTGCCGCGCAGCAGCGGTACTTTCTTGACCTCGCGGTCACTCACACTGACGAAGTTCCCCGCTGTGTCGAGAATGTGGGTGAGGATGGCCTTGGGCAGGCCTTCGATCGACAGGAGATGGATCAGCTCGCCGTTCTTGTTGAGTTGGGGGTTTCGTCGGTACAGCACGCTAAAGGTCTCCTGGAAAACCGTCGGGTTCTAAGTGGTGGGCTTGTTTGTGAGGGTTCAGGGCTGGGCCGGCTGCACTTCAAGGCTGAACTGGCCATCCTCAGCCCTTACAAGGGCCAGGGTTTGCGTCGTGGGCAAGGTGACGCGGGCCACCGCCAGATCAGCCTGCACCGGCAATTCCCGCCCGCCGCGGTCGACCAGTACCACCAGCTTGACGCTGGCTGGCCGGCCATAGTCGAACAGCTCGTTGAGCACCGCGCGAATCGTGCGGCCGGTAAACAGCACATCGTCAACCACCACCACATGCGCGCCATTGACGTCGATCGGCAGCCGGGTTTGCCCGCTGGAGGCGAGGCCGCGCTGAGAAAAATCGTCGCGGTGCAGGGATGGCGACAACACCCCGATCTCGCCAGGCAAACCCAGATCACGCAGCAATCGCTCGGCCAGCCACACGCCACCTGACGTCACGCCCACCAACAGCGGTGGCTGCGGCATAGCCGCCAGCAGGGCGCACATTCCGCCCAGCAATTCAAGGTACAGCGCCTCGGCATCCAGCATCAGGCCACTCATGGAAAACTCCTGAGGAATTGTTCAAGAATGATGCAGGCCGACGCAGCGTCTGCATCGGCGGCACCCAGGGCCAATGCCTCAGTCGTGCTGTAGCGCTCATCGACTTCGTGCACGGGCAAACCCAGACGCGCCCTGAGCTGGCGAGCGAACTTTTGGGCCCGAGCGGTGTTGTCGTGAGGTGCGCCGTCCGGGTGAAACGGCACACCGACGACCAGCGCGTCCGGTTGCCAGGTTTTCACGCGCAGCTCAATGGCGGCTAACCGGGTGGCCGAGGTGGCTACCACGGCGCCCTGCGGCGTAGCCGTGCGTGTGAGGCTGTTGCCACTGGCAACTCCGGTGCGGCGAACGCCAAAATCAAACGCCAGAAAGGTTTGCGGCGCAGACGCTGAGCGTGAAGACGCCTCATACATGGCTGACAGCAAATTCACGAGTGGCCCGCGTCGGGCGACAGCATCCAGCTTTCAAGGCCAAGCAAGCCCATCGCCCTGTCGTAGCGCTGCTCCACAGGCGTGTCGAAAATAACGGCGATGTCTGCGGCCACCGTCAACCAGCTGTTGTCCGAGATTTCGGACTCCAGCTGGCCCTCACCCCAGGCGGAATACCCCAGAGACACGAATACTTTCCTCGGACCGTTGCCGCTCGACAGCGCCTCTAGAACGTCCTTGGACGTGGTCATCTCCAGCCCGCCAGGAATGCTCATCGTCGAGGCGTACACCGCGTCAAACCCCGGCATCATCGATTCATGCAGCACAAATCCGCGTTCGGTTTGAACCGGGCCGCCTTGAAACACCAGCGCATCCGACAGGTCGATGCGATCGAGTGACAGCTCGACCTTGTCAAAAAGCTTCTTGAGGTTGATGTCACTTGGCTTGTTGATCACCAGACCCAAGGCGCCACGCTCGGAGTGCTCGCACATGTAGACCACACTCTTGTGGAAAGCTTCGTCCTCCAGGCCCGGCATGGCGATTAGAAAATGGTGGGTGAAATTGGTGGGCGTCTGATCCTGGAGCATCACGCAATTTTACGCGCTGCCGCATCGCGCGGTCAGCCGCCGGGGGCCAAAACGGGCCAGCGTGTTTTCGCTACCATCTCTCCATGCAAAAAAAATACCAACGCGGTCTGATGTGGTTCCGGCGCGATTTAAGAGCCCAAGACAATGCGGCACTGTCGCAGGCGCTCAGGTCATGCGAGCAGGTTTTTTGTGTGTTCATTTTCGACCGCCAAATTCTGGACGCCCTCCCCAGGGCCGATCGGCGAGTGGAGTTCATCCGCGAATCCCTGGTTGACATGGCGCTGCAGCTGAAAACGCTGGGCAGCGACCACGGTGTCAGCCACACGGGGTTGATCGTTCAGCATGTCCATGCCGACAAGGCGGTGCCTGCGCTGGCCAGGGTGCTGCAGGCCCAGGCCGTCTTTATGAACCATGACGACGAGCCACAGGCGCTGGCGCGCGATGCGGCAGTACTGGCGTCGCTAGAGGACGCTGCCATCGCGCTTCACAGCTTCAAGGATCATGTGGTGCTGGAGCGCTGCGAGGTGCTGACCCTGGCGGGCAAGCCGTACACGGTGTTCACGCCCTATAAAAACGCGTGGATGAAAAAGATCACCGATGCCGACCTGGCGCCGCACCCTGTTCAAGCCCATGCTGCGGCGTTGGCGGCGGTTCCCGAAGCATTGCGGGGAAGTGTCCCGTCGCTGGCTGATCTCGGGTTCGAAAAAACCAATCTGTCCGAGCTGAAAATTCCCACAGGCACCAATGGCGGCAAGCTGTTGTTTGATGCGTTTGTGGAGCGCATCACCCATTACAAGGACAACCGCGATTTTCCAGCCGTCAAAGGTCCGAGCTACCTGGGCGTTCACCTGCGCTTTGGCACAGTGTCGATCCGCCACCTCGCCGCGCACGCCCTTAAGGGCCAGCGCGCAGGCGACGAAGGCGCAAGCACTTGGCTCAGCGAGTTAATCTGGCGTGATTTTTACGCCCAGATTCTGAGCAATTTTCCGCATGCTGCCGAGCGCGCGTTCAAGCCCGAATACGACGCGATTCGTTGGGAAAGCGGTGCTCATGCAGACGCTGGGTTTCAAGCCTGGTGCGAGGGCCGAACCGGCTTTCCGCTCGTGGACGCTGCCATGGCGCAAATCAACCAGACCGGCTACATGCACAACCGCCTGAGGATGGTCGCGGCCAGCTTTTTGGTGAAGGATCTGGGCATTGATTGGCGCTGGGGCGAGCGCTACTTTGCAGAAAAACTCAACGATTTCGACCTGTCGGCCAACAACGGCGGCTGGCAATGGGCTGCCAGTTCGGGCTGCGACGCACAGCCGTATTTCCGCATCTTCAACCCAACCAGCCAGAGCGAAAAGTTTGATGCGGACGGCAACTTCATTCGGCGCTATGTACCGGCTCTGGCGCTGCTGTCGGCGAAGGCCATTCACAGCCCGTGGTTAGCCAGCCCGATCGAGCTGGCAGCAGCTGGTGTTCGGCTCGGCGACAATTATCCGAGCCCTGTGATCCAGCACGGCCAAGCGCGCGCTCTGACACTGCAGCGCTATGCCGTGGTTAAAAAAACCGTCTGAGTGCTACCTTCGACGCTATTTTTACTATAGCAACCCAAGCAGCAAACATAAGGGCTAGGCACAATTTGACTGAATTTATGCCCCTACAGCGCTTTCAACCGAGCAGTAGTGTCGAACCAGGCCCATCAACTCTTCCTCTGAGTAAGGCTTGCCCAGATAGTGATCCACACCGAGTGACATGGCATGCTCGCGGTGCTTTTCAGCAATGCGTGAGGTGATCATGACAATTGGCAAGCCTGCAAGTCGCGCATCCGACCGAATGTTGCGGGCCAGGTCAAAGCCATCCATGCGCGGCATTTCGATGTCGGACAACACCACGGAGGGCCGCTCGTCCAGCAAGCGCTCCAGCGCCTGAAGGCCATCAGCAGCCATCACCACGCGGTAGCCCTCTCGCTGAAGAAGGCGCTGGGTCACGCGGCGAACAGTGATGGAGTCGTCCACCACCAGGATCAACGGGGCTCGCGGTGCTACGTACAGCGGTGTAGTGGCCTTTGGGGCATCCGCACCACTGCGACTGGGCACCTCGCCGACCGTTTCAGCGCTCAGACGGCGCGCCTGTTGCCCATACACGGCCACCATCGCCACCGGGTTGTAGATCAGAACCACGGCGCCAGAGGCCAGCACCGACATCCCTGCCAGGCCCGGAAGGCGTGCCAGCTGCGGGCCCAGATTCTTCACCACCACCTCGCGGTTGCCAATCACCTCATCCACGTGAAGCGCGACACGTTGCGCAGCGCTTCGGAAAATCACCACCTGCGTGGTTTTACCGGCTACTTCGCCCGACTGGCTAGACGACTGCAACAGCGCGCCCGACCAGAAAAACGGAACATCTTCACCGGCAACCGCCAAAACACCCGTGCGATAAGCCTGCTCCAGATCCGCCGCCGACACGCGGCGAACGGTCTCCACCACGTTGGCAGGAACACCGACTGACAGGCTGCCAGAGCGAACCATCACCACCTGGGTCACCGCTGTCGTCAAAGGCAGCACCAACTTGAAATGGGTGCCCTGCCCGGCGTGGGTTGTGGTTTCAATGCGTCCGCCCAGTGCATTGACCTCCGAGCGAACCACGTCCATGCCAATGCCGCGACCCGACAGCTCGGTTACCTGCTGCGCCGTGGAAAAGCCCGGTAAAAAGATCAGATTCGAGGCGTCTTGGTCATTGATCACCTGACCCGGCTGCACCAGACCAAGCCCCAGTGCTTTTTCACGGATGCGCGACAGATCCAATCCGCTGCCGTCATCGCTGAAATCAACCGACACGTCATTGCCCTCTTGCCGGAGGTGAACAGTGATCAACCCTACCGGGTCCTTACCGGCCGACTGGCGGCCTTGCGGTGTTTCGATCCCGTGGGCGACGCAGTTGCGCAGCAGGTGCTCAAACGCGGGCGTCATGCGGTCCAGCATGCCGCGGTCCATCTCGATGGTGCCGCCCAGCAAATCAAGCCGAACCTGCTTGCCGGTGTCTTTGGAAGCCTGCCGCACCACCCGGTACAACCGGTCCGAAATGCCTTCAAACTCCACCATCCGGGTGCGCAACAGGTCGCGTTGAAGTTCCCGCGTCTGGCGGCCCTGTGCGACCAGGTCGTCTTCCGTGGCGTCCACTGTGCGTTGCAGTGTTCGCTGTACCGTTGCCACGTCATTGACCGATTCCGCCATCATGCGGGTCAACTCCTGAACACGGGTGAAGCGGTCAAATTCAAGCGGGTCAAACGAAGCCTGTGACTCTTTGGCTTGGGCCAAGCGCGACTGCATCTGACTCTCGGCCTGGACTTCGATGTCGCGCAGCTGCTGTCGCAAGCGATCCAGATTGCCGCTCATGTCACCCAGCGCGGAGCGCAGTTGCCCAAGCTCAGCTTCCAAGCGGGAGCGAGTGATCATCACCTCACCAGCCTGATTGACCATGCGGTCCAACAACTGAGACCGAACGCGAATCGACGCCGTTGACGACTGCCGCAGGGGCTGCAATGCCATCGCCTGTGGTGCCGGAATGTCTGACCGCCTGACAAGCGATGGGACGCCGTCTGTAGCACCCACCGTGCCAGCTTGAGAGGCGGACCCTGAGGCAACAAGCGGCTCGACTACAGCCGCTGATTCGCCGACAGGCGAAGCGGCTTCAATCGGCGTCACAGATGCAGGGGGCGCAAATTGTGTTTCAGGATTTTGTGACGCAGTGGATGCAAAAGATTCCAGCTGCGCGGCTCCAGCAATTCGCAGTCTGTCGAAATCTGCTTGAATCGCGTCAAAACGGCCCAACAAAGGTTCGAGCTCGTGCGGATTCGAGACGGTCGAGCCGAGATAGTCAATGTCGGACTCCATCCTGTGCGCCATCTCGCCCAGACGCAAAGCCCCGGCCAGACGGGCACTGCCTTTGAGCGTATGCAGCGCACGCAACACCTCCATCCGCGCACTTTGGTTCTCGGGCCGTGCAAACCACTGGCGCATCGCGCCGCCTAACTGCGGCAGCAGCTCCTGCGCTTCTTCTTCAAAAATCGGGAACAACTCGAAATCGATGGCATCGACGGCGTCGATGTCATCGTCAACTTCACCCAAATTGACCATGGCCCGCAACGCAGTGACGTCCTCACTGCGCACCAGTGGGGCTGGATGAAATACTTCGGCTTGCAGCGATGTGCTAAAAAACGACTCGGGCGACGGCTCCATCAGGTCAGCAGCGGCAAACGACATGGACTCGGGGAACTCCAACCGCTTCAAGCGCTCCAACAGTTCGCCGTCGGGCTCCTTGAGAAAACCAGCCGCAAACTGATGCAGCAACCGACGAATATCTTCCGTCGCGTCCATGAAAACCTGGCCGTGCAAGGCGACGTTTGGCGTGTGGTGGGCTCTTGAGTGATCCAGCGCGGACTCGAGCGCCCGGGCCATTTCGGACAAGGCATGAAACCCCACTGTGGCAGAACTGCCCGCCAATGAGTGCGCCAGCGCCACCGTGGACTCTGCGACGGGCTCGTGAGAATCCATGACCCACTCGGCTACTTCGGTGGCCAGGCGGCGCGACCATTCGTCAGCCTCGTTCAAATACACGTTGTAAAGAGGAATACCAATTCGCAAAGAGCCGATGACTTTGACCTGCTCATCGTCCACCAGCGCCTGATGCCCAGCGTGCGGATCATCCGACGCAGCGTCCGAGTCAGCCTTCCCCAGTGATGGCGTGTCGCGGGAAGTGGAAAGCTCAAAACTCACACGGCTGTCCTCGGCGTCAGTCGGTGTCATCGAGTTGTCTGTGGCCCAGGCACCAAGGCTGGACTTTTCTGTGTCGCTCCGGTTCTCGGACGTTTGCAATAGCGCCACTTCGACCGAATCCGCATCCGACGAAAAGTGAGCCAGAAAGTCAGCGTCAGACAATTCAACAGGTTGCGCCGTGGCGATTTCGCCGAAGATGGACGAGACCCGCATTCCATCGGGCTCAGGCACTTTCGGCGCCAGCTGCGGTCCATCGCCTGCCAACTCAAACATCCACTCCTGATCAGCCGCCAGAGGAAGCGTCGATTCAATGAAAGGCGTCTGCAAGCCGCTACTCGCAGACAACTCGGGCGCTGACACATCAATGACCGGTAACGCATCAGCAGACGTTTCGGATGATGGTGCAGTCTCACCGCCCAACTGCAGGTCCATCAGGTCTTCGCCGGAAACATCGGCAAACACACTCACGACAGACGTGTCCGTTTCTGACAGGGTCAGTGTGTTGGCAGCAGGCGCCTTGCCCGCGCTTTCGGGAGGTGCGCCGTGACGCAATGCATCAGCACTCAAGCGGAAAGGTTCGGCAGACCAGGCGCTGTCGCGCTTTGCTTCGATGTCGGCAGCCCACTGACCGAAACGTCCGAGAGCGTGGTTGCAGAACGCCAAAAATTCGTGACTGGCCGCTTTTTGGTCGGCCAGCCAGCTGTTAATCAATTGCTCCAGCGCCCAGGCGGCCTCGCCGAATTCAGTCAACCCGACCATGCGGCCGCTCCCCTTGAGGGTATGAAACGCACGCCGCAGGACCGTCAGGTGCATCACGCTGGCAGGGTCCGCCTGCAGTTCGACGACAGCCTCCTGGCCATTTGTAACGACCTCGCGGGCTTCTTCAAGAAAAACGTCCAGTAGGTCATCTTCTTCCAGCACAAGCTCTGGCAGTGCAACCACTGGCGGCTGTTCAACGGGACTGAAGGTTGACGCCAACACCGTCAGCGCGCTGGCCTCTTCGATTAATTTGTTGTTGGCATAGGTTGCAGCCGCCTCATGCACCGTCTTTGCCATCGCAGGCAACCCAGCCAATTCGGCGTCCGTCGCCAACTGTCCCAGACGGTGTGTCAACTTGTCTGCGCCAATACCTGCATCGACCTCCTGGACCAGTTCCCGGATTTCGTTGGACAACGCTTCCGGCGTTCGCGCTGTGGCGTGCTGAGTCGAGACAGGCTTACCGGTGCGCCCCATCAAAGGCCGAAGCTCGCCTTTTTCCTCATCGTAGACAAAGAGCTGTTTAGCCAATGCTGGCTGGTAATTCAGCATATCGATCAGGAAACTCAACGCTCCCAAGTTGTTGCCGAGCTGATCAAAGGTGACGGCCGAGTCGGTACCCTCAGCCGCCTGATCAGCGCTGATCATACTTTCAACGGAGTCACGCATGCGCAGCACCGCTTGGGCTGCCTGCTCTAGGCCCAGCACCGACAGCACACCTCGCATCTGCGCCAGTTGACGTGGCACTGTGCCCAGCACGGCCTTGTTGGTCGGATCGCGGAAAAACACATCCAGCGACGCCTCAAGGTCACCCAGTGAGGTCCGCAGCTCACCGACGACGCTGCCCATCGTTTGCTTGTCGCTGACCCGACGGTACAGCTCTTCCATCCAGCTTTGCAAGGGCTGTGGCATGCCGCCGACGCGAACACCTTCAAGGCGCTCCGCCAGATTGGCCATGCGCACGGTCATTTGTGGATCGTTGGGATCCAAATCCTCAAAGGCTGCTTCCAGATACAGCATCGATGTTGCGACCTCCATGGCCAGCTCAACGCGCGGTGCGGCCCCGCCCATCACAGCAGTGTCAACCGCACGGCTGAGAGCCAACGCCAGAGGCTGGCTTGGCGCGTGAAGCTTGACCAGTGACTCGGACACCAGACTGAACTGGTCGGTCACAGCCTTAATCTTGTTGAGGTCGCCGGCTGAAAAAGACGACCACATCTCTTTGGCAGCGGTGATTCGCTTGCGAGCCTGCGCCAGCAACGCGGGATCAAACCGCCCAAATTGAATGGTCTCGTAGTCTGCCGGTACAGCAGCAGTCAACCCATAGGTAACGCGAATGGCGCCGAGCAACGGCGCGCAACCGGGCTGCGCAGGCGCGGCATGGGCGCAAAAGAAGAGAAGGTCCAGTGCCAGGCGCTCCGAAATCGCAGAGTTCCCTTTTGACAGCGACGTGTACTGGATCAAAACGCGTGAAGCCACCCGTTTGATATAGACATCAACCGGCAACAGGTCCAGCGACAACGCTTCGAATACGGCCGCACTCAGTGTCCAGAACGTGCGCGCCTGTAACTCCGTCTGCCCAGCGGCAAGACCAACGCACAGCTGACTCATTTTTTGCGCCGAGCGAAGCGCTTTTCCACGCATGAGCTGCAAAACACACTGGTCCAGCACTTTTCTGGCCTCCAAGCTGTAGAGCACCGCAGGCGCGGGAAACTCGACAACGGGAGGGATCCAACGCCATTCCTGCGCCCATAAATCTGCGGGATGAATACGGTCTGCGCGGACAAGTTCACGCAATTCACGGTACTGGGGAAACAGCGAAATGGCTGATATAGCGCGGTTCGCCAGCAGGCCGTCAAGATATTCGGTCAGAGCGAAACTGGCACGCTCGATTTTTGCTCCGGCTTCTGAAGTACACGTCTCCGGATGCTGCAGAAAGCGCTGAACGACAGCCTCCATGGCGCGCAGCAGCAGCGCGGGTTCCGTGAGGCCCACCATTTCAAGCGCACCCACCGCCTGATGCAGCTGTTGTCGCGAAATGCGCAACTGGCCCGCATCAACAGCGGCAAGGTCTGAACCGCGTGCTGCGTCGGCGTCACGGACAAAACGCTTCAACGCCTTGGACGAGGCCTCCAGCGACTTGCGCAATTCGTCAACAACCCAAGCCAGTGGCCCGAGGTCCCGGACGGCGACGTCAATGTCTGCAGCGGCTGGAGAAGATGCATTGGATGGCATAGGTGACAGACCAGTTCGGAAATATCAGGGCGCTTGGGTCAACACTGAAAAAAGCTCAGGCAATCTTGAACCGTGAAACAGACTGGCGCAACTCTTCGGCCATACGAGACAAGTCACGCACCTGCTGCGCCGTTGATCGCGTGCCTTCTCCAGTCTGCTCTGTCACCGCAAAAATATGCTGAATGTTTCCGGCCACAACGTTAGCCGAAGCGGCTTCGCGTGATGCTGAGTTGGAAATCTGTTCAATGAGGTCCGCAAGTCGACGCGACACCTGGTCGATCTCGGTCAGTGCTGTACCGGCGTTATCAGACAGCTTGGCACCTTCGACCACACCCTGCGTGGATCTTTCCATAGCTGCCACAGCATCCTGCGTGTCGGTTTGAATTGCTTTGACCAGCGCAGAAATCTGGCGCGTCGCATCAGCTGAGCGTTCAGCAAGTCGCTGCACCTCCTCAGCCACCACCGAGAATCCGCGCCCGGCCTCGCCAGCAGACGCGGCCTGAATGGCAGCATTAAGCGCCAGCACGTTGGTTTGTTCGGTAATATCTGAAATCAGCTCGGTAATCTCGCCAATTTCCTGCGACGACTCGCCCAGTCGCTTGATTCGCTTGGACGTTTCCTGAATCTGATCGCGAATGGAGTTCATACCTCCAATGGCGTTTTGCACCGCCTGCAAACCTGACTCCGCTGCCGACAGAGACTGGCGCGCCACCTGTGACGACTCCTGCGCCTGGGCAGACACGTCATTGATGCGGGACGCCATGTCCAGCACAGATTGGCCCGTCTCGCGAATTTCCCTCAACTGCTCGGTTGAAGCAGCCAACAGTTCAGTGGAGGTGCTTTCGACCTGAGCAGTCGTTTCCGCAACCCTGGACGCCGTACTTTGCACGTTGCCAACCAGTTGCCGCAATTCTTCAACGGTGTAGTTGACCGAGTCGGCAATGGCGCCCGTGATATCTTCGGTCACGGTGGCTTCCTGCGTCAAATCGCCCTCCGCCACGGTCTGCAATTCGTTCATGAGACGCAAAATGGCTGCCTGGTTGGCATCGTTGACGCGTTTGGCATCCTGCTCTTGGCTTTTCGCTTCTTGACGCTGGCCCTCGGCCACGTTCTGGCGCTGCTGACTGTCCTGCACCTGCAGGCGGGCCAGGCCAGCGCCGCACAGCAGCGCCACAGCGGCAGCCGCCAGCAATGTAATCAGCGACGCCGCACCCAGTCCCGTCTGGGTGGACAGCTTGGCTTGCAAGTCCTCGAGACTACGGCGCATTGGCTCGCTGTCCGCGATGATGGATGACTGGGCTTCACGGGCGGAAACCAGACCCTGAAGATTGCCTAAAATGGCACCCGCCTGCACGCGCGTTTGCTCGTACAAGGCCATCAGCGCATCCAGACGCTCGCGAGTTTGCGGGTCTTTGGAGCCCACCAGTCGCAGTTCTGGGCTGCCGTCCTGAAGGCCCTGGGCAATCTCCTTGAACGAGTTCAAGTCTTTGCCGAGCAAGAATACAGCCTCGGGGCTCACGCCCTCCATCGTCAGGAATTCATTGGCGGATTTACCAATACGCTGAGTCAACATCACCAGCTGACCCGATGCAGAAATTTCGGCAGGCGCTGCGCTCTGCTGCAGTTTGAGCGACGACACCGTCTCGGCGATTTCCAGCAAGTCCGACGACTGGCGGTTAATGGTCCGCAGCGCAGTACCCACCTGCGTCAAGATGTTCTGTTGACCCATCACGGTCTTGGCATTTTTCTCAGCGCGTTCCATCAACGGCGTTACTTTTTCTACGTCAGGCAACAAGCCCTCGCTGACAGGCGACAGGCGCAAGCTAACCTCACCGTCTTTCAAACCACGCACCGACTTGGCCAGGGAATCGGCACTTTCACGAACGTCCGGGAAAGCCTGGGCACTGCCCACCAGAGCCTGCGACACTGATTTGGCCAGTCGCTGTGACTGCATCAGCGACTGACCAGTGGCCGCCACCTGCTGCGCCACCTTGTCCGCCTGGCTCAGCGCCAGAAACGTCATCACACCCAGCACCACCACGGCAATGGCAAGAACCGTCACCAAAATCCGTTGGTGCTGCCCAATTGGACGACGGCCCAGGACAGGCAGGCTCAACAACTCACCGCTGGTTTGCACTCCCGACTCCTCCAGCGAACTCAGGCGGCTGCTGGCAAAAGCGTCATCGGTCAACTCGGCAGGGCTGTACATGCCGCTGCTCACGACCGCTTCCCCACCGGACACGGCCATGGCGTCCACCGGCGCACTGAGAGAAGCCATGTCCATACTGTCCTGTGCCAGGGACGCTTTGGGCTTGAATAACTTTTGAATGTTTTCTAATGCAGACATGGGAGACCTTCCGGGAAAAGCTGGAGCGATAACAGGACCAAAGGCGAGAAAAACAGCGGTTTGTGCGAACTCAAGCGCTGATCGTTAAAAAATGATCTTGCCGCGCAAGCGTTTGCAGGTTGATTTCCTGCCAACGCTCGCCGGCGTGGTCGATGTATTGATTGCCAAAAAATTCGGGCGCGTTGTCGTGCTTGGCAGCGAAGTCCGCGAAAGCCTCTTGTTTGCGAAGCCCTGCCAGACGGTCCACCAACAAGGCGCAGTTCACGTCTAGTGCGCTATTGAGCGCGACAAGCCGGGCGTCCGACTGCGACAGCTCGGTACGGTTGGATGGCGCTGCGGCCTTGGCGAAACGCGCCAAATCCACCACACCAAACAAACCGCCGCGCAGGTTGGCAACGCCCACAAACCAGGCCTGTGTGTAAGGCACCGGCTGAGCACTCACCCAGGGGAAAATCTCCCCAGACTGGCTGAGGGGAAAAAGATATTTTTGGCCGCCAGCCTCAACGGCCAGCCAGGCCGCCGCGACACCTTCGGTGCGCGCAACCTGCAGCCGTTCTGCAAGTCGGGTCTGAAGCTCTCTGAGTGCTTGTCTGTTCGCCATGCCCTTGTCCTGGACGCCGAATCAGCCGAGGGCTTTAATTTTGGCCATCAGCTCACTCGCCTCCACCGGCTTGGTGATGTAGTCGCGCGCACCTTGGCGCATGCCCCAGACGCGGTCTGTTTCCTGGTTTTTGCTGGTGCACATGATGATGGGAATATCCGAGTAAAGAGGGTCACGTGTGATAGCTCGGGTCAGCTGAAACCCGTTTTGACCGGGCATCACCACATCCATCAAAATCAATTCGGGCTTATTTTCAGCCAGCCGACGAAACGCCTCTTCCGCGTTTTCTGCAGTTTTGACAGTGAACCCGCTTTTTGCGAGCAGGTCAGTCAAAAACATGAGCTCTGTTTTTGAGTCGTCCACGATCAGAATATTTTTGATAGCCATCATTCGGCTCCTGGTTTGACGCCACCGAAGGCCAATACGGTCTGCAGCAACTGATCTTTTGTAAACGGCTTGGTCAAATAGTCTTGCGACCCCACCATCCGGCCCCGCGCTTTGTCGAACACGCCGTCTTTTGATGACAACATCACCACAGGGACACGCGAAAATTTTGCATTGCGTTTGATGATGGCGCAAGTCTGGTATCCATCAAGCCGGGGCATCAAAATGTCGCAAAAAATGAGATCAGGCAAGTAGTCGTTGACCTTTGACAGCGCGTCAAAACCGTCTTCGGCCAACAGCACTTCGTGGCCACCCTGCTTGAGGAATATCTCGGCACTGCGCCGGATGGTGTTGCTGTCGTCGATCACAAGGACCTTGAGTCCGGAACTGAAATTACTCACAAGCAAGGCTCCTCATTGTTACGGACAAACTGGCGTCTATCGGTGTCATGCTGATCGGGACATGGGTTGGATTTGCAAGTGACGCATTGAGCACCGCTGCGACATGCTTAAATTTCGACCATTTCGAAATCTTCCTTGCGCGCACCACACTCCGGACATGTCCAGTTCATAGGCACATCTTTCCATAAGGTTCCGGCAGCGATTCCATGGTCGGGCGCACCCTCGGTTTCGTCGTAAATCCATCCACAAATTAAGCACATCCACGTCATTGATTGGGTCTCAGAAAAACAGCTATCGAATAGAATAATCGGATTGTATCGACGCGGCGTGGCTTATTTGCGTCAGCGACTAAATCGCAGTTCATGCCCACACCCAGCCCCCTCCCCGACGACGCACAGACCCCTCCCGATGATGATGATGGTGCCTCTCCCGCCTGCGTCATGACCTTCAACGCCAACGACCCCAGCGGCGCTGGCGGATTGACCGCCGACATCGCGGCGATGGTGTCCGCCGGGGCCCATCCTTTGGCTGTGGTCACGGGTGCTTATGTTCGCGACACGGCCGAGATTTTTGACCACTTCTCCTTCGACGAGGAGGCTGTGACCGACCAGGCCCGATCCGCACTCGAAGACATGCCGGTCGCAGCCATCAAGGTCGGTTTTGTGGGCAGCCCCGAGAACGTCAGCACCATCGCAGTGATTGCGGCCGACTACCCAGACATACCACTTATGGCTTACATGCCCGATCTGTCCTGGTGGAATGACAACGAGATCGAGAGTTACCAGGATGCGTTTCGCGAGCTGTTATTGCCGCAAACCACAGTGTTGGTTGGCAACCACAGTAGTCTGTGGCGCTGGCTGCTGCCAGACTGGTCCAGCGAGCGAAACCCCTCACCGCGTGACATCGCCAAGGCTGCAGCCAGTGTCGGCGTACCTTATGTTCTGGTGACAGGGATTCCCGCGTCAGACCAGTTTATCGACAACGTTCTGGCAACGCCCGAAACGGTGCTTTACAGCGAAAAGTTCGAACGGTTTGAAGCGATTTTCTCTGGCGCTGGCGAAACCCTGTCAGCTGCACTGACCGCGCTTCTGGCCAATGGCCACGACCTGCAGGCGGCCACTGCCGAAGCCCTGACCTACCTGGACCACAGCCTGGACGCCGGGTTTCACCCCGGCATGGGCCATGTGGTGCCCGAGCGGATGTTTTGGGCCCAGACCGATACTGATGCTACCGACGATGAAGACGAAGAAGTCGACGCAGAGGTCGGCAGCAGCGTCTGGCCTGCCAGTCCCCTCAACGACAAAGACCCTGTGAAAACCATGATTCGTGCCCATTTGATGGATGTCCCGCCCAGCGGTACCAAGCACTGAATCAACGCCGCCCCTCTTGCCGACCCGCGCAGGTACCCGCTCCACCTGATTTCAAACTTCCGCCATGACGACTTCCGCCCAACCCGACATCAACACCAGCATCTCACGCAACAGCGCCTTGTTTGAACGCGCCAAACAGCTGATTCCCGGCGGCGTGAATTCACCGGTGCGCGCTTTTAAGGCAGTGGGTGGCACACCGCGTTTTGTGCAACGTGCGCAGGGCGCCTACTTATGGGACGCAGACGGTCAGCGCTACATCGACTACATCGGGTCCTGGGGCCCGATGATTCTGGGTCACGGCCACCCGGCGGTTCTGGAAGCTGTGCAAAAGGCCATGCTGGAAGGCTTTTCGTACGGCGCGCCCACAGAGCGAGAGGTCGAAATGGCCGAGGAAATCATCAAACTCGTGCCGTCCATCGACATGGTGCGGCTGGTCAGCTCCGGCACCGAAGCCGCGATGAGCGCCATTCGCCTCGCGCGCGGAGCCACAGGCCGCAACAAGATCATCAAGTTTGAAGGCTGCTACCACGGCCATGCCGATGCGCTACTGGTCAAGGCTGGTTCCGGTCTGGCGACTTTTGGCAACCCCACCAGTGCGGGCGTGCCACTGGACGTGGTCAAAGACACGCTGGTGCTTGAATACAACCACATCGCCCAGCTGGAAGAAGCGTTTGCGGTGCACGGCCGCGAGGTCGCCTGCCTGATGATCGAGCCCATCTGCGGCAACATGAACTTTGTGCGGGCGTCCGTGCCCTTCATGCAGCGCTGCCGCGAGCTGTGCTCCGAATACGGCACGCTGCTGGTGTTCGATGAAGTCATGACCGGCTTTCGGGTCGCGCTCGGCGGCGCCCAAAGCGTCTACGCCAAAAGCATTCCCGGCTTCAAGCCCGACATGACGGTGCTGGGCAAGGTCATTGGTGGCGGCATGCCGATGGCGGCCTTTGGCGGCTCGCGCGCGGTGATGGAGCTGCTGGCCCCGATCGGCTCGGTCTACCAGGCGGGCACGTTGTCGGGCAACCCGGTGGCCACGGCCTGCGGGCTGGCCACCCTGCGTGAAATTCAAAGACCCGGTTTTTACGATGCGCTGGCGGCCCGCACGCAGAGTCTGGTCACCGGCCTGACCGCTGCGGCGACCCGCGCGGGTGTGCCTTTTTGTGCCGATAGCGAAGGCGGCATGTTCGGCTTTTTCCTGCTGGGCCAGCTGCCACAGAACTACGCCACGGTCATGACCACTGACGGCCCGGCCTTCAACCGGTTTTTTCACGCCATGCTGGACGCTGGCGTGTACTACGCCCCCGCCTTGTACGAGGCCGGTTTTGTCAGCGCGGCCCACACTGCTGCCGACATTGACGCCACCGTTGACGCTGCAGCGCGTTACTTCGCCGCGGCCTGAAGACTATAAAACGCTCCTTTTTTTATAGCTACACAGGCAGTTGACACCTGGGCTAGAGACCGTTTTGGCATAAATTTCGCGCATTTTGATGCCCGTCAGGGCTGAAATGCACGCCAAACGAGCCGTTTGCACACGTCTTCGAAGTTCGCCAGTTTGGCCAAGGAGCTGATGTTTATGGGAGGCAGCTTGAACCCGCCGCCTGGCCAGACCCGACGCTAGTGACCCAAAGCGCCACCGTGCTGGTGGACATGGAAACGGCTGACAGCGCCGCCTGCGGCGACACCCTGAGCTGGCCGCTGAGCCAAGGGGCCCAGATTAGGCGAACGTGCGGTGCCGGTGGTGCGGAACATTGACGCGAAGCGCTTTGAGCAGCTGACCATCAAGCTGTCGGGTCAGCTCAAGCCGACGCCGCCGTAAGCCTCTAGGCGCCTGGCGGGCATGCCGGCGCGCGTGAACGCGCGATCAACACCAAGCAGTCGCTACATTTTTAATAGCTGCTCAGGCAAAAAATACCTGGGCTAGCAGGTCTTTTGGCATAAAAAGCGTGCATTTTGCCGATTCAGTGCCTGAAATGCCGCACACCCGACAACACCATAACCACGCCGCGCTCGTTGGCGGCAGCAATCACTTCGTCGTCGCGCATGGAACCGCCCGGCTGGATCACGCAGGTAGCCCCGGCGTCGACCACCACGTCCAGACCGTCCCGGAAGGGGAAAAATGCATCGCTGGCCACAGCCGAGCCCTGCAGCGTCAAGCCGGCGTTGGCGGCCTTGATCGAGGCGATGCGGGCCGAGTCGATGCGGCTCATCTGCCCTGCGCCCACGCCCAGCGTCATGCCGCCGGCGCAAAACACAATGGCGTTGGACTTGACGTATTTGGCGACCTTCCAGGCAAACAGCAAATCGACCAGCTGGCTTGGGGTCGGTTGCCGTTGGCTGACCACCTTCAAATCAGCCAGTGCCAGCGTGTGGTTGTCGGCCGTTTGCATCAGCAGGCCTGAACCCACGCGCTTGACGTCGATGGCGTTACGGCCCTGCGCCCAGGCGCTGTCGCCACCAGCGGGCAACGCGATTTGCAGCAGCCGCACATTGACCTTGCTTTTGAAGACTACCAGCGCCTCGGGCGAAAAGGCTGGGGCCATCAGCACTTCGACAAACTGTTTGGAAATTTGCAGCGCGGCGCGCTCGTCCAGCGGGCAGTTCAGGGCAATGATGCCGCCGAACGCCGAGGTCGGGTCGGTCTTGAAGGCTTTGCTGTAGGCCTCCAGTGCATCGGCACCCAGCGCCACACCGCAAGGGTTGGCGTGCTTGACGATGACGCAGGCCGGGCCATCTTTGAGTAGGTCAAAACTTTTGACGCATTCCCAGGCGGCGTCGGCATCTGCAATGTTGTTGTACGACAGCGCCTTGCCCTGCAGTTGCGTGGCCGTGACCAGCGAGCCCGGCGCCGGATGCAGGTCGCGGTACAGCGCCGCTTGCTGGTGCGAATTTTCGCCATAACGCAGGTCTTGCACCTTCACGAACCGGCCGTTGGACTGGCCAGAAAACAGCGCATGGCTGCCGTCAGGCTGAATGCCAGAGAGGTAATCGCTGATGGCGCCGTCGTACTGGCTGATTCGGTTGAACGCCGCCACCGACAGCGCGAATTTCGTGGCATCGGTCAGCGTGCCGGTGTCCTTTAGCTCAGCCAGCACCTGCGGGTATTGCGACGCGTCGGTCAGCACACCCACGTCTTTCCAGTTCTTGGCCGCCGATCGCACCATGGCGGGGCCGCCAATGTCGATGTTTTCAATCGCGTCTTCCAGCGTGCAGCCGGGCTTGGCCACGGTGCTTTCAAACGGGTACAGGTTGACGACCAGCAGGTCGATGGTGGCAATGCCGTGCGCCTTGATAGCCGCCATGTGCTCGGGCAGGTCGCGCCGGGCCAGCAGGCCGCCGTGAATGGTGGGGTGCAAGGTCTTGACCCGGCCGTCCAGCATTTCGGGGAAACCGGTGTGGTCCGCCACCTCGGTCACGGGCAAGCCAGCATCTGCCAGCAGTTTGGCCGTACCGCCAGTGGACAGCAGCTGAATGCCCAGGGCATGCAGCGCCTGTGCAAATTCGAGGATGCCGGTTTTGTCGGAAACGGAAATGAGAGCGTTCATGGAAGTTTTTTGCAGGGTTGCCGGTTGTATGAAATTGAAAAGCCTTGACCGCACGGTTGCAGCAGGTCGGCAGCACGCTTGGGCAGCGGCGTGCGGCTCAAAAAACGCGCAGATCAGTCGATCAGTTTGTGGTCCACCAGCTTTTTGCGCAGCGTGTTACGGTTCAGTCCCAGCCACTCGGCGGCGCGAGACTGGTTGTTGTCGGCATGCGCCATCACCACCTCCAGCAGCGGCTTTTCAACCACCCGCACCATCATGTCGTAAATGCCAGCGGGCTCAGTGTCGGCCAGGTCCTTGAAATAGCCTTCCAGGCTGGTGCGAACGCACGCTTCAATGTGCTGCTTGCTCATGCAAAAACTCCCTCGGTGGCGTTGTTGATTTTGTTGGCTTTGTTGGTGTTGTCGGTATCGTTGTCATGGGCGCCGCCCTGGCGACTGCAGCCGCTGGCATGCGGTCAGCGTGCTGCCCCAGCGCGGCAAAAAAGTCTGCCACAGACGCCAGTTGCGCTGCGCTGCTGTCCAGCGTGTTCATGTCCGCCCTGAACACATCGCCCCCGGCCAACCCCGCCACGTACCAGCCGATGTGCTTGCGCGCACTGCGCACCCCGGTCAGCTCGCCGTACAGGCTGTAGTGGTCGTCCAGGTGGGCCAGCAGCAGCCGTGCCACATCGGCCACAAGAGGTGCCGCCAGGTGCTCGCCGGTGGCCAGAAAATGGGCGACTTCGCGAAAAATCCAGGGGCGGCCCTGCGCCGCGCGGCCAATCATCACGGCGTCTGCGCCAGTGTGCTGCAGCACCGCGCGGGCTTTTTCGGGGGAATCAATGTCGCCGTTAGCCACTACAGGAATCGCCAGTGCCGCCTTGATTTCGGCCACGGTGTCGTACTCGGCCAGGCCTTTGTAGCCCTGCTCCCGCGTGCGGCCATGCACCGCCACCATCTGCACGCCAGCACTTTCAAAAGCACGGGCCAGTACCAGGGCATTCTTGTGGTTTTGCGCCCAGCCGGTGCGCATCTTGAGCGTGACGGGAACACCATGCGGCGCGCAGGCCTTCACCACGGCCTCCACGATCTGCAGTGCCAGCGGTTCGTCCTGCATCAAGGCCGAGCCAGCCCATTTATTGCAGACTTTTTTGGCTGGGCAACCCATGTTGATGTCAATGATCTGCGCGCCGCGTGCAATGTTGTAGACCGCCGCATCAGCCATCATGGCGGCCTCGGTGCCCGCAATTTGCACTGCAATCGGCTCGGGCTCGCCGTCGTGGTTAGCGCGCCGGGAGGTCTTCAGGCTGTCCCACAAGTCGCGCCGCGACGTCACCATCTCGCTGACGGCGTAGCCCGCGCCCAGCTTTTTGCACAGCATGCGAAATGGCCTGTCCGTGACACCTGCCATGGGCGCGACAAACACGTTGTTCGCCAAAGCGTAAGGACCGATGTGCATGGCGAAGAGAAGGAAGAAGAAGGGCTTTGAAGCGTCTGGAAAAGAGCATTGATTGTACTTGCCTGATTTTTCAGCACCTGAAATCGGACCGCAGCAGCTGCCTATACTGATGGCCGCATGGAAGCCTGGACCCACCACCTTTTAGAGCTGCTCGCATTGCCCGAATTTGGGCTGAGCACCGTGTTCATCGTGGCCTTCATTTCAGCCACGCTGCTGCCGCTGGGCTCTGAGCCGGTGGTGCTGGGCCTGGTCAAGCTCAACCCGGAGCTGTTTTGGCCGGCGATCGTCGTGGCCACGGCAGGCAACACATTAGGCGGCGCATTGGACTGGTGGATGGGCAACGCCGCCCACCGGGTGGCTGACAAGTACCAGCACTCCAGCGCTCACGGCCGGGCCGCGCGCTGGCTCGAAAAGTTGGGGCCCAAAGCCTGTCTACTGGCGTGGCTTCCGGGCGTGGGTGACCCGCTATGCGCGGTGGCCGGGTGGCTGAAGTTTCCGTTCTGGCCGTGCGCGGGCTACATGGCGATCGGCAAGTTCTTGCGCTATGTGACGATGACCGGAGGTGCCGTCTGGGCGTTTCCCGAGTTTTTCTCAAAACTGGTTCCTGTCACCTAAACGCGCTTAAAACCGCTCGTGTGCCGTGAGGTAACGCCACTGACCAACAGGCAGGTCACTGAGCGGCACGCGGCCAATGCGCAGCCTTTTCATCGCTGTGACCTGCAGCCCCACGTTCTCACACATGAAGGCAATTTGCCCTGGCCGCTCACCCTTGAGCGCGAAACGCAGCCGCGCCTCGCTCTGAAAGCTGACCTTGGCCGGGCTCAGCAGCACGCCATTGAAGGTAAAGCCGTGGTCGATGCGGTTCAGCCGGTCCAGCCCACCGGGCTTGATCTCACCACTCACATCGACCACCACCTCCTGCTCGAGCGTAGCGCTGTCTTCGCGCAACTTGCGGGCCACGCGCCAGTCTTGCGTGAACACCACCAAGCCGCTTGCAGGCAAAGCCAACGGGGTGACGAAATCGGCAGCATTCAAGTGTTTTTTCAAGGCCCGTGTGCCAGACCTGTCGCCTTTGAAGTGGTGGTCGGGCAGCAGCATCGCCTCAAACCCGGCCGGCTTGTGCAGCAGCAGCGTGACTTCGCCCAGCCCCAGCAGGCTGGCGTCAGGCGAGATCTCCACCCGCTGGTGGTCCACGCGAAACTGCGGCTCCTCCACCACCACGCCATCCACCGACACCCAGCCGCCCGCAATGTATTGCTCCGCCTCGCTGCGAGAGCAGGGCATCAACTCGGCCACCCGTTTGGACAGACGAACAGATTCACTCATGGTGTTGGCTTGGTTTTGCAAGCAGCCGCCGCAGAACCGGCTTCGCCGGGCGGCAGGGCGGCGTCCCCTGCAAGGGGAAGTGGTCTACACGCAGTGAGACCAGACAGGGGTGTGCTCATTTAACTGCTGAACAAAAAGTTCATCACGTCGCCATCCTTGACCACGTAGTCCTTGCCTTCGCTGCGCATCTTGCCGGCATCCTTAGCGCCCTGCTCGCCCTTGAAGGCAATGAAGTCGGCAAAGGCAATGGTTTGCGCGCGGATGTAGCCTTTTTCAAAATCGGTGTGAATGACGCCAGCGGCCTGCGGCCCGGTATCGCCCACATGAATGGTCCAAGCGCGCACTTCCTTGACGCCTGCGGTGAAGTAGGTTTGCAAGCCCAACAGTTGGTAGGCGGCCATGATGAGGCGGTTGAGCCCCGGCTCGTCCTGGCCGATCTCGGCGAGGAACATTTTTTTGTCGTCTTCGTCCATGTCGGCCATCTCCGCTTCCATCTTGGCGCAAATCGCCACCACCGGCGCGTTTTGCGCCGTCGCGTACGCGGTCAAGCGATCCAAGAAGGGGTTGTTCTCGAAACCGTCTTCAGCCACGTTGGCCACAAACATCGCAGGCTTGGCGGTGATCAGAAAGAACTGCTTGATGAGCAGCAACTCGTCCTTGCTGAAGTCAATACTGCGCACTGGCTTGGCCTCGTTCAGCACCAGCTGGCACCTTTCCAGCAACACCACCAGCTTGGCCGACTCCTTGTCGCCCGAACGCGCCAGCTTGGTCACGCGGTGCAGTGCTTTTTCAACCGCCGCCAGATCAGCCAGGCAGAGCTCGGTCTGGATCACCTCGATGTCCGAAATTGGGTCGACCTTACCGGCCACGTGAATCACGTTGTCGTCTTCAAAACAACGCACAACGTTGATGGTCGCGTCGGTCTCGCGGATATGCGCCAGAAATTTGTTGCCCAAGCCCTCGCCAGTGCTGGCACCCGCCACCAGGCCGGCAATGTCCACAAACTCGACAATGGCGGGAACGATACGCTCGGGCTCGACCACCAAAGCGAGCTGCGCCAGCCGTGCATCGGGCAATTCCACTACACCAACGTTCGGTTCAATGGTACAAAACGGGTAATTCTCAGCCGCAATTCCCGCCTTGGTCAGGGCGTTGAACAAGGTAGATTTACCAACGTTGGGCAAGCCCACAATACCGCACTTCAGACTCATGAGAAACCTTCAAAAAGAGGCATTGGAGTGTATGCGATGCCCGCGCATTACCGGCTTGGCGCGGACCAGCCACCATCTTCTGGCGTCTTGCAGGCGCTTACCGGATGGCCGCGCCAGATGATGCAAACGCTTTGCGGTTTTGCACCTGCGGCGCTGTTCAAGCGCCTGGTGAGCATGTTGGTGTTCATGGCGTTGCCGCTGTGGGCCCAGCCGATCACGCGGCCTGTCATCCCGCCGGTCACCCTGCTGGACGCCAGACAACCTTTCATCGACCTGCAGCAGGCCAGCGTCGCCCTGGTCGACCCAGCCGGCGACCTCACCATTGCACAGGTTGTGGGCGACGCGACGTCTGTGCGGGCTGCGGGCAGCCATCCCGCCGTGACGCTCTCGCAAGCCGACACCACCTACACGCTGGGTGAAAGAGGCGCGCTGTGGCAGCACTACCGGTTTCGGGTACCTCCGAAGGATCAAACAGGCTGGATATTGGAGTTTCCGCTCACCTTGCTGGACAAAGTTACCGTCTTTCAGCGCGACGCCGAAGGGCAATGGCAGGAGGAGTCGGCGGGCGACACGTTGCCGGTTTCGAGCTGGCCGGAGCCCGCTCGCTATCCACAATTCCAACTGCGAGCGGACGCCAACGCAGCCGCCGGGCCGGATGGGGTGTGGGACGTGTACGTGCGCCTGCAGCACGTCATGCCCGTCAATATTCCGGTGAACGCTGTGACAGAGCGGGTCCAGGCGCACCGCCAGCAGTCCCAGCTGTTGCTGCTGGGCGTGGTGTTTGGAGTGCTGGCCTTTTTGATCGTCAGCTGCGGTGTGCAAAGCCGGGTTTACCGCGATGCGGCCTATGGCTGGTATGCCGTTTACGCCGCCATGGTGCTCATGGTGTTGCTGGCCTGGACCGGCATTGGCGGACAGCTGCTGTGGCCCGATGCGGGCCGCTGGAACGATCTGGCTACCGGGTTCCTGACGCTTATGAGCGCTTGCACCTGGCCGATGGTGGTGCGCCATTTGTGCCATCAGCCGTCGCAGCACCCGTGGCAGCGCGGCCTGAACGCGCTGGCGCTGTTCGCGTCAGTTGCAGGGCTTCCCATGGCGATGGCCTACTTGTTTGTGCCGCGCGTCGTGGGCATCCGCATGCTGGGTGTTGAGCTGATTCTGGTGTCTTTGGTGACCATGGCGTCAGCGCTGCAAACTTTCCGCCGCCGGGATGTCGCTGGGCGATGGGTGCTGATGTCTGTTGCCTCTGTGACGGCCGCCACACTGCTGACGGTTGGTTATTTGATGGGCCTGCTGCCCACCTCGTGGCTGGCGCGCAACGCCATGACGCTGGCGCTGAGCGCGCAAGTGCCGTTGCTGCTAATCGCCCTGCATTTACGGTCACGCACGCGCCATGAAATGGAGCTGCGGGCACAAGCCAGCTACAGCCACGATGCCCTGACAGGCCTGCTGGCGCGGCCCATCTTTGACGACCGGATGAACCAAACTGTGTTGCGTGCGCAACGCCGTGAAGAAACCGCCGCAGTCGTTTTCATTGAGCTGGCGAATTACGCTTATGTCAAAAAAACCTGGGGCCCTGCAGTGGCCGAACACGGTGTGCTGCGCAGCGCCATCGGCCTGCGCCGGCTCCTCAAGGACGTCAACACCGTCGGCCGGCTTGACGAAGCACACTTTGGCGTGATCCTGGAAGGCGTGTCGTCGCGCAGTGTGGTCAACGAGCTGGCGTCGCGCCTGATCGCATCAGGCTTGATGCCGATGAAAGAGCTCGAACCCGATGTGGT
>JANLUZ010000176.1:0-3565 GCA_031363755.1 Polaromonas sp.
TTGAAGGCCACCACCAGGTCGGCCACGCTGTCGACAATCGCGGCGCAGAAATCGTAAATCTTGCTGGCGTCGCCGCGGTACCGGCCGGGAAAGCGGGCCGGGTCCGGGTCCAGGCCGACGCACAGCATGGACTGGTTGGCGCTAGAGGCGGCGCCGAGCTGGTCTAAAAACGTGGGGCGGCTGGGCACTGGGGAAGCGGTTGTCGCGGTCATGGCAGCAATTGTAAGAAGCCCGCAGCCCCTGGCACGCCAGCTGCCCACGCGGTGATGGCGTTCATTTTTTGAAAACGGCTGCTGCCTCGACCATTGCAAGGCACAGGTCGTCCCAGGCTTTGGCCTTGTCGGCCGGTGTGCGCAGCAGGGGCTGGGCGTCGTAGGTGACGACAGTGGGGACGCCGTGCAGCGTGTGCACGCGCCCGCGCAGCTTGCCCAGCGGCTCGGTGCTGTGCAGCAGCGCCTGCGCCGCCAGGCGGCCCATGACGAGCAGCAGCTGCGGCTGGTAGGTGGCGATCAGCGCTGGCAGGGCTGCGCTGGGGTCAGCCGGCGCGGCAGCGTCGCCGGGCAGCTGGCGGCACATCGGCACCAGCACCACGCGGCCGGGCGCGGCCAGCCGCGCGGCGCGCAGCATGTTGTCGAGCAGCCTGCCAGCCTCGCCGTCAAACGGGTGAAAGTCGCTGCGCTGCAGCGCCGCGGCGTCGGTTTCGGCCAGCACCAGCCAGCGCGGCCCGCCCGCGCCCGCAGTGGCAGGCGCCGCGTCGGCATACAAAGCGTGCGCGGCGGCAACCTGCCAGCTCGCCCCCGTGGCACCCGGGCTGGCCGCGCTGACACGCGGTGCTTCAGCAACGTCGGCCGCGACACCTGCCACATCGGCCTTAGTCGCATCAGCAACCTCAGCGGGCGAAAAACCTGTTAATTTTTGATCAAATTGCCCGCTAGTCGAGGTGTTTACTGCCTTGGCAGCTATTGATTCAGGAGCGACGCTGATGGGCGCGACAGGCGCGGCCGCATCCGGCAGCGGCGACCACACGCGAATGCCCATGTCCTTGAGCATGGCACGCTGGCGCTTGTCGAGCAACAAGGGCGGCGCAGTGGGAGAGGCAGGGGTGGAAAGCATGTCGGAATCCATCATCGTACGGCCAGTGAAAAGCTCATCACCACGGCGTCTTCGCGGTGGCCTGCGGCGCCGCCGGGGCCCCCCGTGGGGTAGTAGTTTTTGCGCAGCCCGACGCGTTGGAAGCCGTAGCCCTCATACACCGACTTGGCGCGGGCGTTGCTGAGCCGCACCTCAAGCCACAGCCACTGCGCGCCCTGCCCGCGCGCCCACACGGCCAGGCCGTCCAGCATCACCCGTGACCAGCCCTGGCGCTGGTGGGCCGGGGCCACGGTGATGTTGAGCAGGTGCACTTCGTCCACGCCTTTCATGGCCACAAAGTAGCCTAGCAACACGTCCGGTTCACCCCACAGCAGCTGTGCCTGGTAACCGGCGGCCAGGGAATCGCTGAAGTTGCCGCGCGACCACGGGTGCGGGTAGGCGGCGTTTTCAAGCTGCATCACCGCATCGAGCCACGCGGCGGTCAGCGGCACAAACTGGGCCTCGCGGATCGCGGTGTCTTGCGCAGCAGCGAGGGTGCTTGGCACAGCTGACATGGGTGAGACTGGGTTCATAGCGAGGATTAGATCAGTCTGGATATAGAGTAATTTACTGCAGCGTTGACCAGCAGGTCGCCGCTGTTCAGTTGGTGCAACGACACAAGTCACCCACCGCCAAACCGTCTACCTCTTACCTGGCGTTTTGCACCGCCCTTCAAAACAAGTAAAAAACGCACGATTTGTAATCATATGTAACAGAGAATTAACAAAACGTTCTTAAAGATTAAACTTTTTTCTCAAAAAAGCAGAAAGTAAAAATATATTTAACAGTAATCGCGTGATCGCTGGTCTGGGTATTTTGGTGGCCACAACAGTCGTAGCAGCAATTTATGGGCCGTTTCTTGTCGGCAACTACTTTCCAGGTGTCAGCTATGAAGATGATAGGGCGGTGGAAAATGCTTACACGTCCAACATACCAAGAAATGTAATGAACCTGAATGTTGCAAAGATCAAATACGGAGATATTGTTCGGATGGTTTTTCCAAGTGGTGATATTTACGATTACGAGGTAGCAGTAGCAAAGTGCTTGGCTTTCAGTTCATTGTCGTGCGGCACATACTCAAAAGCAACCAAAGTATCTTCCCCCAATTCCCGTGCAACTGTCGGTCAGGCCGCAAAAGACGCAGCACAAGACGCTGCCGAACTGAGGGCTTGCTCTATCAGATCAAATGCCAGCTTCTTTTTAATCAATGTTCCAACCGGATATTGGTCCCAAACTGTGGAAACCATTAACAATGTCGTTACTATTACCGCGTCCTATATGAGCACCGGTAGTTATACTTATACTCAACCACACTATGCTTCAGCTTGCCCATAATCCAAAAATAAAGCGATGGTTGGCTTGTGTTGTTTTTGTTGTTGCTTGCAGTGCTGCTGATTATTGTTATTTATATAAAACGATCTGACGATCAGCAGCATTCAGTGCAAATCACAGAAGCTACCCCAACAGCCAAAAAAGTCGAACGCAAAATCACGCCAACAGCACCCGCTGTGGGTTCGAGCGCTGCAGCCGCCACCCCGCTAGCCGTTCAAGCGTTGTCGTTGCCGCCAAGCTCAAGCATAGCTGCTGTGTTCTCAATGGACGGATCAGCGCTGTTTCAAGCGTACAAAATGGGACTGGTCTCGGCAACGGCTGATGACAAACTGATTGCCAAACTTGCGCTTTCTCAATGCGAAGGTTTTGCACACCCCGTGATGCCTCCGCAGATAGCCAACAAAACTCCTGAGGAAATCAAAGCCATCGCAGCGGCACGCGAAAGCCTTATCGACAAGTGCGAGCCCTTCCAATCGACAAAGCGGAGCCAGTTGTCTGAAGACTCTAAAGTTCTAAACCAGTCAGTTTACGGACGGGGCGCTCCACTTTATGGCATCAATACCCGTAGAGAGGCCACTGAAGAGGAGTGGATGACGTCAGCGCAAGCTCTTAGATCAGCCTTTGAAACTTTCGGCCCTAGCGTATTGGTAGAAACCTCTGGCGCATTGACTGAATGGCTGACGCACCACGTGACGCTATATGGGGGCAATGGATTGGATCCTGTGCTTTTCTCAAACGATACGTTGAACTATGCAACATCAATCGCATTGTGCGAGGTGAGTTTTGATTGTCGCTCAGCCAGCTATTTACAAAAAATCAATTGCACCTTTGGTGAATGCGGCAATACCTATCAAGAATCTGTACTGAGAGGGCTCAACGACAGTCAACGCCGCACAGCGTTAACGCAGGCTCATGTTATCGCCACTGCGTTGAACGAGCGTGAATTTAAGGCACTGGGTTTATTTCGCAATGGCCGGTAACTTACCTCGACCCGGTGTTATCTACGCCTTTTATCTACCCCTTTCGGATAGATGAATAACCCACGGCAGCATCAAGTTATAGCTCGTAATTTTATTTTTTAATAGCGCAACGGCTCGCTTTA
>JANLUZ010000185.1:0-10093 GCA_031363755.1 Polaromonas sp.
TTTGGCCAATCAACCCATGATTGATCACGCACTGAATGGGCTAAAGCAAGCCTGTGTGGAAGTGTCGTTTTATTGACGCCGACTTAGTCATCGACTTCACCTGCCTGCTGCAGCACAGCATCTATCAGCCGCTGACTCAAGTAGTAGCCTTGTTGCTGCAGGGTGGCCAGCATCGGCGCAACCTTCGAAATCAGCCCGACCCGTTTGGTCAGCAGCAGCAGGCCAGCGGTGCCCATGACTGCCAGCGAGGCATGTCGCGCAGCATGGCGTCCCCGGGCTTCGTCAACAATGACCAGCACTTCGTCGCCTCGCGATTTTTGGTGCATTGCCATCACCAGGGCACTGGCTTCGCCCATGTCGATCTGGTGCAGGTTGATCCAATCCTGGCAGGCACGTGTCGACTCGCGGGTGGTCGCCACCATTTGCAGCCACGGCTGAGCCAGCGCCAAAGTAATTGCGCTGCCGTCGGGGAAAACGCCGCCGCTTGTCAGCTCCAGGGCGACTACATCGGTGATGAGCACCGTGCCGAACAAGCGGTTGAGCAACGCCAGCTGGTCAATGCGCGCCAGTGCAATCAGTGGTCCGGTGTCGGCGATGACGATTTTTTTCACGGGCTCTTTTGAACCCACGCCAGGGCGGTTTCCACTTCGTCGCTCAGGGCCTGTTCGTCGTAGTCCACAACAGCAATACCCAGCCTTGACAGTCGGCTCAGCATCTCTGCCGTGGTTTCACCCGCCAGCTTGGCGGCACCGCCCACTGAAATCAACCGTTGTTTGAACAGGTTGACCGCCATGGCGCGCCGCACATGCGTCATGTCGGCAACACCGGCCAACTGCTCAAACCCCACCAACATTGCGTCAGGCTTGTCACGGTTCATGACGATAACCAAGTCGTCGCGTGCGCTGCGCAAGGCGGTGGAGGGGTTTGACTTCAATTGGCGGACGTTAAAGACGTGCATGATGTTCTCCTTTAATGTAGGAACATCATGAGTGTAGTGCCCCACTTCAAAGCCGGTTAATACAGCGGCTTACATTCGCAGCGGCGCCGCGTAGCCGGTCATCTCCAGGTAACCGCGCCCCACGCGTTTGCCGTTGCTGTCCCACAAATCACTGAGGCCTTCCCAGTAGATCGAGCCGGTCGACTGGCGGCTGTCGAGCTCCTGGTTGTCGATGACGGCTTTAACGGTGTAGAAATCAGCCGGGGTGCGCACCACCCATTCGACAGGGTAGGCGGTCTGGCTGAGCGGGCTTCGCCAGAAGCGGGTGGGCTTGAAGATCACCTCGCCCTGGCTGAACACATACAGCTCACGGTTGGCCGAGCGAAACGAGCCGCCGTCCCACACCGGGCCGCCCGCCTTATCCCGCAGCCGAAACGCGGTCAACGCGCTGCCGTCGTCCAGGTTCATGCCGATCCAGTCCCAGCCGGTGGCGCTGGGGTGCAACAGCTCTTGGCTCCATTCGTGGTCGAGCCAGGCGGTGCCCTGCACATCGAATGACTGGCCCGCCACCTGCAGCGTGCCGCGCGTGGCCAAGTGCGGCTGGCTGTAGTAGTAGCTGGCCTGCCGCACGTCAGGGCCTTTGCGCGACAGCCCCTGCTGGCCCTGCAGCAGCACGGCCTGGGTTTCGGTGAACTGCAGCGCCAGGCCAAAGTCGGCGGCGGGCAACCGGGCGGTGTATTGCGCGCCGGTGGCGGTGAGCGACCAGTCGCGCAGCTTGATGGCCATATCGGCCTCGCTTGCGCTAGCCACATCAAAGCCGCTGCGGGCGATGCGCTGGTCGTGGTGAAGCTTGTTGCCTGCCACGTCGGTGATGGCGGCGTGCGCAAACACCAGCTGTTTGGCGGCGAACTTTGAGGCCATGCCCTGGGTATTGGCAATGCGTGAGCGAAAAAACGTGAGCTGAAAACCGAACTCCCGCGCCGCGCCGCCGGTTTGGGCTTTGGCCTGGCCCGTGATGTACCACCACTCGGTTCGAAAATCAGGGTGCGCGCCGCGGTCGCGTGGGAACGCGAGGGTTTGGGCGGGCAGCGCATGGGCGGTGCGCGCGCCTGTAGACAGCCCCAGGCCCGCCAATGCAGCACCTGTCAAAAGGCTGCGCCGACTCAGGCTTTGCGGCAATGGCGGCCAGGCCGACGCGGCGTTCAGAAGGTGGGTCAACAAAAGCGGGCTGGGCATGTGCGGATTCTCGCAGGGCGACCATGGCCTTGAGGGCTGCGGGCACATCTGGCGCCAAAGCCCGCTTGCACCGCGCCGGGCAAAGGGCTACGCTGTCTTTGCCCATCGCACTTCACGGGAGACCCACACCATGTACAAAAATATTCTCTTGGCCTATGACGGATCGCAGTCTGGGCAGCACGCCTTGCTGGGCTGCCAAGACATCGCGCAGTGGAGCCAGGCCACCCTCAGCCTGGTGGCGGTCACGCCTTTGTCGGTGCAGATGATCAGCATGGAAGGCGGGTTTTACGACCAGTCGTTGGCTGATATCGACAAGGAAAAATACGCGGCAGTGCTGGCCGACGGCCTGCGGCAACTGACCTCTGCAGGCTTTGAGGCACGCGGCGAGTTGCTGCTGGGGGACACGGTCGACGAGATCGTGCGCTATGCCGAAAAGATCAACGCCGATTTGATCGTGGTGGGCCATAAGCGGCAGGTGAGTTGGGCCGCACGCTGGTGGCGCGGCGCGGTGTCGAAGTCGCTGATTGAGCACGCGCCCTGCAGCGTGCTGGTGGTGATCGCCAGCTGACGAGTCGCCAACGTCGCGAGCTGCTACCAGTCTTCCTTAACGGCCAACACGGCGTCGCGCCCAGCCGCAGCCCGGCCTGCCAGCCAGGCCGTGGCGGTGCCCGCCAGCACCACCGCACCGCACAGCGCGACCAGCCGCGCCCACGGCACCTGCAGGTCCATGGTCCAGTGAAAGCTTTGCGGGTTCACCACATGCACCAGCACCACTGACACCGCCAGGCCAAGCGCCACGCCCGCCAGGGCACCCATCACCGTCCATGCTGCGCCTTCGCCCGCCACCACCGTCAAAATCTGCCGCCGCGTGAGGCCCAGGTGTGCCAGCAGCCCAAACTCCTTGCGCCGGGCCAGCACCTGCGCGCTGAAGCTGGCGGCCACGCCGAACAGGCCAATGGCAATCGCCACGCCTTGCAGCCAATACGTCACAGCAAAGCTGCGGTCAAAAATCATGAAGGACGTGGCGCGAATCTGCCGCACCGACGCCAGCTCGACCAGGCCCGCCGCACCCGACTGCTGCTCGGCCAGGGTGCGGATCGCTGTCTGCACCCCCGCCTCGCTGGCGCCGGGCTGCAGCCACACCGCCACATCGTTGATGCGCTGGTCGCCACTTAGGCGCTCAAAATCGCGCTGGGCAATGGCGATGGAGCCGAACTGGCGCGCGTAGTCTCGCCACACGCCGGCCACAAAAAAGCGGCTGGTGCTTTGATCTGCTATGGTTTCAGGAGCTACCCCGGCAGTATTTACCTGGGCTAGCGCCCCAAAAGCCTTTGAAATTGGCTCAAACGAGCTGCCGGGGCGCGCGCCATACAAATCCACCATTGCCTCGCTCACATAAATGCCGACTTGTCCAGGCGGCACTGGCAAGGGGTTGCCCACCAGCGGCAGCGCCCGGGCCGGGTCGTCAAGGTTGCGCGCAATCAGCGCAATGGTCGGTTGGCTGGCGTCCAGCAACAGCTGCGTGGTGCGCAGTGTTGTCACCCGCGCCACGCCGGGCAACTGGCCCAGGCCAGTGACAAAAGCCGGCGGGAAATACGCGGTGTCGGCGGCCGTGGTGCCCAGCGCGGTGCGCACATACAGGTCAGCGGGCAACACCACGTCGAGCCACTGCGTGACCGAGTCCCGAAAACTCGCCACCATCACGGTCAGTGCCACTGCCAGGCTCAGTGAGGCCACCACGCCGCTGACAGCTACCGCCGCACTTTCGCGCACGCGGCGGGCGCGTTCCACCGCCAGCATGGGCAGCAGGTGACGCGCTACCAGCGCACGCAGCCCGCGAGTGGCAGGGGTAGACGCCTGCCCTTTGTCAGACGCCTTGGGGGCGGGCTTGCCGAGCCGGTCATACACCAGCGACACGGCCCAGGGCAGGGCGGTGATACCGCCGACTAGCAGCAGCGCCACCGAGCCATAAGCCGCCAGCGGAATACCAAAAACCGGTGGAGCCAAGGCAAACGATGTCCCGGCAGCTATCAAAATCATACTGGCCCGGTGCGATGTGCGGCCCACTGCCGCGGCGCCCAGCCCCTTGAGGGTTTGCGCGGGCGGCAGCCGCTGCGCGGCGCGGGCCGGCCACCAGCCGCCCACCCCCGCCGCCGCCACACCCAGCGCACCATAAATCAGGGCCGCCCACACATCAAACTGCAGCGCCGGGGCCACGCCTGCAAAGTAACCGCCGCCCAGGTCACCGCCCAGCAGGCGCAGTGCCAACGCCGCCAGGCCGGTGCCCAGCGCCACGCCCAGCACGCTGCCCGCTGCGCCCAGCAGCAATGACTCGGCCAGCACCAGGCCCAGGCGCTCCCGGCCGGTCAGCCCCAGCACGCCCAGCAGGGCCAGTTGCTGCGCCCGTTTGGCCACGCTGAGCGACAGCACCGAATACACCAGAAACGCACCCGTGAACAGCGCCACCAGCGCCAGCACTGTGAGGTTGACCCGGTACGCACGCGACAGGTTGCTCACGCGCTGGGCATCGTCGCCCGGCGCGGTGACGGTGATGTTGGCCGGCAGCTTCATACCCGCCGCCCACCCGGTGGCATCCACGCCAGGCTTGAGCTTCAGGTCAATGCGCGACAGCTGCCCGCCCTTGCCAAACAGGTCTTGCGCTGCACCAATGTCCATCACCGCCAACGTCGCACCGCTGGCGCTGACGCGCCCGGCCACCACCACGGTTTGGGTTGCCAGGCCGCTTTGGAGTTGCAGCGTGCTGCCCGCCAGCGCCTGGCGCGCGGCGGGGTTCAAAAACACTGCGTTGGGGGCGAACAGGCTGAAGCGGTCGTCGGTGGCAGTGGAGGGGTCAGAAGGGCTGGCCGGGGCTGTCGGCTGGGCCGCAGGCATCGGCATCAGCGACGGCGCCACGCCCGCCACCGCCAGTGCATCCACCCCCACCACGCGCAGCGGCGTTCGCACACCACCGGCAATCACATAAGTGCCTACCTCCAGCACCGGGCTCGCCAGCAACACATCAGCGTTGGCGGCCACGGCGGCATACACATTCTCGTCAAAGCTGCCCTGCACCGCGCGCAGCTCCAGGTCAGGCTGGCCATTCACCGCCCGCACCGCCTGCGAAAACTCGGAGAGCGCTGACGCATTGATCAGGTGCGTGGAAAACGCCAGCGCTACCCCCAACATCACCGCCACTACCGCCGCCGCATTGCGCCACGGGTGGTGCGTCAGCTCCCGCCAGGAGAAGGTTTTGAGGAGGGCGAAGACGGTGGCGATCACGGGCGTGATTGTGCCGCGTGGGTGAGTCTCTTTTGTCGTAAGGGTCGCGATGGGATGCGGTATCCGGCCCACTGTCCTTGCCCAGTCAAAGCCCTGCTCGATCAGCTTTCTCCTTTTCTCCAAGACGCCATAGCCGCCTGTCTGTGCAATCACATTGGGTACTAACGGGCGCCTACCTGATGTGTTGTGCACAACTTGCGGCGTGAGGGTTCGTCACCAGGCAGGCATCGAGGAATTCTCGTGCTTCATAGTCTTCGTCAGCACCCAGCGTGATTTGGGCGCTCGCATCGCCCGCGGCTTGACTGGGAATCATCGATCATTGCCTTAACCGCTTCTTGCTACGCGCTCCCGTCGGCCGTGGCCACCATGGCACTGCTTATCAGCCCACGGCGGTTATCAGTCAATGTGTGTTCCATGAGGCGAAGCTCGCTGCCTGTTTCTCACTTGCGGTAGCCCGGGCGATTTGATCAGTCGTCGATTCGTGCGTTGCATCGCCGCAGGTCTGGCCTTTAACGCTGCCGCCGCAGCCGGTTTCATCGCTGGCGTCTTTGCATACAAAAATTCTGTGGCCCGCCCGGGCCTGGATGAAGGTGCTGTCAACGCTGGAATGCTGGCCCGAGCGCCAGTCTTGCTTATCGGCTACCCCCGAACACATTGTTAAATCGCGCAACGGCTGCGTCTTGTGCTACCAGGCGTTCGCAGTTATCAGCGAAAACGGTGGGAACTCAGACCGCATCGCACACAGGCGGGCAGACGAATCAGCAATAGAGCTGTAATGGGTGGGGGTCAGGCGCTGCCTCTCCAAACGAGTTAGCGCCTGACTTCTGCCGATGATGGACATCGACTCAAGTATTTCATCTGCAACGCAAAGCCAAGGCAACGTTTGCGCACAGGTTGTTCAGTAAAGGCAAGGGCTCACACCATTACAAAAGGGGGACCATCATTAGCCACAGCAACTCCTCCGGCCGCCTGGGCATTATTTGTGCGCACAGCAGCTCTAACTGCACCCTGCGCAGTCCATTCAGGTGAAATCGTGTTGTGGAGCGCTCCCATAATAACCGTAGTTAGAACAGCTGTCACTGCAAGTTGCTCATTTGGTTTTAATGTACTTGTGGCCATACTCACAGCCAAATTTAACGCATTTGCGCAGTTAATAACTGCAACTCTACCCGGGGTTTGTCCTAGTAAACGACTATAATCATCTCGATTGTTAGCTACACCAAGAACCTGGGAGCGGTCTTCGCCCTGGGCATTCCTGCTGGCATTATGTGCTTCATGTCTACTTAGGTTCTGCCAATCAAAGGTTTCTGCGAGCGTGTTCATCAAAGCAGCTGATCCCGCCAGAAGTGCAATACTTGTTTCACCAGGGGGCGTACTCGCATTAATATGACGATTAAGCTGCGCTCCGATCACGCCAAGCGCACCAACGGCGACACCATATGCACCAGCTGCTTGGTGATACTGACCTTGAGTTAAGCCGTGAGTATTTTCGTGTCCGGATACTAATTTTCCTGTTGCTTGGACGGTGTCACGAGCCAGTGCATAGCCAACAGTCTTGATCTCATTAACCAATATAACAGGGAGTACCGAACTACCAACTACAAAACCTGCTGCAAGCAAAGCGACGTTAGCAGCAGTTGCTAAAGCTTGTGTAGCCATTATGGACTTATCAGCAAACGCTAAGTCTGCCAAAGACTTTTGGTGTTGCGCTGTCTGCTCGGGGGTTCGCTGGCCTGCCCTACCAGTGCGTACCGTCCAAGCCTCCGCATTTTCGCCTGTCAATGCGCGCGCCGCGGCTTCGGGGTCCCGGTTGAGCTCCGCGCTACGCATTAATTGCATTGCAGCGTGTCCAAGTTGCATGACACCAAAAATGGCAATTTGCCTAGAAATTGGAAATTGTTCAACGATCGGTAATAAGTGTCCGGCAGCTTCTTCGCGAATGAACGTATTCAACCCAACGGCAACGCTTTGAACCGAACCATGGGCAGCGAACTCCGAAATAAATTTTCCAACAGGCCGGAGCAAGTCCGACGCCATACCAAGGTATGTTCGCTGCGGTTGAACGGCAGGTACCCCAGGGTTATCTGCACCGGCTGGTGGTTGGCCGGCTGGCACCGCAGGGTTTGCTGCACCGACTGGTGGTTGGCCGGCTGGCACCGCAAGGTTTGCTGCACCGGCTGGCGGTTGACCGGCTGGCACCACGGGGCTCGCTCTACCGGTTGGTGGTTGATCACCGCCTGCACTTTGAGTACCTGTCGCACCATTGTTACCCCCACTGACCATGTTTACCCCCCCGATCCGTCCTTCGGTCTGAATCGGGGCAAATGTATTTGAACCAAGCGGTGAATTGAGCTGGCCTGCCGCATTTTCTAGGGACTGGCCGGCAACCCTTTCTGGCGGTGCTACTCCGAGTGCACCACCAACGGCGCCATTCCCGCTTGGAGACACTGGCTTGTTTTGCACAGCAGGCGGAATGGCATCACCTAATGAGCTAGACCGACTTCGGGAACTGTCATCAGGTGCCTGTACAGCCCTGTTATCCAATACTCCCGACAATACACCAACACTACTTACTTTTCCTTGGCCTTGTTCAGTTATCTTGGCAGCGTCAGGAGCAGCCAATCGATCGGATGTCGTTTCGGTAGTACTAACCGGGATATAGAGATTAGAACGACTGGCATTGTAATTAACACCGATCGGGCCAGTTGCACTCTGCGTAGGTCTAAAACTTCCGTCTACTAATGATTTCGTCTGAGGTGGAACCGGTGGCGAATTAGAACGGGATCGATTGGGAGCAGTTGATTTCGTCAAACCTGACCCGGTCATTTTCATCTTCGAACTCCTTCTAGCTTAGGGGGGCGACAAACCGCAAAAACGGATTGAGAAGTCTAAACATGCGATAGCGCGCTAAAAAAATACCTTTAAATTCTCGTTGCAAAAAACCATAAAACCGTACAACCATTAAATATAGCCTAGAAAATAAAGGCATTGTCTTTATCGCGCAATCCACTTTCCAGAGACGGACTTGGGATCATAGCGTTGGATAAAAATGGCGAATCACCACCGAGATGGATACTACCCAATGATAAATTTTTTGGAATTGAGAAATCAGGTGTGGTAGCTGCAGCGGACTGTCGCATGTGAGCAGTTACCTTTTGAACATAGCCATGTAAAAACCCGGTCGTAAAGTTACCCGAGTAATAACAGCTAATCGCTTTTCTGTAATCGTCACCAGAGCGCTTATGGCACTCTAAAAAAATTTTTGCACCAGCTGTAAGATTGCTACAACGATCAAATGCTGCTGACCAGTTTGTAATACCTGTCCGTTTAAAGTTCGAAAGATTAACTTGTGCTAACCCAACCGAAAAGTTCTTCCCTAATTTTTGCAAACGCTCCGCTGTAAGGGTAGCTTCTGCGAGATTTTTGGGCTGCCTCTGCAGCTTATCACCAACTACGCCAATTGCAAAAGGGTTATTCGCAGATTCAACGTGAACAATACTACTCATAATGTCTTTAGGCATACGCAGTACTGCAGCATCAGCTGGACAACCATCAAACATCAGGACGCGCTCCTTGTCTCTTGGACAAAGTCGATCCCTGTGATTCTCCTTACACCTCCGTGCGCATCAACGTGAATCATAATATCAATCGTCATTCTGAGAAGGTGCTTAATAACATCATACTCAAGAGAAGAACCTTCAGGGGATGCTTTTACCATCAAAGCAAGTTGCTCCCAAGCTTGGGTTGCACTGCCCGCATGACAGCTCGTAATAGAGCCCGGGTGACCAGAAGCACAGTTGCGAACAAAGAAAAATGATTCATCACCACGCAGCTCAGCAAGTAAAATTCTGTCAGGCTTCATCCGCAAACACGCTTCCATACAACCCTTTGCAGAAACCGACGAATCGCTCTGTCCTCCTCTAGAATACAGCAGATGAACTCGGTTAGGATGGATTAAAAATAGTTCGCGTGCGTCTTCAATGGTTACCAAGCGCTCGCCAATAGGGATGTAATCTACGAGTGCTTTCATGAAAGTGGTTTTGCCGCTGCCTGTTGCACCAGCGACCACGATATTCTTGCGCGACAACACAGCTTGCGCGAAAAATTCAGCATACTTACCCTGCTGCTTCAATGCGATTAAATGGTGATCATCCGGGGTCAATCCAGTGTGCGCGTCACCAAGCCTCTCAAAAAAACCACTTTCTTTGTATTGCTCAAGCGAAAAACGCTTTTGCGACGGTAATCTGATCGTGATCGATACAGTGCCAGCTTCCACTGCTGGTGGAATCACAAACTGTGCTCGCTGCCCTGTCAAAAAGGTAAACGAAACGATGGGCGTACGTTCTGTAATACTTTGCCCAGTCTTGCTTTCGTTCACAATCGCGGTACAAAAAGCACGTGCACGTTCGAAAGTTAGCGTCGGTACCTCCTCCCTGTGCCAACCACCACGCGATTCATAATAAACCTCTCCAGGGCGATTAATGCATATCTCAGTAACTGCATTATTGTCTATTAACGTCGATATTCCCAGCGTATTCAGCTGGTATTCCATGAATGTCTCAGCAATATGAGCCAGCACCTCGTTCATAAGGAAGCAGTTACCTGCCGGAAGTCGATATCGCGGGTAGTGATAACGTTAAT
>JANLUZ010000076.1:0-50357 GCA_031363755.1 Polaromonas sp.
GTTGCGCTGGTGTGCCGCATGACGGCGATAGCCCGATGGGGCAATCTGCAAGACTTTGCAGATCGGCTCGACCCCGTGGGTGCCGCGATGCTTGTCCACAAAGTCCTTTAAAACTTGAGTTTGCGGCCCGGCTCCGCCTGAGCAAAAAAAGCACTGGCCAGCTTGAGGATCTCATTGGCCCTGCGCAGTTCCTTGACTTCGCGCTCCAGCTCCTTCAAACGCTGCGCCTCGGCGGTAGTGATGCCGTCGCGCACGCCCGTATCGACCTCTACGCGCTTGACCCATTCGTTCAACGTCTGGGGCACGCAACCAATCTTTGGGGCGATGGATTCAATGGCCGCCCACAGCGAAGGGTACTCGCCTCGGTGCTCTTGCACCAGGCGCACTGCGCGCTCCCGTACCTCGGGGGAAAACTTGTTTGACTTCTTCATGGCTCAATCCTCTCAGAGATTTGAGCCTCGCCGAAATATGGGGCGATTCAGACAGAACTGCTTTAGACCTCCTGAGCAGCGTTCGCAAAATACCTTGCTCGGGTGACCTCGCGTCTTTTTGAGGCTGAAAAGAAACTTGGGTCACCTGACTCAGGGTAAGAGGTTTAAGAAAATGCATATGATGCTCCTGATCCGATCGGCTTGTACCGAATAAACAACAGGCGGGATTCGAGGAATAGCGTTGCAGCCAAAAGGCCAGTTCAGCAGGTTGCCGCCTTGAAGACTGAACTCTCACCACCCGCTGAACCGCTTAAATGATCAACTAAATATTGAGTTCCGGATCAGTCCGACTGCCAGTCCTTCAATTTCGAAGCTTTGCCCCTGCGCAACATGGATCGTTTGAAATTCTTCGTTCTCGGGGATTAGCTCGAAGGACTTACCTGTTTTTTTGAAGCGCTTGACTGTCACCTCATCGCCCAAGCGAGCGACGACGATCTGACCATTCTCTGCTTCTTTGGCCTGCTTGACGGCCAGAAGATCGCCTTCCATGATGCCCGCGTTTCTCATACTCATGCCGCGAACTTTTAATAAATAGTCTGGTTTTTGCAAAAACAGGCTACTGTCGAGTTGATAAGACCTTTCGACATGTTCTTGCGCAAGAATCGGATGTCCTGCAGCAACTCGACCTATCAACGGGAGCAGCATCTGTAGAAAGCCCTGTGATGGTAATATGTATTGCTTTGTGTGTGTCTCATCCACGTAGTTCATCGCCGTGCTGCGCACCCTGATGCCGCGTGAGGTACCGCTGACTAACTCAATGGCCCCTTTTCTCGCCAATGCTTTTAAGTGCTCTTCGGCCGCGTTGGCTGATTTAAAACCGAGTTCGTTCGCTATTTCTGCACGGGTCGGTGGAGCTCCTGTACTCAGGATCGCATTTTGTATGAGTTCCAGAATTTGCTGCTGCCGTGCGGTAAGCTTTGTATTGATTGCTGAAGGTTTTGGCAGGGAAATATTCATTCTGAGGCTCTCTCGGTTTAGTTGACTTTATAGGTCTCAAATTTGTACTGTTCATAAAAACAGTAACTGTATTTTTAAACAAATTTCAAAATAAGACAACCGTTTTGCTCTCTAGATGAAAAAAAGAATAGTTGTTTTAGGCACAGGCGGCACTATTTCTGGCCGATCCATTTTGGCAAGCGACAACCTTGGTTACAAAGCAGGTGAAATGGGCCTTGAGAGCTTGCTTAGCGCGATTCCGGTCGAGCTGCGACCTACGTTTCAAATCGATTGCGAGCAGTTAGCGCAGTTAGACAGCAAAGACATGTCGTTTACCGTGCTACGAGCATTGGCCCAGCGTGTCGAAACCTTATTGGCTTCTGCTGATGTCATGGGTATTGTGATCACGCACGGAACTGACACATTGGAAGAATCCGCTTTCTTTCTGCAGCAGGCGTGCAACCCACTAAAGCCGGTAGTTTTGACTTGTGCAATGCGCCCCGCCACCTCCTTTTTCCCTGATGGCCCACAAAATTTGCTTGACGCCTTCGAAGTGGCTTCATGTGTTGATGCCGCGGGCGTGTTGGTGGTTTGTGCTGGGCGCATTCATAGTGCCCATCTCGTCCAGAAAACCCACAGCTATCGATTAGACTCGTTTAGTTCGGGCGAGTCCGGCTGCTGCGGACTTGTCGAAGAAGGACGTGTGCGTTTTTTCTCTGTTTTGCCGACGACCCATACGAACAGTAACCTGGGCGCTATAAAAAAGATTGCGCTTCCAGTTGATGAAAGTGCTTGGCCGTACGTTGAAATTCTGATGAATTTTGTGGGTGCTCGCGGACTGGTGGTCGATGCACTAATGGCCGGCGGCGTGGAAGGCATCGTTGTTGCCGGCACCGGGAATGGAACGATTCACTATTCTTTGGAAATTGCGCTGCGCCGCGCCCAATTAAAAGGGGTTGCTGTAGTGGTTGCAACGCGTTGTTTGGATGGACGCGTTCTGCCCATAGCAGGGCGGCAGTTCGAAGGATTGGATGGGCTCAGTCCGGTCAAGGCGCGAATCGCCCTTATCCTTAGGCTGCTAGACCGCTAAATTTTCATGGTCAATAAAAAAACTGATATGAACAGAAGTATCGACACTGTGATTTCTGGCGGTTTGAGCTCGTAGCTCACGTCTTCGATAGCTCGAAGGCAACTTTCTCGGCTAGCGCCCCGACGCAAAGTGAGCCAATAACCAAGCGCTTGCCTCAATTGCAGCGCACACTGACGAAAATTCAACAAATTTACACGCACCGCCATAAAGATCTGACTAGCTCAACCGTTATTAGTGAGCGCGCCCAAGGCGCGTGAGGTGATTTCGTTAACATCCCCTGTGCCGCTGATAGAACGGTATTTAGGTGCAACTTCTGGGGCTAGCGTCGCCCAGCGCGAATAATATTCAACAAGCGGGCGGGTCTGGGCGTTGTAGACCTCGAGCCTTTTACGGACGGTTTCCTCTTTGTCGTCATCACGCTGAATCAGCGGTTCACCGGTGATGTCGTCTAATCCGTCGGTCTTGGGTGGGTTGTACTTAACGTGGTAAGTTCGTCCGGAGGCTGCGTGCGAGCGTCTCCCACTCATTCGCTCAATGATGGCATCGAGTGGCACATCAATTTCGAGCACGTAATCCAGTTTTACGCAGGCAGCTTTCATGGCATTTGCCTGCGGAATCGTCCGCGGAAATCCGTCGAACAGAAAGCCCTGGGCGCAGTCGGCGTGCGAAATACGTTCTTTAACGAGGTTGATGATCAAGTCGTCACTGACCAGACCACCCGAATCCATGATTTTTTTCGCCTCTATCCCTAAAGGCGTTCCTGCCTTCACGGCAGCGCGCAGCATGTCACCTGTTGAAATTTGCGGTATTGCATATTTTGTGCAGATGAAAGTTGCTTGGGTTCCCTTGCCTGCACCGGGTGCGCCCAACAAAATGAGTCTCATGGATATCCTCGAGTTACGGTTTTATCATTGCCAACCTCAACCGTGCCCCCCAGCTTTTTAACAATATTGTTGCTTGGGGCGAGGTGCATACGTAAAATGCGGTTAGCGCTTTCGGAGAATAGCATGCAGCCTTGCAAAGAGTGCTTACAAAAAATGCTCATTAGGCATCTTGGCGATATCAATCCGTCTTAAACAGGGATCTGATTCGCTCAAGGTCCTGCACCGTGTCAACGCCTATTCCAGGGTTCAGCTCAGAGACGTGTATGGCAATACGGTGCCCATGCCACAACACTCGAAGTTGCTCAAGCGACTCCATCAGCTCTGCAGGCGATGGCGTAAGTTGCGGGAAATGTCGCAAGAAAGACGCGCGATAGCCGTAGATTCCAATGTGTCGTAATGGCGCAGCAGCGCCGGTGCTTGATTTCCACCCAGCAGATTTCCCGATGTCTCTGGAGGCGGGAATGGGTGCTCTACTGAAGTAAAGCGCCGTCTGATGAGCATCAATAACAACTTTTACGACATTTGGGTTTAAGAAATCTTCAAGTTCTACGATGGCATGGGCAGCGCTACTCATGACGCAGTCCGGCCGGCCAAAAAGAGTTGCCGCAACTGCGTCAACCAGCGCAGGATCGATCAGCGGCTCGTCTCCCTGAACATTGACGACAACGTGGTCGTCGGATAATTCCAACACGTCGCAAGCTTCTGCAAGCCTGTCACTGCCGCTAAGGTGGTCAGTTCGACTCAAGATGGCGTTAATGCCAAACGCTGCGCAGGCGGTGACTATCGTTGGATCATCACCGGCGACGACGACGTTAACGGCGCGACTCTTTTTAGCTTGTTGCGCAACGCGAACAACCATGGGTATGCCGTGAATATCCGCCAGAGGCTTGTTGGGTAAACGAGTCGATTGAAGTCGTGCCGGAATTAGAACTGTGAACTCAGGTGGTGTAGACATCAGTTGCTGTGCTACTTCTGCGATTCAATGTCAGACAGCGCTCGAGCTTCTGACTCCAGCAACATCGGTACCCCGTCCCTGACGGGATAAGCGAGCCGAGCTGCCAGCGAGATGAGCTCGACGCGCGCAGCGTCATAGCGAAGTGCTGTTTTGGTCAGCGGGCAAACCAATAATTCGATTAATTTAATGTCCATCTCCAAATGGTACTTGAGAATGCTTTAGGCTGATCAACGGCGCGAGCAGCTTGTCTAAGGCGATGTAAAAATCGGGTTCGGCCGTAAACACAAGTGGCACCGAGAGAAGATTTTTAGGCGCTGCCGAGAGATCAGAAAAAAGTTTAATAGCGTCTTTTTCGGTACAAAGGACAGCATCAGTGTTTCCGGGATTGACGCCGATTCCCAATAGACCTGTTGTAAAGGAATAATGGTCGGGCAAGGTGATTGTTTCGGCCAGCACCACCCCGGACTTCCTCAACATCTCAAAAAAAGCTTGAGGGTTTGCAATCGCCGCGAAGGCGATGACCCGCTTGTGGCGAAGCGATGAAAGCGGCACTTGGCGACCATCTGCACTGTTTGCGTATGGGCCAAAATAGCGCTGAGATGTGTAGCCTGGAAACTGTGGCGCTGCGCCTGTATGCAGTATCAGGTCGACCCCCTGTATTCGGCGTTGAGGCCATGGCTCGCGCAACATACCCGCCGGCAATACCCAACCATTTCCGATGCCACGATCGTCGAAAACCGCGATTTCAATGTCCCTGTACAGCCCGTAGTGTTGCAAGCCATCGTCGCAAACGACGACGTCGATCAGAGGATGGGACAGAAGCAAAAGACGGACCGCTTCGCTGCGATTTTTGGCCACCACAACGGGCACCCCGGTTTTGGCTTGGATCAACGCAGGTTCATCTCCAGTCAGGGTACTGGACATGCCTGTTTTAATCTCGATTGTCTTTTCGCATTGGCGTCCATATCCGCGCGAGACGACTCCAACTCGAAGGCCCTGGTGTTTGAAGTGACTCACCAGTGCAATGACCAGTGGTGTCTTTCCAGCCCCGCCGACCACGACATTTCCAACAACGATCACGGGTACTGGAAAGACCTCAGTCTTAAATATGTTGAGACGGTAGGCTGCTTGTCGGAGTTTGACCAGACCGAGATACAACACAGCGATTGGCGTCAGTGACCAAGCCAAAGGGCCTCGCGCTAGCCAGGTTTCTCGCAGAAGATACTTCAAGCCAGCTCCGAACATCAGCACGACTACAACCAAGCTTTTTTGACCAATTTTTATCGCAGTTTGGCGCCGGTTTGGCTTGCCGCCTGTGTTGCAAACGTAATTTGCGTCAGACCATGGCGACGCGCGGCCTCCATCACCGTTACCACCGATTGATGTGTGGCCGCAGCATCCGCACTGATGATGATGATGCTGTCCTTGCCTGCCTTGGCTGCTTCAACGAGCGCCGCACCTAGCGTGTCAACTGCGCGCCCCTGAACAGCTATTTTATTGACGGAATAACGACCATCACCGCTAACCGCTACGATGACTTCCTTGGGGTAGTTGCGCATCTGCTCGGAGTCAGCCACGGGCAATGTGACCTGCAATTCGGTGAACTTGTTGTACGTCGTTGACAGCATCAAAAAGATCAAAACGACCAACAAAACATCAATGAAAGGAATCAGATTGATCTCAGGCTCGTCGCGTGCTGCAGTACGAAATCGCATGAACGGATACCTTATTTACGCAGTGTGTTGAGGTGGCGTGCAAATCGTTCGGACGCCAGTTCCATAACCAGCAGAAAGCCGTCCACTTTGGCGCGAAAGTAACGCCAAAAGATGAGCGTTGGAATCGCCACCATCAAACCAAAAGCTGTGTTGTAAAGCGCGATCGAAATCCCTTGGGCGAGTTGAGCCGGGTTGCCCCCTGCCGCGCTTCCGCCGCTCGATTGGGATCCGAAAATTTCAATCATGCCAATTACCGTCCCGAGAAGACCCAGTAGCGGAGCAGCCGATGCAATAGTTGCGAGTGCCGCTAGATAACGCTCCATCACATGGGCCGCTTGTCGACCTGCGCCTTCTATGGTTGATCTGAGATCTTCCGCACTAATGCCTGGGTTGGCATGTACTGCGCGAAAGCCGCTGGACAGCACTTCACCAAGCAATGAATTTTGTGAAAGTTGCCTCACGATTTCGGGCGGCGGAATGGAGGTTTTAGAGACGGTGATTGCCTCATCGACCAATTTTAAAGGGGCAATTTTTGCAGATTTCAAGCTGACGAATCGTTCCAGGATCAGCGCTAAAGCGGTCAAGGAGCACGCTACCAGAGGCCAAATCGGCCAGCCTGCGGCTTGTATGATTGAAATCAACGGGTTGCCTCCACCAAAATTAAGTTTTTAGATTATGGCCTAGCGTTTATGCTGCTCACCGATGTGTGCTCCCAGAAGTGGGAAACGCATGCGAAGAATGGATCACCGTTAACGTTCGTAGCAGCTTTTCTCCTTCGTGATGAAAAGTACATCTAGTCAGCTGCAAGGTCGAAAAAGCGTTTTTGACACGTCTCTGGTGTTACAGTTTTTCACAGTCGAAACCTTCAGAGGTTGCATGTCGGCAAAACGCGTTTTCAATGCCATCCATCAAAGAATTATTTCCGGAATGTTTACAGACGCCATAGATCCGACGGCTTCGCGAGTCGCTGTGTGGCCGGTCGGCACGCTGCTGAAGGCCGTTTCAAGCTGTCTGGAAGCACGCTTTAATTCCGTGGCGGTCAGCGGTGAGATCACTGGATTTTCTCGCGCGTCGAGTGGGCACTGTTACTTTGTCGTCAAAGATCTTCAGGGTCAAATGCGCTGTGCGATGTTTCGCCGGGCCGCCGCTTTGATGGACTTCTCGCCGCGTGACGGCCTGCAGGTGGAGTTGCGCGGACGCCTTGCGGTTTATGAGCAGCGCGGCGAACTTCAAATGGTGGTTGAGTCCATCCGGTTGGCGGGGCAGGGCAACTTATTTGAACAGTTTCTTGCGCTAAAGGCCAAACTGGCATCGGAAGGACTTTTCGACGTGAGCCGCAAGCACGCTTTGCCGCTGTTTCCTAGAGCCATAGGCGTTATAACGTCTCTCGGTGCCGCAGCGTTGCATGACGTGGTGAGCACGCTGGCACGGCGCGTGCCGCATATCCCCATCGTGATTTATCCCGCTAGTGTGCAGGGCGCAGTTGCGCCCGTTGAGCTACGAGCAGCCATGACCTCGGCGGTGCAGCGAGCGGAGGTTGACGTGTTGATGCTGGTGCGAGGTGGGGGAGCGATTGAGGACTTGTGGGCGTTCAACGACGAGGCGTTGGCACGGCTGATCGTTGATGCGCCATTTCCCGTCATTTCAGGAGTCGGCCACGAAACGGACTTCACCATCACTGACTTTTGCGCCGACGTGAGGGCACCAACCCCTACCGCAGCTGCAGAACTTTGCGCGCAGCCGCAAGAGGTTTTATTTGACGTGCTTGTGATCGCGCGGGATCGGTTGCAGGAGGGAACGCAGCGCGAATTGGATAGGTTGAGCCAGCGGCTTGACCGAGCTTCGGCAAAAGTCAGTCGCCCATCCAGTCTGGTTGCCGATCATCAATTAACGCTTTCAAGTCTCGCGCAACAGCTTAGATACGCCTGTTTGAGCCTTATGCGCGACAAGTCATCGAGACTGCAAGTGTTTGCAGACATATCCGAGCGTGTGAAAAACAGACTGGCCATACGTTCCCGTCGGCTAGATGAGGCCGCATTACGGCTTCAGCTTCTTGACCCTAAAGTTGTCTTACAACGTGGCTATGCTTGGCTTGCCGACATGAATGGCCGCCCATTGACTCGCGCCGTTTCCTTACACCCCGGGCAGCCCGTACGGGCTAACCTCGTGGACGGAGAGGTCGATTTGACCGTTGAACGGCCTAGGCTCATTTAGTTTTTACAATTCCGCACAACAAGTTCGTTAACCACTACCCATGAGGAAAATTATGGAACACAAGCTCCCCCCACTCCCCTACGCCATGGATGCACTGGCGCCCCAGTACAGTCAAGAAACTTTCGAGTACCACTATGGCAAGCACCACAACGCTTACGTTGTGAACCTCAACAACTTGCAAAAGGGCACTGAATTTGAAGCCATGACACTCGAAGAGATCATCAAGAAATCAAGCGGCGGCGTGTACAACAATGCGGCTCAGGTCTGGAACCATACTTTCTTTTGGAACTGTATGAAGCCGGCTGGCGGCGGCGATCCTAAGGGTGCGTTGGCAGATTCCATCAACGCAAAGTTTGGCTCTTACGCAGCTTTTAAGGAGGCATTCGTGAAGTCAGCTGTTGGTAATTTTGGCTCTGGTTGGACTTGGCTCGTGAAGAAAGCTGACGGCTCTGTTGACATTGTCAATACCGGACCTGCCGGAACGCCGTTGACCACAGACGACAAGGCGCTGCTGACGGTGGACGTTTGGGAGCATGCTTACTACATCGACTATCGCAACGCGCGTCCCAAGTTCGTTGAAACCTTCCTGTCCAATCTGGTGAACTGGGAATTTGCAGAAGCCAATTTCGTTTGATGTCCGGTCGGCACGCAGGCCGAGTCTTCAATAACAAAGAGCCGACGAACCGTCGGCTTTTTTAGTTTTTAGCCTTGCTATCGGCTGCGCTGAAACAGATCACCGCCTAATTTGCTTCCCGCCTTAATCCCTTTTTTGGCAAACCAACCCTGGTTCATTTCCAAAACGTACCGAACAGGCTCTTGGGAGCAATGAGTATCCAGCGTCTGTGCTTTCATGTCGACCAGATTGACGATTCGACCATCGTCTGCCACAAATGCGGCACTTAAAGGCAAAGGCGTATTTTTCATCCAGAAGCACTGCTGAGACGGCTGCTCGAATACAAAAACCATACCTTCCTGCGGTGGCATTTCCTTGCGGAGCATAAGACCGATTTGTCTCTGCTCAGGCGTTAGAGCGACTTGCGCAGTGATGAGGTGCATGCCTGCTGATATCTTGACCCGCTCCAGATCCAACTGAGGCCCTTGTTGAGCGAACACCGGAGATGACAAAGCCATTGGAACAAGCGCAACCCAGCTCGACCATAGTCCGGTTCTGGCCCACCGTGTTTTAAACGCAACGGGAAAAGGCAGGGGAAGGGCAGAAAAGAAGTTCTTCAAACGCATAGGTTGTGATTCAGCAGAGGTGGGAGTTGAGCATAAACGAGTAGACGTAAAAAAGCCCGCTGTAAGCGGGCTCAAGCTGGCGATGTGCCGAGCGGAGAAATTTATTTGGCTGCAGAAGCTGGCTTGGCCATTTTCTTGGCGGCAGCTGCGTCAGCTTTTTCTTTCTTGGCAGCGGCAGCTTTTTCTTTCTTCGCAGCTTTGGCGGCAGCTTTTTCTTCTTTGGTCATCGTGGTCTTGGCCACTGGCTTGGCTTCAATTTTAGCCACTGGCGCAGCAGCGGAGCTGGCAGCCATCGGGGCGCCAGCGTGCGATGCAGCGAAAACGCCAGCAGAGAAAAGACCAGCGATCAGGGCGGCGAGGATTTTGTTCATTTGAGATTTCCTTGAGGACGGTTGTTTAAGAAAGACCCCGAAATTCTCGGAGGCCCTACCGTAACGGCGGCTGTTTCCTCGGCGTTGACAACTGCGCGCGAATTCTTTCAACAAAAATATTTGGGGATAGAATTTCCCCGTTTTTACCTAACCTGCTTTGGGCGTCGCAACACAGCGCGCCAGAGGCAAACCGGAGACTTTTTCACTATGTACCAGCACATCAAGGTGCCCGACCAGGGCCAGAAAATCACCGTCAATGCTGATAATTCCCTGAATGTGCCAGACCAGCCGGTCATCCCTTTCATTGAAGGTGATGGCACCGGTGCAGACATCACACCCGTAATGCTGAAAGTGGTGGATGCTGCGGTCGCCAAAGCCTACGGCGGAAAAAAGAAAATCCATTGGATGGAGGTGTTCGCCGGTGAAAAGTCAACCAAGGTCTATGGCCCCGATGTGTGGCTGCCTGAAGAGACGCTGCACGCTGTTCGTGACTATGTGGTGTCCATCAAGGGCCCGCTGACCACGCCCGTTGGCGGCGGTATTCGCAGCCTCAATGTCGCGTTGCGCCAGGAGCTTGACCTGTACGTTTGCCTACGTCCCATCCAGTACTTTGACGGCGTGCCTTCGCCTGTAAAAGAGCCGCAGAAGACTAACATGGTCATCTTCCGCGAAAATTCCGAAGATATTTACGCTGGCATTGAGTTCGAATCGGGCAGTGACAAGGCCAAGAAGCTGATTAAATTCCTGCAGGACGAGCTGGGTGTCAAAAAGATCCGTTTTCCGAATACCTCCGGCATCGGCATCAAACCCGTATCGAGCGAAGGCACCGAGCGCCTGGTGCGTAAGGCCATCCAGTACGCGATTGACAACGACAAGCCAAGCGTGACGATTGTTCACAAGGGCAACATCATGAAGTTCACTGAAGGTGGCTTCCGTGATTGGGCTTATGCGCTGGCACAAAAAGAGTTCGGTGCGGAGCTGATCGACGGCGGCCCATGGTGCAAGTTCACCAACCCCAAAACGGGCAAGGACATCATTATCAAGGACGTGATTGCGGACGCATTCCTGCAGCAAATCCTGTTGCGTCCGGCGGAGTACAGCGTGATCGCCACGTTGAACCTGAACGGTGACTACGTGTCTGACGCGCTGGCAGCGCAGGTGGGCGGTATCGGCATTGCGCCTGGCGCCAACCTGAGCGACACCGTTGCGATGTTTGAAGCCACACACGGCACCGCACCGAAGTACGCTGGCAAAGATTACGTGAACCCTGGCTCCGAGATCCTGTCGGCCGAAATGATGCTGCGCCACATGGGCTGGCTTGAGGCGGCTGACCTGCTGATCAGCTCGATGAAAAAGTCGATTGATTCCAAAAAGGTGACCTATGACTTTGCTCGCCTCATGGAAGGCGCAACGCAAGTGAGTTGCTCAGGGTTTGGTCAGGTCATGATCGACCACATGTAACCTTAAGCGGTTGCTGTGATCATCGCGAGCCGCGCCAGGAGCCATCCTGACGCGGCTTTTTTACGCACTTATTGCGTGATTTCTTCAGATTCACCCCGATTTACAACTTCCAATTGCCCTGCTGCGCGCAGTCTGGAAAACGATCTATAGAATGAATTGCATGGCAACCAAAACCCCGAAAACACCGATAGCGCCGACCCTTCCCGTTGTGAAACCTCAAGACGGCAGCGGTGGCGATGCTGTGGTTCTGGAGCGCCGGCCTCTGCGAACAGCGCCTCCACAGATGTACCAGGTCGTTTTGTTGAATGACGACTACACGCCCATGGAGTTCGTGGTGGTGGTGATCCAGGAGTTCTTCAACAAAGACCGTGAGACCGCCACCCAAATCATGCTGAAAATTCATTTGGACGGCAAAGGTGTGTGTGGTGTTTTTTCGAAAGATGTTGCCGCCACCAAAGTTGATCAGGTCACTGAAGCTGCGCGGAAAAACGGACATCCGCTGCAATGTGTGAGTGAGCCCATTGAATTGTGAAAAACACGGCCAATATCTGATCCATCAGACACCCAAAAAGTCTTCTGTAGTAACCGCCAACCCCGCAGCTCGATAAGGAAAATCAATGATTGCCCAGGAATTAGAAGTCAGCTTGCACATGGCCTTTGTTGAGGCACGCCAGCAGCGTCACGAGTTCATCACCGTCGAACACCTGTTGCTAGCTCTGCTCGACAACCCCAGCGCTGCTGAAGTGTTGCGTGCGTGCTCCGCCAACGTGGACGACTTGCGCAAAGCACTCAGCAATTTCATCAGGGACAACACCCCACAGGTGGCGGGTGCTGACGACGTTGACACGCAGCCCACGCTTGGCTTTCAACGTGTGATTCAGCGCGCGATCATGCACGTTCAATCCACCGGAAACGGAAAAAAGGAGGTGACCGGCGCCAATGTGCTGGTGGCCATCTTTGGTGAAAAGGATTCGCACGCTGTTTATTACCTTCATCAGCAGGGGGTGACGCGTCTTGACGTGGTGAACTTCATCGCCCACGGCATTAAGAAAAGCGACCCTCCCGAGCCGACCAAGGCCGGTGAAAGCGCAGCTGAGAACGAAGAAGGCAGCAGCGAGAAAAACGAGAAGGCCTCGCCGCTGGAGCAATACACCGTCAATCTGAACCAGCTTGCTAAGGAAGGCAAGATCGACCCGCTCATCGGCCGTCAGTACGAGGTCGAAAGGGTCATTCAGATCCTTTGTCGCCGCCGCAAGAACAACCCGCTCTTGGTGGGCGAGGCCGGTGTGGGAAAAACCGCAATTGCCGAGGGCCTGGCTTGGCGCATCACCCAGAACGACGTGCCGGAAATCCTGGCTGAGGCGCAGGTTTACTCGCTCGATATGGGAGCGCTTTTGGCGGGCACCAAGTACCGCGGTGACTTTGAGCAGCGGCTCAAGGGCGTGCTGAAAGCATTGAAAGACAAGCCCAACGGCGTGCTATTCATCGACGAGATTCATACACTGATCGGGGCGGGCGCTGCGTCGGGTGGCACGCTGGACGCGTCGAACCTCCTCAAGCCGGCGCTGAGCTCGGGCCAGCTCAAATGCATCGGCGCGACGACGTTCACCGAATACCGCGGTATCTTCGAAAAAGACGCAGCGCTGTCCCGCCGCTTCCAGAAAGTCGACGTGGTCGAGCCCACAGTGCAGGAAACGGTTGATATTTTGAAGGGCTTGAAGTCGCGCTTTGAAGAGCACCATAGCGTGAAATATGCCGTCGCAGCGCTGCAGGCTGCTGCCGAGTTGAGCGCCAAATACATCAACGACCGCCACCTGCCGGACAAGGCTATTGACGTCATTGATGAAGCCGGCGCTGCCCAGCGCATCTTGCCAGCTCACAAGCGCAAGAAAATCATCACCAAGACCGAGGTGGAAGAAATAGTGGCCAAGATTGCCCGTATTCCGCCCGCCAATGTGTCCAACGACGACCGCGGCAAGCTCAAGACGCTGGAACGCGATTTGAAAAGTGTCGTGTTCGGCCAAGACAAGGCGCTGGACGTACTGGCATCCGCTGTGAAAATGGCGCGTTCTGGCCTGGGCAAGGACGACAAGCCGATCGGCTCATTCCTGTTTTCTGGCCCTACCGGTGTCGGCAAGACGGAAGCCGCCAAACAGCTGGCCTACATCATGGGCATCGAGCTAATTCGCTTTGACATGTCGGAGTACATGGAACGCCACGCGGTGAGCCGCCTGATTGGTGCGCCCCCGGGCTATGTGGGTTTTGACCAGGGTGGCCTGCTGACCGAAGCGGTCACGAAAAAGCCGCATTGCGTGTTGCTCCTCGACGAGATCGAAAAGGCGCATCCCGACATCTTCAACGTGCTGCTGCAGGTGATGGACCACGGCACGCTGACCGACAACAACGGGCGCAAGGCTGATTTCCGCAATGTCATCATTGTGATGACGACGAATGCCGGTGCCGAGACGATGAACAAGGCGACGATTGGCTTTACCAACCCGCGTGAAGCCGGTGACGAGCTGGCTGATATCAAACGCCTGTTCACGCCGGAGTTCCGCAACCGCCTTGATGCAGTGGTGAGCTTCAAGGCGCTTGATGAGACGGTGATTTTGCGGGTGGTCGACAAGTTCCTGCTCCAGTTGGAAACCCAGCTGGCGGAGAAAAAAGTCGAAGTCACCTTCACGGATACCCTGCGCAAGTACCTGGGTAAGAAGGGTTTTGACCCGCTGATGGGTGCACGCCCAATGCAACGCCTTATCCAGGACACGATCCGCCGTGCGCTGGCCGACGAGCTGTTGTTTGGCCGCTTGACAGACGGTGGGCGCTTGACGGTCGACATGAAAGTCACCACCGACGAGAAAGGCGTGGAAACAGGCGAAGTTCAGCTTGACATCCAGCCGTTACCGAAGAAAGAAGGCAAGGCGAAAGCCGAGGCGGCTGAGTCCAACTAGCCAATGCGGTCAGTGCATTTCAGATGTTTGCTTTGAAAGGCCGGTAGCCCCCCGCTACCGGCCTTTTTTACATTGCTATTTATTTAGTAGCGTGCCGGGCATTAAATATCTGGGCTAGCAGGCTAATCTACTGAAAAAAACGTAAAAACCATGGCAGAAACCGCTCCCAGCACTGCGCAAGCGTCGCATACCTTTTTGTGGCACGACTACGAAACGTTTGGCATCAACCCGCGCCGCGATCGACCCTCACAGTTTGCGGGCATTCGTACCGATGCCGATCTGAACGAAATTGGTGAGCCGGTGATGATTTACTGCCAGCCTGCTAACGACTACTTGCCGAACCCCGAGTCTTGTGTGCTGACCGGTATTACCCCACAGGTGTGCCTTGAGCGGGGCCTGCCCGAGCATGAATTTGCCGCACACATTGAGCAGCTGCTGGCCCAGCCCGGCACCATTGGGGTGGGCTACAACACGATTCGCTTTGACGACGAGGTGACGCGCCACCTGTTCTGGCGCAACCTGATGGACCCCTATGCCCGCGAGTGGCAAAACGACTGTGGTCGATGGGATCTGCTGGACGTGGTGCGCATGGCTTACGCGCTGCGACCTGAAGGCATTGAATGGCCACGAAAACACGACGAGCGACAGCCGAACGACCCCAGCGCCACGCGGCCCAGCTTCAAGCTGGAAGACCTGGCGCGCGCCAATGGCCTGCTGCATGAGGCCGCGCACGACGCGCTGTCAGACGTGCGCGCCACCATCGCGCTGGCCCGGCTGATTCGCACCCGGCAGCCCAAGCTGTTTGAGTTCTGCCTGAGCCTGCACAAAAAAGACCGTGTCGCTGCTGAATTAGGTTTACCCGCCACGGCGCAGACGGCCCATCCGTTTTTGCATGTGTCCGGCATGTTTGGCCCCGAGCGGGGTTGCTTGGCCGTGATGTGGCCGTTGGCCACACACCCCAGCAACAAAAACGAGCTGCTGGCCTGGGACCTGGCCCACGACCCGAGCGAGCTGCCGCTGCTCGTCGTGGCCACGCTGCGCCAGCGCCTGTTCAGCAAATCTGCCGACTTGCCGGAAGGCGTGCAGCGCCTGCCACTCAAATCCATTCACCTGAACAAGTCGCCGATGGTGGTGCGTAAGTTGCAAACCTTGAGCGCAGAGATGGCGACCAAGTGGGGTATTGACCTGGAGGTTGCCTCGGCCAACGCAGAAAAAGCAGCAGCCTTGCCCGACATGAGCGCCATCTGGCCGGAGGTGTTTTCACGCCCCAAGGCTGACAGTCCCGACGTAGACGAAGACCTGTATGGCGGCTTTGTCAACAATGCGGACCGCAAGCGTCTGAACCAGTTGCGTGCACTGTTACCGGCTGAGCTTGGGCACGCGCGTGTCGGGTTTGACGATGACCGGCTTGAGGAACTGCTGTTTCGCTACCGCGCCCGTAATTTCGTCGAAACATTGTCGGAGCAAGAGCTGGCGCGTTGGGAAACTCACCGGGCGGCGCGGCTGCTGGAAGGTGAGGGGGGCGCCCGAAATGTGGACGCTTTGTTCGCCGAAATTGATATCTTGTCGGAGACAGCCGACGAACGCGGCGAGTTGATTTTGGGGGCGCTCTACGACTATGTGGAAGCGATTGCTCCGGAGGCGGTTTGACGCGGATTTAAGATGAAATGATGCTGTAGCCCATGTATTTACTGCCTGTTCAGCTATAAAAATAGTAGCGGTATGCAGGCGATTGCCAGAGCTCTTGCTTTTGCATGATCTGTGCAAACACAGCGCTGGCTTTAAACCGGGCCAGCCACGCGTGAACTTCTGGCCACGGCTGGGCGGCTAACCAGGCGGCGTCGGTGTGCGCAAACTGCCGCACGAAAGGCAGGATGGCCATGTCGGCCAAGCTGGGTTGCTGGCCAAAGAGCCAGACCTTGCGAGGTGACGACGTGAGCATCGACTCATAGCGGGTCAACCACGCAGCGCCAGCGGTGCGGTGTTGTGCGGCAAACGTGATGAGCGCAGCAGTCGAGGCCGCAGTGCTGCCCGCGGCGTAGCGGTGCGGGTACTTGTAGCGGTCAAGATGGTGCTTGAACAGGCCGTCGTTGCCCGCGACGAGGCTTAGCTGTGCCGGGCTTTGCCGTGCATCAAGCAGCCAGCCGTCCGGGTCATGGTGCTGCAGCGCCCACTGCATGATCTGAAGGCTCTCGTCAATGACCGAGCCGTTAGGCAGCACTAGCACAGGCACGGTGCCCTTGGGCGACGCCGCCGTCAACTCGGCCGGTTTGTTCCGGAGCAGGATTTCACGCAGCTCGTAGGGCAGCTGGCTAGCCGCCAACGCCAGACGGGCACGCATCGCGTAGGGGCAGCGGCGAAATGAATACAACATCGGCAGCGCTGGCATGGTGGTCAAGCCTTGGGGTCAGCGCCAGGTTGACGCTTGCCGATGTGAGATTGCTGGCGGTCGGCCGCCAGGTCTACCTGACGCTGGCGCTGCCGATAGCCCGATTTTTGTGCATCGGTGGTGGTGGCGTGACATTTGGCGCAACTAACGCCGCGTTCATACAGTGGCGATGAGCGATCTGCAGGGCTCAGCGGGTCTCGGCACGACCGGCAGAGCATGAACACCCCTGGTTTCAAGCCATGCCCCACCGACACCCGTTCGTCGAACACAAAGCACTCACCTTGCCAACAGCTCTTTGATGACGGCACGGCTTCCAGGTATTTCAGGATGCCACCCTCAAGATGGAAGACATCGTCGAAGCCTTTGCTGCGCAGCAGGGCAGTGGACTTTTCGCAGCGGATACCGCCGGTGCAAAACATCGCAACTTTGGGCTTTTTCCCGTCAACCGGGGCTAGTTTGCCGCCCGGTTGCATTTCCCGCTCGACCCAGCCGGGCAGTTCTGAAAAGCTGGCAGTCGCTGGGTTGACCGCACCCGCAAAGCTGCCAATCTGCACCTCATAGTCATTTCGGGTGTCCACCAGGACCAGATCAGGGTCGGTCAGCAGCGCGTTCCAGTCCTGAGGCTTGACGTAACGGCCAGCGTTCAGCGCGGGCTGCACGTCAGCTACCCCCATCGTGACAATTTCCTTTTTAAGCCGCACCTTCATGCGGTAGAAGGGCTGGGTGTCAGCCCAGGCTTCCTTGTATTGCAAATCGGCAAGGCGCGAGTCTGCCCGCAAATAGGCCAGCACAGCGTGCACGGCTTCAGGCAGCCCGGCGATGGTGCCATTGATGCCCTCGGGCGCCAACAACAACGTGCCCTTGACGTCGTGGGCTTCGCACAGCGTCAGCAATGGCGATTGCAGCGCGGCAAAGTCTGGCATGTGGGCGAATTTATACAGTGCTGACGTTAAAAAAGCGGTCATGGGGTCACTATTTCGCAGATGGCAGTCAGGCAAGACGCCGATCTGCCGGGTTGATGTTGCACTGCAGCATAATTCTTCAGCACCCGATAAGGGCCAGCTGATCTCACTGCGTCTGAATGTGGGGTCAATGTTTCGAATGATTAAAAAAGGTGTTGCATATGTCTGTTTCTGCCATTGTCGCCACTGGCTCCGAAGGGGTGCTGCGCCATGGCCTCTAGTTTGGGCAGCCTGTGGCTGAAAAGCCTGAAACGCATGGCCAAGGCACCGCGCGCCAAGGGGCGTCAGCTGGTCAAAAGTGCGGTTGCCAAAACCATGCGCTCGCTGGTCGACACTGCTTTTGGCGCGCCAAAACGGGCATCCAGTAGGCCGAAAGTGCGGCAAAAACCTTCCGCCAGGTCGTTGGCGGCACCCGCTGTACAGACCCGGAAACCGGGCGCGGCGATGAAGTCAGCGCACGTCAAACGCGGGTTGCTGCCCGCTGGTGCAAAGTGGCAAAAGGGCTATTTTTCGCTTCCCGAAATTGCGCCCATGAGCATCCCTCGGCGCATGGCTTACTGGCTGTATCTTCCCGCCAGCAAGCCAGCTGACGGTGCGGACAGTGCCATGCCCCTGGTCGTCATGCTTCACGGCTGTCAGCAGACCGCAACAGACATTGCCACCGCCACGCGCATGAACGCCTTGGCAGAACGCAAAGGCTTTGCCGTGTTGTACCCGCACCAGTCATCTGCGGCCGATACGCATCGGTGCTGGCATTGGTACAAGCGCGGTGTGCAGCGGGGGGAGGGTGATGTGGCCGTGATCGCGCAAATGATTCAACATGTGCAAAAGCGACATCATCTGGACGGCAGCCGGACCTATGCCGCAGGCCTTTCAGCCGGGGCAGCATTGGCCACAATTGTGGCGCTGCGCCACCCAAATCTGATCGCGGCGGTTGGCCTGCATTCGGCGCCCGTGTTCGCCACCAGCGACAGCGCGATGAGCGCTTACCGCACCATGCAGCAAGGCTCGCCGCATGCCCACAGTGCTGTGGTGCGAGAGTTTCTGTCTGAGCACGCGGGCTTTCCTGGCATGCCCGTGATGGTGATTCATGGCGACGAAGACACAGTGGTTCGCCGGATCAATGCCGAAGAACTTGCACAGCAGTTTTTATCGGTCAATGCGGCCCAGCTCAGCAGCACTGAAGCCACACGGCGACTGCACGGGGGTCGCAGCGCCGGCCAAAAACCGCGCCTGGCCTACCACACGGACACTTGGTATGCCAAACGCAAGCCATTTGTTGTGAATTGCACCATCAATGGCTTAGGACACGCCTGGTCGGGCGGCGACCGCAGCGTGCAATACACCGAACCGAGTGGGCCAAACGCTTCGCTGATGATGTGGGAATTTTTTGAACACCATCAGCGTTTGCCTGAGAACCGCGCTGGAGCGTGAGCTGTTCAAGCGCCAGGAGGCTGAACGCCCCGATGGCTGGTACCCAACTTTTATGCGAGCTTTTTGACCAGTACCTGGCTTTTGCGGTCCCAGTTGTACTTGCGTTTGCGCGCTTCTGGCAGCCATTCGGGATCAACCACCACAAAACCGCGTTTGATGAACCAGTGCATCGTGCGTGTGGTCAGCACAAAAATGCTCTGCAAGCCCGCCGCCCGCGCGCGCTGTTCAATGCGTTTGAGGATTTTTTCGCCGTCGCCCTGGCCCTGGCTTTGTGGTGATACTGTGAGCGCTGCCATCTCGCCGGTTTTGGCCTCGGGATAAGGGTAGAGCGCTGCGCAGGCGAAAATTACACCGTCATGTTCGATGATGGAGTACAGCGCGGCATCGCGTTCGATTTCGCCTCGCCCCCTTTTCACCAGCGTGCCGTCTTTTTCAAACGGCTCGATCAGCTGCAAAATCCCGCCCACGTCGTCCCCTATCGCCTCACGCAGGCTTTCGAGTTTTTCGTCAATCACCATGGTGCCGATGCCGTCGTGCACATACACCTCCAGCAGCAGCGAGCCATCGACTGCAAACGGTAGGATGTGGCTGCGCTCTACACCGCCTTTGCAGGCTTTCACACAGTGCTGCAGATAAAAGCCCGCATCGACCGGGTACTCAGCGCGCGGCAAGATCGCCAGGAGCTTCTCAGCGGCGGCCAAAGGCAACTCGGTGTCAATCGGGTTGTCGTCGCTTTCTGGCTGGTCGTGCTGAATACGAATACCTGGAATCTCGGTCAGAAAAATCAGTTTGTCAGCCTGAATGGCCACAGCCACCGACGTGGCGACTTCTTCCATCGACAGGTTGAAGGCTTCGCCTGTGGGTGAAAAACCAAAGGGCGACAACAGCACCATCGCACCAAAGTCCAGCGTGTGCATGATGCCTGCCACGTCAACCTTGCCGACCAGACCAGAGTGCTTGAAGTCCACGCCGTCCCGAATACCCACCGGCCGCGCGGTGATGAAATTACCCGACATCACGCGAACGGTGGCCCCAGCCATGGGGGTGTTGGGCAGGCCCTGGCTGAAGGCGGCTTCGATTTCATAGCGCAACTGGCCCGCTGCTTCCTGTGCGCAGTCCAGCGCTACCGCGTCCGTGATGCGGATGCCGTGCGAATACTTTGCCTCATGCCCCTTGGCGGTGAGTTGTTCGTTGACCTGAGGCCTAAACCCGTGGACCAGAACGATTTTCACGCCCATGCTCTGGATGAGCGCAAGATCCTGGGCAATGTGGGGCAACTTGCCAGCGGCGATAGCCTCACCGGCAATACCCACCACAAAGGTCTTTCCACGGTGGGTGTGGATATAGGGCGCTACCGAGCGAAACCACGGTACAAATGTGAAATTGAACACGGCAGACATCGGTGCACTTTCGGGGGCGTTGGGTTGTCAATCAGCGGCGGATGGCCAAGGCGGTTTTCCGAGCCAGTGCGGCTTCGGCTTGAGGGCCGGGAAAATGTGAAATAAGTGTAAAGGACTCGTTATAGGGAATTGACACGGCGATGGCGGCGCGGGTCAACCGCCATCGCCGTGCTGGCACTAGCGACAGAACCGATAATCACCGGTGGTGCGGTTTGGCCGCTTTTTCGTTCACAGATCTTGTTTTAACGTCCGGTTTTTTCTGTTGCAGTCCTCCACATCACCTCTTTCCATCACGTTCCCGGAATCGCTGCCCGTCTCCGGCAAACGCGATGAAATCACCGCTGCCATTGCTGCCTACCAAGTGGTCATCGTGTGCGGTGAAACCGGTTCAGGCAAAACCACGCAGCTGCCCAAAATTGCGCTGAGCATGGGGCGCGGCAAGCTCAACTATGCCCCGGGCCAGCGCGCCAAGCTCATCGGCCACACCCAGCCGCGCCGCATTGCCGCCAGCAGCGTGGCCAAGCGAATTGCGGAGGAGCTGAAAACGCCGCTGGGTGAGGTGGTGGGCTTCAAGGTGCGGTTTCAAGACCGCCTGAGCCGGGACGCGTCCGTCAAGCTGATGACCGACGGTATTTTGTTGGCAGAAACACAGACCGATCCGCTGCTCAATGCCTACGACACCATCATCATTGACGAGGCGCACGAGCGCAGCCTGAACATCGATTTCTTGCTGGGCTACCTGCGACAGCTGCTGCCGCGTCGGCCCGACCTGAAGGTGATCATCACCTCCGCCACGATTGATGCGAAGAGGTTTGCCGATTACTTTGCCAGCGGCAAAGGGCCGGCGCCGGTCATCATGGTGTCGGGCAGGATGTTTCCGGTCGAGCAGCGCTACCGGCCGTTTGAGGAAGCCCGCGACTACGACCTGAACGATGCGATTGCCGATGCGGTCGACGAGCTGTGGCTCAGCCCGCACAGCGCGGGCGACATTTTGGTGTTTTTACCCGGCGAGCGTGAAATCCGCGAGGCCGCCGACCATCTGTGCAAACACCTGTCGCACCAGGTGCTGATGCGCAATGCCGAAGTGCTGCCCCTGTTCGCCCGCCTGAGCCCCGCTGAGCAAGACCGCATTTTTGACGGCCATACCGGGCGGCGCATTGTGCTGGCCACCAATGTGGCCGAAACCTCGCTCACGGTTCCAGGCATCCGTTATGTGATTGACGCCGGCACCGCACGCGTCAAGCGCTACAGCTTCAGGAGCAAGGTCGAGCAGTTGATGGTCGAGCCCATCAGCCAGGCCGCCGCCAACCAGCGCGCCGGGCGCTGTGGGCGGGTGGCCGACGGTATTTGCATTCGCCTGTACGACGAGCAGGACTTCAACGGCCGCCAGCGTTTTACCGACCCTGAAATTTTGCGCAGCTCCCTAGCCAGCGTGATCTTGCGCATGAAGGCGCTGCACCTGGGGGCGATTGAAAACTTCGCCTTCATCGAGCCGCCGCAGGGCCGTGCCATGGCCGATGGCTACCAGCTGCTGGCTGAGCTGGGCGCGGTGGACGACGACAACGAGCTGACCGCCGTAGGCGGCACGTTGGCCAAGCTGCCGCTGGATCCACGCGTGGGCCGCATGATTCTGGAGGCCAAAGAGCGCGGCGCACTGGACGAAGTGCTGGTGATTGCCAGCGCCCTGAGCGTGCAGGACGTGCGCGACCGGCCCATGGACAAGCAGGCCCAGGCCGACCAAGCGCATGCCAAGTTTGACGACGAAAAAAGCGAGTTTGTGGGTTACCTGAAGCTCTGGAAGTGGCTGGGCGACTCGCGGGGAGGCCATGACGCGGTGCACAAGCTCACCAACCGCCAGCATGAAAATCTGCTGCGCGACAACTTCATCAACATGCGCCGGGTGCGCGAATGGCGCGACATCCATTCCCAGCTGGTCAGCACCGTGGGGGAGCAGGGCTGGGAGATGAACAAAAACCCCGCCAGTTACGAGCAACTGCACTTGTCGATGCTGTGCGGCCTGCTGGGCAACATGGGGCAAAAAAACGAGGAAGAAGACTGGTACCTGGGCGCACGGGGCATCAAGTTTCACCGCCACCCGGGGGCCAAGCTGAGCAAAAAACCAGGCCGCTGGATTGTGGCCGCTGAGCTGGTCGAAACCACGCGCCTGTTTGGCCGCGGCATTGCCAACATCGAGCCGCAGTGGGTGGAGCAGGTGGCCGGGCATTTGCTGAAAAAGCAGCTGTTGGACCCGCACTGGGAGAAAAAAGCCGCCCAGGTCACTGCGCTGGAGCGGGCTACGCTGTATGGCCTGGTGATTTACAACGGTCGCCGTGTCAACTTTGGCCGGGTGGACCCGGTGGCTGCGCGCGAGGTCTTTATCCGCGAGGCGCTTGTGGCTGGCAACTGGGACACCAAGCTGTCGTTTTTGGCCGCGAATGAAAAGCTGATTGCGCGGGTGCAAGACCTGGAGCACAAGGCGAGACGCCAAGACGTGCTGGTCGATGAAGAACTGATCTACGCGTTTTATGACCAGCAGTTGCCACCCGATGTGTGCAGCGGTGCCAGTTGCGAGGCTTGGTACAAGGACGAGGTTCGGCGGCAGCCTCAGCTGTTGACGCTGACACAGGACGAGCTGATGCGCCATGAGGCGGCTGGCATCACCACGCTGGCTTTTCCCAAAACGCTGCGGTTGGGCGGGGTGGATTGCGCGGTGACCTACCTGCATGAGCCGGGCGACGCCAAAGACGGCGTGACGGTGGACGTGCCCTTGTTTGCGTTAAATCAGGTCAATGAGGAGCGCTGCGAGTGGCTGGTGCCTGGCATGCTGAAAGACAAGGTGCAGGCGCTGATCAAAACCCTGCACCAGCGCCCCCGTTCGCGCCTGGTGCCGCTGCCCGACACGGCCACGCGCATGGCGGGCGAACTCAACGCGCCAGCGGTGTTTGGTGCGGGATCGCTCACCGACGCGGTGCTCAAGTGGGTGCGCGACGCGACCTCGCTGGACATCAAACGCGGCGATATGAAGCTGGACATGCTGGCGCCACATTTGTTCATGAACTTTCGCGTGCTGGACGAATACGGCCGCCAGCTGGGCACGGGGCGAAATCTGGGCGCACTCAAGGGGGAGCTGGGAAGTCAGGCGCGTGGCGCGTTTCAGGCGCTGGCGGGGCTCAAAAACCTGGCCAAATCAGCTGACGAGACGCCTAAAACGTCAAATTTTGGATCAAATCAGCCTCTAGCCCAGATGTTTGCTGCCCGGAGTGCTATTGAAAAAATAGCAGCCCGGCAGTCTGAAAGCTTTACCACCTGGTCGTTCGGTGAGCTGCCCGAGTTGATGGAAATCAGCAAGGGCAAGCAGACGTTGATTGGCTTTCCGGCGCTGATTGACATGGGCCATGCGGTGACGATCGAGGTGTTTGACGAGCCTGACATGGCGGCCACCAAACACCGCGCCGGGTTGCGGCGGTTGTTTTCGCTGCAGATCAAGGATGCGCTCAAGTACCTGGAGAAGAACTTGCCTGACCTGCAAAAAATGGCCACCAGCTACATGATGGTGGGCCGTGCAGCCGACAACTCGGGGGGTGGCACACTGGAGGAATTGCGTGACCAGATCATCGAAGTCGCGCTGGACCGGGCCTTTTTGCTTGACCCGCTGCCCACCAATGAGGCCGAATTCAAAAAACGTGTGGACGAAGGCCGGGGCCGCTTGACGCTGATTGCCAGCGAAATCGCCCGGCTGGCCGCTGGCATCCTGACGGAATTTGTGGCGGCGCAGCGCAAGATCAAGGACACCAACAACGCGACTGAGGCTGTAGCGGATACCGCTGCACAACTGCAGCGCCTGGTGCCTAAGCGCTTTTTGGCTGTCACGCCTTATGGGCAGCTGCAGCACTTTGCGCGTTACCTCAAGGCGATCACCGCACGGCTCGACAAATACCGCGCCGACCCGGCGCGTGACGCGGCTCGCATGGCCGAATTGCGGCCGCAGGACCAGCGCTACTGGCGGCTGGTTGCCGAGCGTAAGGGCGCCACGGATGCACGCATGCAGGAGTTCAGGTGGCTGTTGGAGGAATTGCGGGTCAGCTTTTTTGCGCAGGAACTGCGCACGCCACAGCCAGTAAGTGTCAAAAGAATGGAAAAAGCCTGGCAACAACTGAACAGTTGACACCAGGCTTTGGGGGCAAGGCCTCGCTGGCCCCGCAGTCGTGCGTTTACCGAAACTAGATTCTGCCCATCAGCAGCAGCACGACCAGGATGATCACGACCAGACCCAGACCACCGCTGGGACCGTAGCCCCAGCTTCGGCTGTGGCCCCAGGTGGGCAGGACGCCGATGAGGATCAGGATCAAAACGATCAGCAGGATAAGAGAGAGGGACATGAAAACGCTCCTTGTAATTAAGTGCGTTGATTCTTGCGCTGTCTCCGGCCTGATCAGGCCAGTCTAAAGCCCGTGTCAGCGTCAGGGTCTGACTACAGCCGTACCAGGCGTTGGAGTGCAGCGTTCAGCGTTTCGTCTTTTTTGGCGAAGCAAAAACGCACCACGCGCTGGTCGAAGCTGTCGCCATAGAACGCCGACAGCGGAATGGCGGCAACGCCGATCTCGGTGGTCAGCCATTTGCAAAAGTCGATCTCGTTCAGGTCCGTGACGCCAGAGATGTCCACGCACTGAAAGTAGCTGCCCTCGCTGGGCAGCAGTTTGAATCGGGTGTGGGCCAGCCCGGCGCGAAACAGGTCGCGCTTGCGTTGGTAAAAAGCACTGAGACCGAGGTACGGTTGGGCGTCGGCCATGTAGGCGCTAAGCGCGTGCTGCACCGGCGTGTTGACGGTGAACACATTGAACTGGTGCACCTTGCGGAACTCGGCGCTTAGCGCGGCCGGTGCAGCGACATAGCCGACCTTCCAGCCGGTGACATGATAGGTTTTGCCAAAGCTGCTGACGATGAATGCGCGTGCCGTAAGGCCGGGAAAGCTGGCAGCACTGTGGTGGCGTTGATCTGTACCCTGGTCGGCATCAAACACCATGTGTTCATACACCTCGTCGCTGATCAACAACACCTCAGTGGGCGCCAGGATGTCCTGCAGTTTGAGCATATCGGCGCGTGTCCACACCGTCGCGCTGGGGTTGTGCGGCGAGTTGACGATGATCGCGCGAGTGCGTGGCGTGATGGCGCTGGCGATGCGGTCAAAGTCCGGGCGGAACGTTCCCGGGTGCAAGGGCACCCGCACCGCAGTGCCACCAGCCAGCGCGATGTTGGGCACGTAGCTGTCGTAGCAGGGCTCCAGCACGATCACTTCATCACCGGGCTGAACCACGGCCAAAATCGCGGTGATGATGGCCTGTGTCGCACCGGCCGTCACGGTAATTTCGCTGGCAGCGTCGTAGTGGCCGCCATAGAGGGCTGCCAGCTTGGCGGCGATGGCGCTGCGCAACGCAGCAACGCCCGGCATCGGTGGGTACTGGTTCAGGCCTGCCGTCATCGCTTGGGTCACGGCGCGAACGAGCGCTGGGTCGCAGTCGAAGTCAGGAAAGCCCTGCCCCAGGTTGACCGCGCCGTGTTCGGCGGCCAGAGCGGACATGACGCTGAAAATAGTGGTGCCAACCTCTGGTAGGCGCGACGTCAACTCGGGCGTGTGTGGGCTTGCGTTCGGGGTGACTGCGAGGTGAGACATGTCACGCGACCTCATCGGTTGGGTGGCCAGACATGGCGCGAGTGATCAGCGCACGGTCCAGTTTGGGGCTGACCAGCTCGGCAAATTTGTAGACGAAGTTGCGCAGGTACGCACCACGCTTGAACGCCAAACGCGCCACATTGACACCGAAGAGCGCGCCGGCTCGTATGGCATGCAGGTCGTTGTTGGAGCCATCACCTTCTATCGCCATTTCAGCCACGATGCCCACGCCCAGACCCAGGCGCACATAGGTTTTGATCACATCCGAATCAATCGCCTCGAGCGCAATACGTGGCTGCAACCGCTTGGCGGAAAATGCCTGGTCAATGCGGGTGCGCCCGGTAAAAGACGGGTGGTAGGTGATCAGCGGCTCCAGCGCGAGGTCTTCCAGCGTGATGTCAGCCTTGCGCGCCAGCGGGTGGTCGCTGGGCACCACCAGCATGTGCTGCCACTCGTAGCAGGGCAGGGTGACCAGCTCCGCGTAGTGCGTCAGGGATTCCGTGGCAATGCCGATCTCAGCGACTTCATCCATCAGCATCCGGGCCACCTGGTCGGGTGAGCCCTGATGCAGGCTGACGTTGACCTTGGGAAACGCTTCCCGCAGGCGCGCCACGGGTTGAGGCAGCACGTACCTGGCCTGCGTGTGGGTGGTGGCAATGGACAGCGTGCCGCTGTCTTGAGCAGAAAACTGCTCGCCGATTCGTTTCAGATTGCCCACTTCCCGCATGATCAGCTCGATGCTTTTCAGCACATGCTCCCCCGGCTCTGTGACGCGCTTGAGGCGCTTGCCGTGGCGCGCAAAAATCTCGACACCGAGTTCTTCTTCCAGCTCAATGATGGCTTTGGACACCCCCGGCTGTGAGGTGTGCAACACGCGGGCTGTTTCAGTCAGGTTCAGATTGCGGCGAACGGCTTCTTGCACAAAGCGAAATTGGTGTAAGTTCATATCAATTAGAAGCTGATGAATCGAATCATTATGCCGTAAGTGACCTAAAGAAAAGCCTGAATCCGTTGTGATGGCTCCCCTGAATTCTGCGTTCAGCCCAGAGCAATTTGGGCCATTAGCCGGGTGACTTGTGCGTATTCACCGGCCGTCGGCAGCAGGTTGACTTCAACTTCAGGATGTGCAGCCCTGACTTGGTCCATCAGCACAGGCAGGTCTTCACGCGCATGTTTGCCCACACCGAAAAACAGGGGGAATACCTTGACCTGCCGGGCACCGTGCGCCACCAGCTGCGCCGCTGCTTCCTGCAAAGAAGGCGTGCACAGCTCAAGGTAGGCGCATAGCACGGCGGTGTCGGGTTGCTGGTGGCGAATTTCTGCTGCAACGGCTTCGATGGGCAGCCGCCACAACGGGTCACGCGAGCCGTGGGCAAACAAAATGACGGCGGGGCCAGGGGCAGAGTCGTTGGTCGTGGAAAGGTTGGTGGTCATGTGAGGGTTCAAAACAAAGTTTAAGCATCAAAAGAAGGACCGGCACGCGCCCGCGGAGATGGCTGAGTCACGTGCGAGTTGGTCAACGCCTGAGCACCAGCCAGCCGAACGCTCCAAGCGACACCGTCATGTAAATTAAACCGGGCGTCGCTGCAGCCAGCCAGGGCGTCCAGCTGCGCAGGTTGCCGATGTAGCCAAACACGTTGTTCAAAAGGAAAAAGCTGATGCCAATCATCACCCCGGCGAACACGTAACCTGCGATGCCGCCCGAGCGGAAATGAAGATAGGCAAACGGAAGCGCCAGCATCACCATGACAAAGCAGCTCAGCGGATAGAACACTTTTTTCCAGAACTCGATCTCGTAACGCTGAGCGGTTTGGCCATTGGCGTCCAGGTGGCGAACGTAGTTGTAGAGATCAATGGTGCCCATCCGCTCGGGCTTGAGCAGCGCAACAGACACCATTTCCGGCGACAGCTCGGTTTGCCAAGTGGCGCTTGCCCGGGTGGTTCGGCTCACCTTGGTGCCTGTTTTCGCTGCACGCCCTGCCACAGGCGCGTCTGGCGTAGAGGGCACCAGAAAATCGGTTCGGGCCGGACTTTGGAGCAACCATGTTTGTTGATCCAGAAAAGTGGCCAGGGGTGCCTGCGTCGTTGACATGATCAGGCCTTTGGCGTCGAACTCAAAGATTTGAATTCCCCGCATACCGTTGGTCGGTGTCAGCTCCTTGACGTTGACGATGTAACTGCTATTTGCCTTTTTCTCCTTTAGCCACGCACCCGTCTGGCCCACCGTGATCTTGTCCTGGTAGCGGCCTTTGAGCAACTGCGCCAGCCTTTCGGAGGCGGGTGCGACGTAGTCACCGACCGCGAAGCTCAGCGCCACGAAAAACGCGCCCAGGCCCAGCAACAATTTGAGTGCGCGCCAGGGGCCCAGGCCGCTGGTTCGCAAAATGGTGTATTCAGAGCTTTGTGCCAGCCGGGCCATGACGAAAATGGTGCCGATTAGGACGGATATCGGCAGGAGTTCATACAGATGGTTGGGAATGAGGAGCGCCACATACAGCAGCGCATGCCTTGTCTCATACACATCACTGGCACTGCTGACACCGTTGTTGCGGCCGATGTACTGCAGTTCGTCGATGAGGTCGAAAAAAAAGAACAGTGCAAGAAAGCCGACAGCGACCAGTGCGATGGCAGCCAGGACTTCGCCGTAGATGAGTCGACGTACGGTATTCATGACGTTGTTCCATTTGCTCGGAAGGCGAGGGGCGCAGCAACGTTTGGCGATGATCGCCCCCACCACTTCCAGTTGTAGTGCCGCTTGGCGAGCCACATCGCAGCCAACAACAACACACCGCCGTGAAGGATCACAAGGAAAGCTGAGAAACTGACAATGCCCAGCCCAATCCAACTTTGGCCCAAATTGAGCAGGTTGTTATAGACCACGAACAGCAGCAGCACAAAAAGCATGTTGGCACTGCGTCCCCCGCGGGGGTTCACGCTCGACAGCGCAATGGCTAGCACAACAAAATTAACCGCCGACAGGGCCAGCCCCAAACGCCATGCCAACTCACTCAAACTGCCTCGCGTCGGATTTTTAAGCAGCTCGCCGGTCGACAACAGCTTGGCTTCTGAACGGCTCTCCCCCAACCCGGTCGCGTTGCCGGTCTTAGTTCCGTATTCCTCAAATTCGCTGACCTTCAAGCCGGGCTGAAGACTGTTACTTTCAAGTCGCTGACCGTTTGACAGCAGCAAAAACTGCGCATCGGCCCGTTGTTCAACACGGCCTGACTGCGCCGTGGTGACCGAGTTTTTCGAAGCGTCGGTCGAGGCGATAAATACCTTGGCACTGTCTTTTTGCGCGGTGGCGTCCCGGTCAATGAAGAAGACGCGGTTTCCGTTGGACGACTCCTGGAATTGGCCCGGGATCACCCGGCCGAGGTCGCTGCGTTGCTGGTACCGCATCTGCATGTCTTTGGTTTGCTGATTGGCCCAGGGCCAGACAAACAGCGACGACAGCGCCACAACCAGCAAAACAGGCCAGGCGAACCGGAACATGGGGCTTAAAAACGAGGCAAGGCTTTGCCCGCTGGTGAACCAAACCACCATTTCACTGTCTCGATACATCCGGGACAGCGCACTGACCATTGATATAAGCAAAGCCAACGTGAGGATCGTGGGCAAACGCCCGAGAGCCGAGTACGCCATGAAAAGCATGACATCCTGTGGATTGATAAATCCTTTGGAAGCCTGCCCCAGCGTGCGGATCAGCACAATGGTCATCACGATAGTGATCAGCACCACAACGGTGGCGCCAAAACTGCGTGCAAGCTCTCTTCTAAAAGACGATTGGAATAACATAGCTTGTGATGGTTGGCTCCTTCGGGCCGGCCTGATATTCAACTTAACTAACAAACAACCGCGAATTATGGACTTTGAACTTAAACCTCTTTCCTTGAGCCGAATCTGCGCTGAAAAGTGTGACGCGCTGCTGGTACTGGTCCCCGCAGCTATGGTGTCTGGGAGCGATGCTGTGTCGGTGTTGATTGCCACAGCACAGCAGGCTGGCGATTTTGAGAACAAGCCTGGAAAACTGCTTACGGCTTACCGGGTCGCGGGTATTGCGGCCACGCGCGTGTTGCTGGTCGGTGCTGGTGACGGCAGTGCCAAAAATGTGCGCAGTGGTGTTGCCTCGGCCATGGCGAGCATCAAGTCCGCCAACGTCCAAAAAGTGCTGGTGTGCCTGAACGCCGTGGAAAGCCTGAACTCCACCACCGTGTCTGCCGTGACCTGCGCTGCAATGGTGTCGTGCGCAGACGCAACTTACGCTTACACAACCTCAAAGTCCAAGGTCGCCAAGGCAACGCCAGCCAAGTCCCACAAGGTCGTGATGGCCGTCAACAGCCTAGCCAACGCCGAGGCGGGCTTTAAAAAAGGCAAGGCGCTGGTTTTGGGCATGACGTTGACAAAAGAATGGGCCAATCGGCCAGCCAACTACGCAACGCCAACCTTGCTGGCTGAAGCCGCCCAGCGTTTGGGCCGACACGATCGAATCAAGGTCGAAATCCTGGGGCCAAAAGAAGTTGCCAAGCTTGGCATGGGTTCCTTCATGGCGGTGGCACAGGGCTCGGAAGAACCCCTGCGCTTTATTGTGATCAAGTACAGCGGTGCGTCTGGCAAGCATGCGCCTGTGGTGTTGGTCGGCAAGGGGATCACTTTCGACACTGGCGGCATTTCCATCAAGCCGGCGGCTGAAATGGACGAGATGAAGTTCGACATGGGCGGTGCTGCATCCGTGCTCGGCGTTTTTCGCTCCCTTGCCGAGCTGCAACCCGATGTGAATGTGATTGGACTGATTCCTGCCTGTGAAAACATGCCTGATGGGCGCGCGGTCAAGCCGGGAGATGTTGTCACCAGCATGAGCGGTCAGACGATCGAGATTTTGAATACCGATGCGGAAGGCCGACTCGTGCTCTGTGATGCTCTGACGTACGCGGAGCGTTTCAAACCGTCGGCGGTCGTAGACATCGCGACTTTGACAGGCGCTTGTGTCGTGGCGCTCGGTGGCGTACGCAGCGGCTTGTTCTCGTCCAACGATGCGCTGGCCGAACAACTCCAGCAGGCTGGAGACTCTTCGATGGACCTTTGCTGGCGCATGCCGCTGGATGATGAGTATGCCGAAGGACTGAAAACCAATTTTGCCGATGTGGCCAATCTCGGTGGCCGTGCAGGTGGCGCCATCACCGCAGCCAAGTTTTTGCAGCGGTTTACCGGCAGTTTCCCCTGGGCGCATCTGGACATCGCGGGAACTGCATGGAAGAGTGGAAGCGCCAAAGGTTCTACAGCGCGTCCTGTGCCGCTTCTTCTCGACTACCTTTTGGCCCACATTCCGGTGCTGCTGGACGATGCGACACCTGCCAAATCTGCTGCGCGTAAAAAGACCTCAGGGCGTTCGGCAAGCCAGTGACCGAAATCACGTTCCACTTCAATGTGCCGCATCGCCTGAACTACAGCTGCCGAATTCTCCGCAAGGCTTTTCTGAGAGGAACTTCTGTGGCTGTGACTGGGGATGCCCAGACCCTTGAAGAACTTGATGTCAGCCTGTGGTCGCTTGCAACGCACGAGTTCGTGCCGCACTGCACGCCCGATGCTGCTCAGCCAACACTTGAGATGACACCTGTTGTACTCACGGAGTTGCCCAACCGCGTCGATTTTGATGACGTGCTGATCAACCTCGGGCAACAGGTCCCAGTGGCATTCGAGCGTTTTAAGCGCCTTATCGAGGTGGTCAGCGCCGGTGAGGAAGACCGACTGGCAGCGCGCAGTCGCTGGAGGCACTACGCAAGTCGCGGCTACGTGCTTTTGCAGCATGATTTTGCAACCGTCACCGAATGAACATTGCACCGAAATGCCGTGTAAGCACAGGTCGCGGTGACGCGATGTGGTGTGCCAGCGTCATTAGGATCGGTGCTTAAGCTTTAAATGCTCTTATGTGCCGCGCAGCTAGGGCGGATGCCAATACCCTGGGCCCAAATATTGCGGTATCTTCCGATGTGTTGAGACGTAACGTTCTCTCAACCATTTTTGGTAAGTTCTTAAACGGAGTATTTCTATGCAAACGAAACTAAAACTAACGGTGCTTGCAGCCCTGACATTGGTCGCTGGTCTGGCTTCTGCACAAGATGCAGTCGTCAAAATCGGACACGTCGCCCCGATGTCTGGCTCGCAGGCGCACTACGGTAAAGACAACGAAAACGGCGTTCGCATGGCCATTGAAGACCTCAATACCCAGAACATCGTGATTGGCGGCAAAAAGATCAAGTTTGAAATTGTGGCAGAAGACGACGCTGCTGATCCAAAACAGGGCACCGCTGCCGCACAGAAACTGTGCGATTCAAAAGTTTCCGGCGTTGTCGGTCACTTGAATTCAGGCACCACCATCCCCGCGTCAAAGGTCTACAACGACTGCGGTATTCCAATGATCACGGGCGCCGCAACCAACCCCAACCTGACCAAGCCTGGTTACAAAAATGTGTTTCGTATCATTGCCAACGATAACGCCCTGGGCGCTGGCTTGGCGTTCTACGCAGCGGATGCGTTGAAACTGAAGCGTGTTGCCATCATTGACGACCGCACTGCATACGGTCAGGGCGTAGCTGAAGTGTTCAAAAAGACCGCTGAAGCCAAAGGCATGACCGTGGTGGACGAGCAGTTCACAACCGACAAAGCCACTGATTTCATGGCCATCTTGACCGCTGTGAAATCCAAAAATCCGGACGCCATTTTCTTTGGCGGCATGGACCCGCAGGGCGGCCCGATGTTGCGTCAGATGGAACAGCTAGGCATGGGCAATGTCAAATACTTCGGTGGTGATGGCATCTGTACCGCTGAGCTGGCCAAACTGGCGGCTGGCGCCAAAACCATCGGCAACGTGGTGTGCGCTGAAGGCGGCGCTTCTTTGGTCAAAATGCCAGGTGGCGACGCTTGGAAGAAAAAGTACGACACCAAGTACCCAGGTCAGTTCCAGGTCTACAGCCCGTACACCTACGACGCGACATTCGTGTTGGTTGACGCCATGAAGCGCGCCAACTCGACCGACCCAAAGGTCTACACCGCAGAATTGGCCAAAACCAACTTCAAAGGCGTGACGACGACCATCGGCTTTGAGCCAAGCGGCGAATTGAAGAACCCAGCCATTACCTTGTACGTTTACAAGGACGGCAAGAAATCAGCGCTGAACTGATTGAACGGAGAACCGCATTGAAAAGCCACCTTCGGGTGGCTTTTTTGATGACCTAGTGCGTCAAAGCATGTTCTTATCGCGAACGAAGCAGCCACAAAAAAGCCCGAACGAGTCGGGCTTTTTGCGGGCCTGCTGCGGTCACGCAGGCATCTTTGTAAGTCTGGCGGAAGAGGCGGGATTCGAACCCGCGGTGGGTTTAACCCCACGTACGCTTTCCAGGCGTATGACTTAAACCGCTCATCCACCCTTCCAAACCAGACGCAGATTGTATCAGCGCGAATGATTCAACTAGCCTGTTGCATACAAAGAAGTGACAGCCGACGACACGTCAGGGCGATGTCGCCAGAAACCGATGTTTTTCAAGCTGCTCAAGGGTTACGAATGCCAGCGCCTTTTCGTGTGTTGATTCAAGAACTACTAGCGGTGCGACACCCGCCTCGAACGCTTCGCGCCAACGGTTGGCACATAGACACCAGCGGTCTCCCGGCTTCAGTCCCTTGAATCGATATTCAGGGCGGGCGGTGGTCAGATCGTTGCCGCGCGCGAGTGAAAATGCCAGGAAGGCCTGGGTCACCCTCGCGCAGATGAGATGCGAGCCGCCGTCGGTCGCATCAGTGTTGCAACAGCCATCGCGGAAGTACCCTGTGAGGGGGTCGTAAGAGCAAGGTACAAGCGCGGTACCTAAAACATTGTTGGCGTCCATGAAAGCTTTTTCCGGTCAGGCAGGTGAGGCGATAAGGGCATTGCATTGCAGTCGGCGGGTGTTGATGTTGTTCTCAGCGGTTGTCCAGTTTCACCATTTTCATGGCCGATGTGATGAGTGCCGAGACTTCGGTCATGTTGCTTGGAACGATCAGTGTGGTGGTCGCATCCGCTGCGACATTGGCATAGGCCTCGACCGCTTTTTCGGCCACCTTGAGCTGCACCGCCAACTCGCCACCGGGCTGGCGTATGGCAGCTGCTACTAACTCAATGGCTTTGGCGTTGGCATCCGCAACGGCCAAGATGGCAGCAGCCTCGCCTTGAGCGTTGTTGATGGCGGCCAATTTTGCGCCCTCTGAGCGTGCGATGAAGGCTTCGCGTTCGCCCGTGGCGATGTTGATTTGCTCCTGCCGCCGTCCTTCCGACGCAGCGATCAATGCTCTTTTCTCTCGCTCGGCGGTGATCTGCGACTGCATGGCGTGCAAAATTTCTTTGGGTGGCGTCAGGTCCTTGATCTCGTAACGCAACACTTTCACCCCCCAATTTAGCGCAGCTTCGTCAATAGCCGCTACGACTTGGGCGTTGATGATCTCGCGCTCTTCAAAGGTTTTATCCAGTTCCAACTTTCCGATCACGGAGCGCAGCGAGGTCTGAGCCAGCTGCGTGACAGCCACGATGTAGTTTGACGATCCGTAGCTTGCGCGCATCGGGTCGGTCACCTGGAAATACAAAATGCCATCAACCTGGAGTTGTGTGTTGTCGCGCGTGATGCAGACCTGGCTCGGCACGTCCAGCGGGATTTCTTTCAGGCTGTGCTTGTAGGCCACCCGGTCCACGAAGGGCACCAGAATATTCAGCCCGGGCGTCAGGCTGCCATGGTATTTACCCAGTCGCTCCACCACCCACGCGTTTTGCTGTGGCACCACTTTTAGGCTGCGAACAATAAAAATGACGGCAATGATCAGAATGATCAGCGCAATTTGAAATCCCATGATATTTTCCTGAAGTGAGCGATGTGAGCGGCTGGTGTTGTGCGAGACGCTTATTGTCCAACGGGCGGCGCTGTGTCGAGTCTAGCAATTGTCAGGCGACTGCCATGCACTGCAATGATCCTGAAACGACCGATGCTTGACGCGTCTTGCTGTCTGGCGGCAACGGCGGCCCAATTTGCGCCGCGGAACTTCACTGAACAGGTGCCGTCTGCGCGCCAAGCGGCCACGCTCACTTCTTCACCGATGTCCAGATTCACATCGCGATTGGCGCTGGCGTCCAGAGGTTTGGGACTGTTTTCGCGTTTGAAATACCAACCGACGACCGCGCCTCCGCCGACCATCGCAGCGACCACCAACTGCGTGGTCATCGACAACCCGGCATAAGCGGACACCGCTGCGGCCACCAGGCCGATGGCCACCATCAGCAGGTAAAAAGTTCCGGCTACCAGCTCCAGCACTATTGCGCCACCGGCGAGTAACCACCATACACCTGCATCCGTCATGGTCGTCTTTCATGGTCTCGTTGATCGTGGGCAGAACCCGGCATTGACCACATTCTGACGCCATTGGCTTGCTGCGCGCGAAGACCGCCACAATAATTCCCTACACTCGACGTTTTTGCGATGCAACGACATGAATTGGGCTTCTGCACAGCGGCCCGCCAACCCCAAGTTGCCGTTTTGTGAATTTGCTGTGCATTCCGCACAGGGTCATCCTTCAACCTTCCGTCTGCCATGAAATTTCGCTTTCCCATCGTCATCATCGACGAAGATTTCCGCTCCGAAAACACCTCCGGTCTCGGCATTCGCGCGCTCGCGCAGGCCATCGAAACCGAGGGGTTCGAGGTCCTGGGTGTGACGAGCTACGGTGACCTGTCGCAGTTCGCGCAGCAACAAAGCCGCGCCAGTGCGTTTATCTTGTCGATTGACGACGAAGAGTTCACGCCCGGGCCAGACCTAGACCCTGCGGTGGTGAACCTGCGCAATTTCATCGTTGAAGTGCGCCGTAAAAATCTGGATGTGCCAATTTATGTCTATGGGGAAACAAAGACTTCGCGCCACATCCCGAACGACATCCTTCGCGAACTGCATGGCTTCATCCACATGTTTGAAGACACGCCCGAGTTTGTGGCGCGGCACATCCTGCGGGAGGCCAAAAGCTACCTCGAAGGCGTGCAGCCGCCGTTTTTCAAGGCGCTGCTGGACTACGCCGAAGACGGCTCCTACTCCTGGCATTGCCCGGGGCACTCCGGCGGCGTGGCGTTTTTGAAGAGCCCGGTTGGCCAGATGTTTCATCAGTTCTTCGGTGAAAACATGCTGCGCGCCGACGTGTGCAATGCGGTTGAAGAGTTGGGCCAGTTGCTCGACCATGATGGCGCCATTGGTGCCAGCGAGCGCAGCGCGGCCCGCATTTTCAACGCCGACCACTGTTTTTTCGTCACCAACGGCACCTCCACGTCCAACAAAATGGTGTGGCACCACACGGTAGCGCCGGGCGATGTGGTCGTGGTCGACCGCAATTGCCACAAGTCCATCCTGCACGCCATCATCATGACGGGCTCGATTCCGGTCTTTTTGAAGCCCACGCGCAACCACTTCGGCATCATCGGCCCCATTCCGCAAAGCGAGTTCGAGCCTGAAGCGATTCGCGCCAAGATCGCGGCAAACCCGCTGCTCAAGGGTGTGAATCCTGAGACGGTCAAGCCGCGCGTGATGACGCTGACCCAGTCGACCTATGACGGCGTGCTGTACAACACCGAAACCATCAAGGGCATGCTGGACGGCTACATCGACAACCTGCATTTCGACGAAGCGTGGCTGCCGCACGCGGCGTTCCACCCGTTCTATGGCAGCTACCACTCGATGGGCAAGAACCGAATTCGGCCTAAAAATGCAGTGGTTTACGCCACGCAGTCGATTCACAAATTGCTGGCGGGCATTAGTCAGGCCAGCCATGTGCTGGTGCAGGACTCGCAAAACGTCAAGCTCGACCGGCACCTGTTCAACGAGGCGTATTTGATGCACACTTCGACCTCGCCGCAGTACAGCATCATCGCCAGCTGCGACGTGGCCGCCGCGATGATGGAGCCGCCCGGCGGCACGGCTCTGGTCGAAGAAAGCATCGCCGAGGCGCTCGACTTCCGACGCGCCATGCGCAAAATTGACGAGGAATACGGCGCCGACTGGTGGTTCAAGGTCTGGGGACCAGACAAATTAGTTGAAGAAGGCATTGGCCGCTCTGACGACTGGATCATCAAGGGTGAGTCGCGCAGCGCCAAGACGGCCAAAAATGGTGCTAACAACTGGCACGGCTTTGGTCAGATGGCCACCGGTTTTAATATGCTGGACCCGATCAAGTCCACCATCGTCACGCCGGGGCTTGACCTGAATGGCAAATTTGCCAAAACCGGTATTCCCGCGAGCATCGTGACCAAGTTCCTGGCCGAACACGGGGTGATCGTGGAGAAAACCGGGCTCTATAGCTTCTTCATCATGTTCACCATCGGCATCACCAAAGGCCGCTGGAACACGCTGCTCACAGCGCTGCAGCAGTTCAAGGACGACTACGACAAGAACGCCGCCATGTCGCGCATCCTGCCGGAGTTCTGTCAGAAATTTCCGAAATACGAGCGTATGGGCCTGGCCGACCTGTGCCAGCACATCCACGCCTTGTACGCCAAATACGACATTGCCCGCCTGACCACCGAGGTCTATCAGAGCGATCTGGAAGCGGCCATGAAACCCAGCGATGCGTACGCCAATATTGCCCATCGCACGACCCAGCGCGTCGAAATTGACCACCTGGAAGGGCGTATCACCGTGGGCCTGGTCACCCCTTACCCACCGGGAATTCCGCTGTTGATTCCTGGCGAGGTGTTCAACCGCAAAATTGTCGATTACCTGAAATTCGCGCGGGAATTCAACGCACAGTGCCCTGGGTTTGAGACCGACATTCACGGTTTGGTCGAGCAGATGGACGCTAAAGGCAGGACGCGTTACTACGCCGATTGCGTTAAAAAATAAGGACCGCTGGCGCGGGCCCGCGCCGCTGGGCCGGCCTGATCGTATCGTGATACGGTGGCGTTGGTGTTGCCGTAAGCTATTATTTTAATAACTGCCCAGGCAGAAATCACCTGGGCCATAGCACTAAGGAGATTGAGGATGACGCTTTTTCAAGCAAAAACCTGGTTAGCGGGTTGCAAAAAGCGGCCGGGAAGCTATTTTTAAGATCAAATAGCCTTCTAGCCCAGGTATCGACTGCCTGGGCTGCTATTTAATCTGTAGCGTCGATGCTCAGACCGCTGCAGGCTCGGCAATCCCGCCCACGACATGGCTGAAGCCGCCGTCGACGTACGTGATTTCGGCGCTCACGCCGCTGGCCAAGTCGCTCATCAAAAACGCGGCGACGTTGCCGACGTCTTCAATCGTCACGTTGCGGCGAATGGGGGACGCCTCTGCCACTACGCTCAAAATCTTCCCGAAGCCCTTGATGCCGCTGGCCGCAAGTGTCTTGATCGGGCCAGCGCTGATGCCATTGACCCGCATACCCTTGGGCCCTAGCGATTCTGCAAGGTAGCGCACCGAAGCCTCCAGGCTGGCCTTCGCCAGGCCCATCGTGTTGTAGTTGGGCACTGTGCGCACCGAGCCCAGATAGGTCAGTGTCAGCAGCGCTGATTTTTGATTCAGATACGGCAGCGCCGCTTTGGCCATCGCAGGAAAGCTGTAGGCGCTAATGTCATGGGCGATTTTGAAGCCCTCGCGGCTCAGGCCTTCAAGGAAATCTCCCGCAATCGACTCACGCGGCGCGTAGCCAATGCTGTGCACAAAGCCGTCAAAGGTCGGCCAGGTTGCCGACAGATTGGTGAACATCTGGGTGATCTGCTCGTCGCTGCCGACATCACAGTCAAAAATCAGCGTGGAGTCGAAATCAGCCGCGAATTCGGTGATTCGCGCCTTGAATCGTTCACCAACATAGCTGAACGCGAGCTCGGCCCCCTGCGCGTGACAGGCCCTAGCAATGCCGTAAGCGATTGATCGGTTGGACAAAACGCCCGTGATGAGCATTTTTTTGCCGGACAAAAATCCGCAGTGAGGGTGAGGCGTGTTCGGGGTTGTGGTCATGAAAAGAAAACTCCGTTGCGTTGGCTGCAACGCAAACAATGCGTTGCAGCCAACTGGGCGAGATAGGGTGTGAGAAGGCGTGCCCGCTGGCAGATTTAGCTTGAGCAGAATTGTCGCATGACGATTTTTGAATTTCTTGAATTTTGGGTCAGTGGCGGTAGTTGGGCCCAACCGCTGGAGCGCTTGAATCTCATGTTGCCAGAGCCTCGAAACCGCGCTACACTATGCCCTTCACGACCAAATGGGCGGGTTCACACCGCTCATTTTTTTTGGGCGTTTGTTTTTAGATCGTCATTTTTACCAGTCAAACCGCAGGTGAAATTCCGGTTCGGACTGCTGGCAAAACGCCAGCAATGATGGCGCAAAAACACCGGCTGAAACGCGCTGATACAAGGCCCCTAAACGAGCCTTGAACTGATTTACCAAGACTGACAAACCGACTTCTGAATGGCATTGATAGAAACAATTGAACAAACGGTGACCGGGCTGGGCTACGACCTCGTCGAGGTCGAACGCATCAGCGGTGGATTGCTGCGTGTCACGATTGATCATCCCTTCGAGCCCGAGTCCGAGAACTTTGTTGAACAGTTTATCAACGCCGAGGACTGCGAGAAGGTTACCCGTCAGCTCCAGTTTGTGCTGGAGGTTGAAGGCGCCCAATATGCCCGGCTTGAGGTGTCCTCGCCCGGTATCGACCGGCCACTGCGCAGTGAAAAAGATTTCAAGCGATTTGAAGGCGAATTGATCGACATCACGCTCAAGGCTCCGATTGGCGTGATAGCCAGCGCTGGCACCACGATTTCTGCCAGCCGCAAAAAGTTTCGCGGCACGCTGGAGCAGGTGGCGCCCGATTCAGTTGACACCGCTTCGACCGCTGGCTGGCAAATTGTCTGGAGCGATGAGCCAGCCGCAAAGCCTGGCCAGAAAATCAGCAAGAACCGCATTTCTCCACCGCTTCAGGCGCTTGGCTTCACCCTCGACGAAATTTTTCAGGCGCGGCTGGCGCCTGTCGTAGATTTCAAAGGCCGCAAGCCAAAAAATTCGCCTGCGTTAATCCACGCTACTGACGTAGCGACAGACCTATAAAAAAGAAAGGCAGGCTTGTGAAATGAATCGCGAACTGTTGATGTTGGTTGATGCCATCTCGCGTGAGAAAAACGTCGAGCGTGATGTTGTTTTTGGTGCGGTCGAGCTGGCGCTGGCTTCGGCGACCAAGAAGGTGTATGCCGAGGGTGTGGACATTCGCGTCGTCGTAGACCGCGACAGCGGCAACTACGAAACCTTTCGTCGCTGGTTAGTCGTGCCCGATGAGGCCGGCCTGCAAAACCCTGAAGCCGAAGAGCTGGTCAGCGATGCGCGCGACGAGATCGCCGACATCGAAGAAGGTGACTTCATTGAAAAGCCGGTGGAGAGTCTGCCGATCGGCCGCATTGGTGCGCAAGCCGCCAAGCAGGTGATCTTGCAAAAGATTCGGGACGCCGAGCGCGAAATGCTGCTCAACGAATTCATGTCACGTGGCGACAAGATTTTTGTCGGCACCGTCAAACGCATGGACAAGGGTGACATCATTGTCGAGTCGGGCCGCGTAGAAGGCCGCTTGCGCCGCAGCGACATGATTCCAAAAGAAAATCTGCGCTCCGGCGACCGCGTTCGCGCCATGATCATGGAGGTCGACACCACGTTGCGGGGCGCGCCCATCATCCTGTCGCGCACAGCGCCGCAATACATGATCGAGCTGTTCCGTCAGGAAGTGCCCGAAATCGAGCAAGGCCTGCTGGAAATCAAGTCGTGTGCACGTGACGCAGGCTCACGGGCCAAGATCGCCGTGCTGTCGCATGACAAACGCGTGGACCCGATCGGCACCTGCGTGGGCGTGCGCGGCACGCGTGTCAACGGCGTGACCAATGAATTGGCGGGTGAGCGTGTCGACATCGTGTTGTGGAGCGAAGACCCGGCTCAATTTGTGATCGGTGCCCTCGCACCCGCCAATGTCTCGTCCATCGTGGTGGACGAAGAGCGTCACGCCATGGACGTGGTGGTGGATGAGGAAAACTTGGCAATCTCCATTGGTCGCGGCGGACAGAACGTCCGTCTGGCGTCCGAGCTGACCGGCTGGAAGATCAACATCATGACAGCCGACGAGTCTGCCGAGAAGCAGTCGCTTGAGACCGATTCGAGCCGCAAATTGTTTATGGCCAAGCTCGACGTGGACGAAGAGATTGCAGACATCCTGATTGCGGAAGGTTTCACCAGCCTTGAAGAGGTCGCTTATGTGCCGCTGCAGGAAATGCTGGAAATCGAGTCGTTCGACGAAGACACCGTCAATGAGCTGCGCACTCGCGCCAAAGACGCCTTGCTCACCATTGAAATCGCCAAAGAGGAAAATGCCGAAGGCGTTTCGCAGCACCTGCGTGACGTGGAGGGCATGACCGATGACCTTATAGCCAAACTCGTGGCGGCTGGTGTCAATCACCGCGACGACCTGGCCGATCTGGCCACTGATGAACTTACCGATATCACCGGCCAGTCTGCGGACGAGGCCACGGCACTGATCATGACGGCGAGAGCGCACTGGTTTACCAGTGACGCACCAGAAGCCGCCTCTGATGCTGCTGACACGGCGCCGTCGCCGTCAGCAGCGCAAGAGCAATGATCATGGAGGCCTCCCAGGAAAACCAAATATGTCCAGTACCACCACCGTCGCTGAGTTCGCAGCCGAATTGAACAAGTCCACCGCCAACCTGATCGAGCAATTGAGCAGTGCGGGCGTCGCAAAGGCGCAAGCCGGGGACATCCTGTCTGAGTCAGACAAACAAAAGCTATTGAGCTACCTGCAGGCGAGCCACGGCACGGCGCCAGGCGAGCGCAAGAAAATCACACTGGTGAAAAAATCGACCAGCGAGATTAAGCAGGCCGACTCCACCGGCAGAGCTCGCATCATCCCCGTGCAGACCATCAAGAAACGGACCTTCATCAAGCGCGATGATGGGGCGGATGCTGTAGCCGAAGAGTCTCAAGCCGACGTCCAGCCATTCGTGCCGCCTGTCGATGAGGCTGAATTGATGCGACGCGAGGAAGAAGCCAATCGCAACGCGGAGTTGTTGCGTGTTCAAGAAGCCGAGCTGACCGAAAAACGGCGTTTGCGCGATGAGCAAGACGCCAAGGAAGCGGCCGTCGAGCAGGAGCGCCGCGACGCGGAGCAACAAGTCGAGCAAGCTGCTGCAGCCCAGGCTGCACGTGTGGCGCACGCTTTTGAGGAAGCGCGCGCCCTGAATGCAGCCAAAAATACCCGCCCGGCCAGTGTCAAAGCCCGCGAAGCCGAGCGGCTGGCAGCGGCAGAGGCGTCAAAAGTCGCTGAACAAGCGGCTGTTGCCACTGCAGCGGCGCAAGCCTCCAAGGTCGAGGCGGCCGCTGTCCAGGCAGCTGCACAAGTCGCCTCCAAGGCCAAGGCCACGGCTGAGTTCCAGGCTGACGCAGCCAAAGCACAGGATCTGCAAGACCGTCGCCGCCGTGCGGAAGCCGAGGCTGCAGGCATTCGCGCCATGCTGTCGGCTCCAAAGCGTGTGCTCGTGCCGCACGTGGACCCGAAAGCCGCCATCAAGGGCACGTTGCACAAGCCTGCGGTGGTGCCCGGTGCCGTCAAGCCCGGCGCACCCGCTGCTGCCGGTGCGGCAGGCAAGAAGGAAGTCAAGTCCGAGAATTTGTCGTCCACCTGGAAAGACGATGCGGCTAAGAAAAAGGCTTTGCCAAACCGTGGTGCGCCTTCAGCGCCAGGACGCGGTAACTTCAGGGGCGCTCAGCGCGGAGGTCGTCGCAATGAACGCGATGCACGCCCAGAATCAAATTTTGTCGCCCCGACCGAATTCAAGGTCATCGAGGTGCACGTGCCCGAGACCATTACGGTGTCGGAACTGGCGCACAAGATGAGCATCAAGTCGCAAGAGGTCATCAAGCACTTGATGAAGCTCGGCATGATGGTCACGATGAACCAGCCGCTGGACCAGGACACCGCCATGATCGTGGTGGAAGAAATGGGCCATACGGCTGTAACGGCCGCGCTGGACGATCCGGAAGCATTCACCGACGACGACGTGCAAGGCCAGCAGGCCGAGTCGTTGCCGCGTGCACCGGTGGTGACCGTCATGGGTCACGTCGACCACGGCAAGACCTCGCTGCTCGACTACATTCGCCGCGCGAAAGTGGCTGCCGGCGAAGCGGGCGGTATTACGCAGCACATTGGTGCGTACCACGTCGAAACGCCACGCGGCATGGTGTCGTTCCTGGACACCCCGGGCCACGAGGCGTTCACGGCCATGCGTGCCCGCGGCGCGCAAGCCACCGACATCGTGATTTTGGTCGTTGCAGCCGATGACGGTGTGATGCCGCAAACCAAAGAAGCCATCAAGCACGCCAAGGCGGCGGGCGTTCCGATCGTGGTGGCGATCAACAAGATTGACAAACAAGGTATCAACCTGGAGCGCGTCAAGGGCGAGTTGGTCACTGAGGAAGTGATCCCCGAAGAGTTTGGTGGCGATGTGCCCTTCGTCGGTGTGTCGGCCCACACGGGTGCCGGTATTGACGCGCTGCTCGAGCAGGTGCTGCTGCAGGCCGAGGTGCTTGAATTACGCGCTCCGGTGGACGCATTGGCTAAGGGCTTGGTGATTGAGGCGCGCCTCGACAAGGGCCGTGGCCCGGTTGCCACCGTGCTGGTTCAGTCTGGCACGCTGAAGGCGGGCGACATTGTTCTGGCGGGTTCCACATTCGGCAAGGTTCGCGCCATGCTGGACGAAAACGGCAAGGCCATCAAAACCGCAGGCCCATCGATTCCTGTCGAAATTCAGGGTTTGACCGACGTACCGCAGGCCGGTGACGACTTTATCGTCATGACCGACGAGCGTCGTGCGCGTGAAATCGCCACTTACCGCGCTGGCAAGTTCCGCAACACAAAGCTGGCCAAGCAACAGGCGTCGAAACTGGAGAATATGTTCTCGGACATCAACGCCGGCGAGGTCAAAATGCTGCCCATCATCATCAAGGCCGACGTGCAAGGCTCGCAAGAGGCACTGGCACAGTCGCTGCTCAAACTGTCGACCGACGAGGTCAAGGTTCAGTTGGTGTACTCGGGTGTTGGTGGCATCTCCGAGTCCGACGTCAACCTGGCGATTGCATCCAAGGCCGTGCTGATCGGGTTCAATACCCGGGCGGACGCCCAGGCGCGCAAGCAGGCCGAGAACAACGGCATTGACATTCGTTACTACAACATCATTTATGACGCCGTGGACGAACTCAGGGCCGCCATGTCTGGCATGTTGACGCCCGACAAAAAGGAAGAAGTCATCGGAACCGCCGAGATTCGGCAGGTGTTCAAGGTCTCCAAGATCGGCTCGATCGCCGGTTGTATGGTCACCGCCGGTGTGGTTCGCCGCGCCGCGCGTCTGCGCCTGCTGCGTCAGAACGTCGTCATCTACACCGGCGAGCTTGATTCGCTCAAGCGTTTCAAGGACGACGCGAAAGAGGTCAAGGAGTCGTTTGAGTGCGGCTTGAACATCAAGAACTACAACGATATCGAAGTCGGTGACGTGCTGGAGTTCTTCGAGATCCGCGAGGTCGCCCGTACGCTGGAGTGATCGCGGCGTGCCGATGGTTTAAACACCGTCGGCACACCCATCCTCTGCATGACAAGCTTTTTGAGACGATGCGTAAAAAATCTAACACCCCTAACCGCGGTTTTCGCGTGGCCGACCAGATCCAGCGGGACCTGACCGACCTGATTGCGCGTGAATTGAAAGATCCGCGCGTGGGCATGGTCACGGTGCAGTCGGTGGAAGTTACCGCCGACTACGCCCATGCCAAGGTCTTTTTCAGCGTGCTGATTGGTGACCCCACCGAGTGCGAAACCGCCTTGAACCAGGCCGCTGGTTTTTTGCGCAACGGCTTGTTCAAACGCCTGATGACGCACACGGTTCCCACACTGCATTTTCACTTTGACCGTACCACCGAGCGCGCGGCTGACATGAATGCCTTGATTGCCAAGGCAGTTTCGTCCCGCGCCCAAGAAGACTGAGCATGAACAGCCCTAGCACTCGGGTGCAGCGGCGCCCCGTGCATGGGGTGTTGTTGCTTGACAAACCCCTTGGCCTTTCCAGCAACCAGGCATTACAAAAGGCCAAGTGGCTTTTGCGTGCTGAAAAAGCCGGCCATACTGGCACGCTGGACCCCTTAGCTACCGGTGTTTTGCCGCTGTGCTTTGGTGCTGCCACCAAGTTCAGTCAGGTGCAGCTGGAAGCGAACAAGACCTACGAAGCCACGCTGCGTCTCGGTCAGAAAACCACCACTGCCGACGCCGAGGGCGACGTGATCGAAACCCGGCCTGTGCCAGAGATCACACCGGCGCTTCTGGCTGACCTCACAGTGCGTTTCACGGGCCCGTTGGCACAGGTGCCACCGATGTATTCCGCGTTAAAAAAAGACGGCAGGGCGCTGTATGAATATGCCCGCAGGGGCCTGGACGTTGAACGGGAAGCCCGCCACATCACCATTTTCAAGCTAAATCTGTCTCTAGCCCACGGTTTTACTGCCTGTCCAGCTATCAAAATAGTAGTAAGCTGCAGCAAGGGCACCTATATTCGAACGCTCGGCGAAGACATTGGGGAGGCGATTGGCTGCGGCGGGCATCTGTCGTCGCTGCGCCGCATTGAGACTGGCGGCTTCACAGACGCCCAATGCGTGACCTTGCCAGCGCTGGAGGCCATGGACGAGCGGGCGCGCGAAGCATTGCTGCTGGTGCCGCAGTCGCTGATTGCCGCGTACCCGTCTGTCACATTGGACGCTGACAATGCAGGGCGGTTTTTGAGTGGCCTGCGGCGCCGCGGCACGACAGGCCAATGGGGCCCGGATGCCCCGCTGGTGCAGGTTTTTGGCCCTCTGCACACTGCACAGATACCGGTCTTTTTAGGGTCAGCGCATCTGGCGTCAGACGAAATCATTCCGCAGCGACTGCTCAGTTCCGTTGAAGTTCACGCCATTTTGCAGGCGCCGAAAGAGCGGCTTGAAAAAGACCGGCTCGAAAAGCTGGCACTCGAGCCTCCCGACTCCATGGCCGACATCCCTGCGCCCCAACTCGTTGAAGCACGCGCGCGGTAGCGCTGCCCTTTTTTGCCTTTATTTCCCCTCACATTTCAGTTCTTCCCGTCTCCAGAAAGCCCACTATGAGCATCAAACAAATCAGAAACATCGCCATCATTGCGCACGTTGACCATGGCAAAACCACCATGGTTGACCAGTTGCTGCGCCAGTCCGGCACCTTCGCCGACCACGAAAAGGTCGTCGACACCGTGATGGACAACAACGCCATTGAAAAAGAGCGTGGCATCACGATTTTGGCCAAGAACTGCGCTGTGACCTGGGAAGGCACGCACATCAACATCGTTGACACGCCAGGCCACGCCGACTTCGGTGGTGAGGTTGAGCGAGCGCTGTCCATGGTGGACGGTGTGGTGCTGCTGATTGACGCGCAAGAAGGCCCCATGCCCCAGACGCGCTTCGTGACCAAAAAAGCCCTGGCTCTGGGGTTGAAGCCAATTTTGGTGGTTAACAAAGTCGACAAGCCCGGCGCGCGCCCTGACTTCGTTGTCAATGCCGCTTTTGACTTGTTCGACAAATTGGGCGCCAACGACGAACAGCTAGATTTTCCCGTGGTGTACGCCTCCGGCATCAACGGCTGGTCGTCACTGGTTGAAGGTGCACCGGGTGAGCAGTGGGGCCCTGACATGTCGGCGCTTTTCAACACGGTGCTCAAGCATGTCCCACCGCAAAAGGGTGACCCTGACGCGCCGCTGCAATTGCAGATCTCAGCTCTCGACTTTTCGACCTTCGTGGGCCGTATTGGCGTGGGTCGTATCAGCCAGGGCACGATCAAGCCGATGATGGACGTGGTCGTCATGGAAGGCCCGGACGGTAAGGCTGTCAAAGGCCGTATCAACCAGGTGTTGACGTTTCAGGGCCTGGAGCGCGTTCAGGCGACTGAAGCTGGCCCGGGTGAGATCGTATTGATTAACGGCCTGACGGACATTGGCATCGGCGTGACGATCACCGACCCTGTCAACCCCATGCCTTTGCCAATGCTCAAGGTCGATGAGCCTACGCTGACGATGAACTTTTGCGTCAACACCAGCCCGCTGGCGGGCCGCGAAGGCAAGTACGTCACCAGCCGCCAGATCTGGGACCGCCTGCAAAAGGAGCTGCAACACAACGTGGCGCTGCGCGTCAGCGAGACCGACGAAGAGGGTATCTTTGAAGTGATGGGCCGGGGCGAATTGCACCTGACCATCCTGCTGGAAAACATGCGCCGTGAAGGCTTCGAAATGGCCGTGTCCAAGCCGCGTGTGGTGATGAAAGAAGTCAACGGTGAAAAGCACGAGCCGATCGAGCTGGTCACCGCCGACATTGAAGAGCAGCACCAGGGTGGTGTGATGCAAGCGCTGGGCGAGCGCAAGGGCGAACTGAGCAATATGGAGCCAGACGGCCGCGGCCGCGTCCGCCTTGAGTACCGCATCCCCGCCCGCGGCTTGATCGGTTTCACCAATGAATTCTTGAACCTGACACGCGGCTCGGGCCTGATTTCCAATATTTTCGACAGCTACGAAGCCCATAAGGGCGACATCGGTGGCCGCAAAAACGGTGTGCTGATCTCCATGGATGCCGGTGAAATTTTCACCTATGCGTTAGGCAAGCTCGACGACCGTGGCCGCATGTTCGTCAAGGCGAACGATCCGGTGTATGAAGGCATGATTGTCGGCATTCACAGCCGTGACAACGACTTGGTGGTGAATGCAACGCGCACCAAGCAGCTGACCAACTTCCGTGTGTCGGGCAAGGAAGACGCAATCAAGATCACGCCACCGATTGATGCCACGCTGGAATACGCGGTGGAGTTCATTGAAGACGACGAGCTGGTCGAGATCACCCCGAAGTCGATTCGTATTCGCAAGCGGCACCTGACTGAGAGCGAACGTAAGCGCGCCGGTCGTTAAACTTTTCAGGGCAGGGCGCCAGCGCCGGCCTGAATGGTTTTAGGCTCATGAGACCGCTGCCTGACAGCGGTTTTTTTTATGACCTCAAGTCAGTTCAAACCAGCTCGGCCGGCCCCACGCAAGAAAAACGAACACGGAACTGTTGATGAAACTGACGCATTCAAGCGCCGTCTTTGCTATGGTCGTGGTGACGCTGCTGTGGTCTACGGCAGGTCTGGTCGCCCGGCAACTCGAGTCTGCCCGCAGCTTTGAAGTGACCTTCTGGCGCAGCTTTTTTACGGCTGTCTCATTGGCGGTGTTGTTGCCGATTTGGCAGGGGCGTTCGGTGTTTTCGCGCATTCGGCACGCGGGCCCGGCGCTGTGGCTGTCCAGCGTCTGCTGGGGGGTGATGTTCACTGCCTTCATGCTGGCCCTGACGTTGACCACCGTTGCGAATGTGCTGGTCACACTCGCCATTGGGCCTTTTCTAACGGCGGGGGTATCGTGTCTGGTGATGGGGCACCGATTGCTGCCACGCACCTGGGTGGCCATTGCGGTTGCTGGCGTCGGCATCACCTGGATGTACGCGGGGCAGGCGGACTTTTCCAGCCAGTGGACGGGTATTGCGGTGGCGCTGGCGGTGCCGGTTGCTGCAGCCTGCAACTGGACAGTGGTGCAGCACAGCCGAGCCCAGGGAGCACCCGTCGACCTCGTGCCGGCTGTGTTGGTCGGCGCTGTCATCTCGTCGCTGGCGACCCTGCCCATGGCATTTCCCTTCCACGCCACCGCGCACGATGTCGCCTTGCTGGCGGTGCTGGGCGTGTTCCAGTTGGCCATTCCATGCGTGCTGGCCGTGATCTGCGCCGGTGTTCTCAAAGCGCCCGAAGTGGCCCTATTGGCTTTGCTGGAGGTGATTTTCGGGATTTTGCTGGCCTGGGCCGGCGCGGGCGAGGTGCCCGGACCCAACGTGCTGGTGGGGGGAACTCTGGTGGTTTCCGCACTGGTGATCAATGAACTCATCGGATGGAAACAACAACCATGACTGACGCAAGCCACCCCCCTGTCGACACCCCTGCCAACGATGCGGTGAAGAGCGACATCCTCATCGAGCGACGCGGCAGCGCAGGGTTCATCACCCTGAATCGGCCGAAGGCCTTGAACGCGCTGAGTCTGGCCATGGTCACGGAACTGCTGGCAGTTCTGACCGCCTGGCGGGATGACCCGGCCGTGCAGCTCGTGGCGATTCGCGGCACCAACAAGGCGGGTCGACCCGGAACGCCGGACAGCCTGTTCGGCGGCTTTTGCGCCGGCGGAGACATCCGGTTTTTCTATCAGGCGGCGCTCGCCGACGGTGGTGTTGACCCCGCCCTCGCCGATTTTTTCACCACCGAATACACGCTCAACCACCTGATTCATCACTACCCGAAACCGTACATTGCCTTCATGGATGGCGTGGTCATGGGCGGCGGCATGGGCTTGAGCCAGGGTGCATCCGGTGGCAACGTGTTTCGCATCGTCACGGAGCACACCAAGATGGCGATGCCCGAGACCAACATCGGCTTGTTCCCCGATGTGGGCGGCGGCTTTTTTCTGAGCCGTTGCTCCGGCAGTGTGGGCGAGTACTTGGCGCTGACAGGCGAAGTCATCGGCGCTGAGCAGGCCCTGGCTTATGGCTTGGCCGATGTGAAGTGTGCCGCTGCCGAACTGCCGGCCGTCTGGGCTGCGCTGGGGCAGCAGACGTGGGCATCAGCAGCCGATGTCCGTTCTTGGATTGCTACTGAATTAGGAGCTAAACAGGCAGTAAATACATCGGCTAGCACCCAGATTGATGCTTATTTCTCGCTTTTGCGCGTCAAACACATCGTGGACGCGCTCGAAAAATCCAGTGACACCTGGGCCACGAAGACCGCCGCTGTGCTGCGAAAGCGCTCGCCTCTGATGCTGCACGTGGCGCTGGAGCAAGTGCGCCGCGCCCGCAGCATGGGGTTTGCCGACGAGTTGCGCATGGAGCGTGACATGGTGCACAACTGCTTCGCTTTGCGGCCAGGTACCGCGAGCGAAACCGTTGAGGGGATTCGCGCGCTGGCGGTCGACAAGGACTATTCCCCAAAATGGCTGCCTGCACGCATCGAAGACGTCAAGCCCGGCATGGCCGACGCGTTTTTTGTAAGCCCCTGGTCGCCAGAAGAAC
>JANLUZ010000199.1:0-5277 GCA_031363755.1 Polaromonas sp.
GTTGTCTTGAACAAAGTTAACGTCAAGGCCAGTGGCGTCGTTGAAGGCTTTTTGATTAAAGCTTTCATAGAAAAAGCCGCGTGAATCGCCGAATACCTTGGGCTCGATGATCAGCACGTCGGCAATTGTTGTGGGCGTGACCTTCATGGCTGCACGCCCTCCAGCAGCAGGCGCTGCAGGTACTGCCCATAGCCATTTTTCGCCAGCGGCTGCGCCAGCTTTTCAAGTTGGGCTGACGATATAAAACCGTTGCGCCAGGCAATTTCTTCGGGGCAAGCGACCTTCAGGCCCTGCCGGTGCTCCAGTGTGGAGATGAATAGGCCTGCCTCCAGCAGGCTTTCGTGGGTGCCAGTATCCAGCCAGGCGTAGCCGCGTTGCATGATCTTGACGTTCAGGCTGCCCTGGTCAAGGTAGGCCTGGTTCACGGTGGTGATTTCAAGCTCGCCGCGGGCGCTGGGCTTGATGGACTTGGCAATGTCGACGACTTGCTCGTCATAAAAATACAGGCCGGTGACGGCGTAGTTGCTTTTGGGCTGTGGGGGCTTTTCTTCAATGCTGCTGGCTTTGCCCTGGGCGTCAAACGCCACCACGCCATAACGCTCGGGGTCGCGCACGTGGTAAGCAAACACGGTAGCGCCGTGGGCTTGTGCGTCGGCGCTGGCCATGAGTTGGGCAAAGTCGTGGCCGTGAAAGATGTTGTCGCCCAACACCAGCGCACTGGGCGCGCCAGCCAAGAAAGCCTCGCCAATGATGAAGGCCTGCGCCAGGCCGTCGGGGCTGGGCTGCACGGCGTATTGCAGGTTCATGCCCCACTGGCTGCCGTTGCCGAGCAGTTGCTCAAAACGTGGGGTGTCTTGCGGGGTGCTGATGACCAACACGTCTCGAATGCCCGCCAGCATGAGCGTGCTCAGCGGGTAATAAATCATGGGCTTGTCATACACCGGCAGCAGTTGTTTGCTGATGGCCAGGGTTGCCGGGTGAAGCCGAGTGCCGGAGCCGCCTGCCAGGATGATGCCTTTACGGCGGGGTTTTGAAGCTGTCATGTCTTGTGTTCAAAGGGTTGGCGCACGACGCCAGGCGTCGCCGGCCAGCGTTTCGGCGAGCATGCGGTCAATACCCAGGCGCCAATCGGGCAAATGCAGATCAAAGGTTGTTTGCAGCTTGTGGGTGTTCAGCCGCGAGTTGTGGGGGCGCGCTGCGGCGGTCACAAAAGCGCTGCTGGCGACTGGTGCTACCTCGGTTGCTATTATATTTATAGCTTCACAGGCAGACTTTGCATGGGCTAGCACGTGTTTTGCATACGCATGCCACGTGGTTTCGCCGGCTGCGGCGACGTGGTACAGCCCAACATCCCCCGGCTGGATGGCCACCTGGCGGATGGCATGCGCCGTCACATCGGCAAGCAGCTCGGCGCCGGTGGGCGCGCCAAACTGGTCGTCAATCACTGTGAGGCGCTCTCGCTCCTGAGCAAGCCGCAACATGGTTTTGGCAAAGTTGCCGCCACGCGCGGCATACACCCAGCTGCACCGAAAGATGAGGTGTTTGCTGCCAGCCGCCTGAATCTGTTGCTCCCCCTCAAGCTTGGTTTGCCCATAGACACTTAGCGGCGCCGGCGTGTCAGATTCAGCCCAGGCGTGGTGACCACTGCCGTTGAAGACATAGTCCGTGCTGTAGTGCACCAGCAAGGCGCCCAGCTTGGCGGCTTCCCGGGCCAGCACACCCGGCGCGTCTGCGTTGATGGTGCGGGCCGCGTTTTGATCGCCCTGCGCGTTGTCGACAGCCGTGTAGGCTGCGGCGTTAACGATCACGTCGGGGCGCAGGGCTCTGACGGTGGACGCCAGACCGGGCAGGTTGCTCAAGTCACCGCACTGGTCGCGACTGTGCCGGTCTAGCGCCACCAGCTCGCCCAAAGGCGCGAGGCTGCGTTGCAGCTCCCAGCCCACCTGGCCATTTTTCCCCAGCAGAAGAATCTTCAAGGGCGACTCCCCGTCGCTGCTGCAGCGGCGCCGCCGTAGTGCTTGTCGGTCCAGTCGCGGTACTCACCGCTCTGGACATTGGCGACCCACTCGGGGTTGGCCAAGTACCACTCGACCGTTTTGCGAATACCGCTGTCGAAGGTCTCGGCGGGCACCCAACCCAGCTCACGTTTGATTTTTGTGGCGTCAATGGCGTAGCGTCGGTCGTGGCCGGGGCGGTCGGTGACGTAGGTGATCTGCTGGGCATAAGACACACCGCCCGGCTGCGGGCACAACTCGTCAAGCAAGGCGCACACCGTCAGCACAATGTCGATGTTGGGCTTTTCGTTCCAGCCGCCGACGTTGTAGACCTCGCCGGTGCGCCCGGCTGCCAGCACGGCGCGGATGGCGCTGCAATGGTCCTTGACATACAGCCAGTCTCGAATCTGCTGGCCATCGCCATACACAGGCAGGGGCTTGCCGGCCAATGCGTTGACGATCATCAGGGGAATGAGTTTTTCGGGGAAGTGAAACGGGCCGTAGTTGTTGCTGCAATTGGTGGTCAGCACAGGCAGGCCGTAGGTATGGTGGTAGGCCCGCACTAGGTGGTCACTGGCGGCCTTGCTCGCGGAATAGGGGCTGTTGGGCTCATAGCGATGGGTTTCCGAGAAGGCCGCATCGTTTTTGGCCAGCGAGCCATACACCTCGTCGGTGGACACATGTAAAAACCGAAAATCGGCTTTCGCCTCTGCGGCCAGAGAAAGCCAATGCGCTTTGACGGCTTCGAGAAGGCGGAAGGTTCCAACGATGTTGGTCTGGATGAAGTCTTCAGGGCCGTGAATAGAGCGGTCTACATGCGACTCGGCCGCGAAGTTGACGACCGCCCTGGGTTGGTGCCTGGCGCACAGATCCGCGACAAGTGCGGTGTCTGCAATGTCGCCTTCAACAAACAGGTGCCGCGCATCACCATTCAGGCTGGCCAGCGTCTGCAGGTTACCTGCGTAGGTGAGCTTGTCAAGGTTGATGACGTGCTCGTTGCCATTGGCCAGCCAGTCCAAAACAAAATTGGCGCCAATAAAACCAGCGCCGCCAGTGACCAAAATCATGCTTGTCTCAATCGTTGTTAATGCCTGGGCCGAAGTGCCTAACCCGTGTCGCCTTGGATTATGTCACCCAAATTGCTATTAATTTTGTAGCTTCAGAGCAAGCAAACACATGGGCTAGGATGCTAAAAAGTGTTACTTTTGACATATTGCGCCCGCCACGCCGGTCAATCAGGCGGCTGGCGCCCTGCCCAGGGCTTGCCGCGGTACCACGCGTGGTCGGCAATGCCCAGCATGGGCATGTCGCCCGGGGTGTCCCCGTAGGCATACAGGGTCGGGGCTTCATTCGAGTCCCCCTGATGGCTGGCCAGCCAGGCGGTCAAACGGCGCCGCTTTTCCTCGCCGTGGCAATTGGGTGTGCGCATCGCGCCGGTCAATGCGCCGCCGTCAGTCACCATTTCGGTGCAGATCAGGGCGTCAAACCCCAGGTGCTGAGCGGCACGCTGCAAGTACACGTCGGGCGACGCGCTGACCATCACGCAGCAGTGGCCCGCGCGTTGGTGGGCCGTCAATTGGGTCAGTGCGTCGGCACGCAACTGCCCCGCCAAGCCGGGCAGCCACCGAGACGTCCAGCCTTCGACTTCGGCCACCGACCGATGCGCAAACGCCCCACGCAACACCCTGGCCTTGGCCACATGGTTCGGCAGCAAGCGCACTGCATAGGCCAGCAACCACGGCGCATTTTTCAGCAGCAGCCAGCTGAAAGGTGCCCAGCCCAGCCCCATCGCCAGGTAAGGCAGCAGCGTGTCGCGCCGTGTGAGGGTGCCGTCGAAGTCAAATGCGGCGACCACGCGCGGCGCGTCACACCGGCCCGTGGCGGTGCTGGTCGACGTCAAGGGCAGCGCACCTGGCCGCAGTAGCGCTCACAAAAAGGGCAACCCGTCATGGGCAGCGCTTTGGGGATGCTGTAGAAGCGTTTGAAGATGTCGCCCAGCACGCCTTGCCGGTAGGCGGCGTAGTTGAAGCCTGTGCCTTCCAGCGCATAGAACGGCACACCGCTTTGGGCAAAGCTAAGCACTTTGACGCTGGCAAAGTACGGCGCGTAGTCGCTCAACACCGGGGGCTCGGACGTGATCACGCGGATGGTCTGACCCTGGTAGACCGAAAAATCGACCAGCGCGTCGTCTTGCCGCGCGTGGAATTTGCCCACACCAAACACCGGCATGTACTGGCGGCGCTCAAAGCCAAAGACGGCAGCGGGCGTGTACGACTCGCCCATCAACACCACGCCGGGCGCGCTGACCTGCGCGAGCATCTCGGCGGTTTTGACGCTGCGCACAATCTGCGGATAGCGGGCGCTGGCTTTCCAGGTGTCCAGCGTGGTCAGGTACAGCCCAGCCACCACCAGCACATGCAGGCCCGCAAACACAGCCAAGCCTTTGGCGCCCGTTTTAAGCTGGGCCACCGGCAAGGCGAGCGCCAGCAGCGCAAAGCCAAACGGGTAAAACGACATGACCCAGTGCAGGCCGATGATTTTTTTCAGCGACAGCAGCGCGAAGAATGCCAAGGGCACGACCACCGCACAGGCCAGAATGCGCCCGGTGGGGGAACTGCGCGCCGCAGCGCCCAAGGCGCGCCGGTGCCGCGCCGCCAGCCAAAGCGCCGCCGGGGTGATGAGGTAGGCCATCATGCCCACATAGGTCAGGGGCTTGCGCCACTCAAACACCTCGGCTTCGTTGCGGTTGTAGAGGTTGAACATGATGTTCGACCAGCCGTGGCCCATGTTGTAGGCGATGTTGATGGCCGGGCCGGGCAGCGCGCACAGCACCAGAACGGCAAAGCCGGCCAGCCGGTTGCGCCGGTACAGCACAAAGTAAGCTGCATACGACAGCCCCAGCACGACCGAGAAGTATTTGGACAAGAACGCGCAGGCCAAAAACAGACCTGACAGCGCATACAAGCCGTAGGCCGCGCGGTCGAGCTGGGGCCGCCTTTCGGCCCGCACCAGCGCCGCCAGTGACCACGCCGACCAGAAAATCAGCGGAATGTCGGTAGTGATCAGCATGTTCAACCAGTTCAGCGGGGCCAGCCAGAACAGCAGCACCGCCCAGGCCGCGCGCTGGCGGTTCAAACCCTTGAGCGCCCACCACAGCGCCGCGCCCACGCCCAGCGGCAACAGCACGGAGGGCAGGCGAATCGCCCAGATGCTGTCGCCCGCATCGCCCAGCACGGCGCGCACCGCCGCAATGACCCAGCCGACCATGGGCGGGTGGTCAGAG
>JANLUZ010000020.1:0-1767 GCA_031363755.1 Polaromonas sp.
GACGAGATGCGGCTGATCAAAGACGCCCATGAAATCGCGATTTTGCGGCGCGCCGGGCAAATCTCTAGCGCTGCGCATGTGCGCGCCATGCAAACGTCTGCCGCCATGCTGCGCAGCCCGGCTGAAACCCCGCGTGAATACCATTTAGAGGCCGAGCTGCTGCACGAATTTCGCCGCCAGGGCGCGCAGGGCGTGGCCTACACCAGCATCGTGGCCGCCGGGGCCAACGCCTGCATCCTGCATTACCGCGCCGACACGGCCGAGCTGAAAAACGGCGAGCTGTGCCTGATTGACGCGGGCTGCGAGCTCGACGGTTACGCCAGCGACATCACCCGCACCTTCCCGGCCAACGGCCAGTTCACGCCCGCGCAGCGCACGCTGTACGACATTGTGTTGGCCGCGCAAGAAGCCGCCATCAAGGTGTGCAAGCCCGGCAAACGCTTCACCGACCCGCACGACGCCGCCACCCGCGTGCTGGCCCAGGGCATGCTCGACGTGGGCCTGCTGAACCCCGCCAAACACGGCACGGTCGACGACGTGCTGGCCAGCGGCGCCTACCGCCAGTTCTACATGCACCGCACCGGCCATTGGATGGGCATGGACGTGCACGACTGCGGCGACTACACCGAGCCCGGCAGCAAGCCGCGTGAAGAAAAAGACGCACTGGGCCAGCTCGTGATGAAAAAGCCGCCCCGCATCTTGCGCGCCGGTATGGTGCTGACGATTGAGCCCGGCCTGTACGTGCGCCCCGCCAAGGGCGTGCCCAAGCAATTTTGGAATATCGGCATTCGCATTGAAGACGACGCGCTGATTACCGCCAAGGGCTGCGAGCTGATGACGCGCGGCGTGCCGGTGAAGGCTGATGAGATTGAGGCGTTGATGCGGGCTGATGCTGAGGAAGCTGACCACTACTGACGAAATTTCACCGAAATTTCGTCTAAATTAAGCCAGTTTGGTACAGTCCGCCTATGGACACCCTTCACTCATTTCGGAGCATCGGCATTTCGGATTTACGCGAGTCGCCAGCGCGCGCCTTTGAGCAGGCGGGCACTGCCGCTGTGGTGGTGCTTAACCACAACCGCCCTGCGGGCTACATCGTGTCGCCTGATTTGATGGGCCGCATCATGGAGCAGCTGGCAGACCGCGTGGTAGCGGACAAAGCCGAGTCTCGGCTTGCTACGCTGCACACTGCTCGCAAAATTTCTTTGAATGACTTATGACCTGGCGATCCACCCCGAGGCAGAACGGGAGTGGGCCAAGCTGGATGAATCGGTTAAAAAACGCTTCAAACACAAGTTGCAGAAAGAGCGCTTGACGCAGCCCCGCGTGACTAAAGACGCGTTGCACGGGCTGCCCGATGTTTACAAGATCAAGATCACCACACCGCAGTTTCGCTGGGCTTATCACGTCGATGACGACGCCCTTCAAGTGACCATCGTGGCCGTCAGCTCGCGTGATGATGTTTATGCGTTGCTGCAATCCCGCAGCCTTTGAAACCCGCCCCACCCACTCTTCACCATTCATGAAATTCTTCATCCGCGCCTTTTTTAAAACCCTTCGTGCCGTGCTCGGCCCCATCCTGCTACTGAAGGAAAAACTGACCACACCCAAAGGCATCGTGCGCAGCCAGGCCGATCAGGAAGAGGTCAGCCGGCAGTGCCGGGCGATGGCGCTGTATCAGTACAAGACCTGCCCTTTTTGCATGAAAGTACGCCGTGAAATGGCGGCGCTGTCGCTGCCGATTCAGCGCATCGATGCGCAGCACCC
>JANLUZ010000024.1:0-13658 GCA_031363755.1 Polaromonas sp.
TTGGCCCTGGCGCGCTCGATGGCAGGGCCAGACGAGTCAATGGACGTGACGTGCTCCGCCCCACCACGCAACGCCGCAACTGTGAAACCGCCGGTGTAGCAGTAGCAATTGAGCACATTCTTGAACTGCAGGCGGTGTGCATAGGCGGCGAACCGGGCCCGGCTGTCGCGCTGGTCGAGGTAAAACCCGGTTTTGTGGCCCTCTGCCACGTCGAGTTGAAGCTGCCAGTCGTGTTCAGTGATGGTGATGGCGGTGGCCCCGCCCCCCGCCAGCCAGCCGGTGGCTTCGGGCAAGCCTTCAAGTGTGCGCACACTGGCATCCGAGCGCTCGTACAAGCGGCTCAAACCGGTCTCGGCCAATACAGCGTCGGTGATCACGCGCTTGAAACGCTCGGAACCGTAGCTGGAGAACTGCGCTACCAGGGTGTCCGCATAGCGGTCAACCACCAGCCCCGGCAAACCATCCGACTCGCCGTGCACCAGCCGCAGGCCGTTGCTCTGAATGTCAAACCGCGCTCTGGCCCGGATGGATGCGCTACAACGCGCAATGAAAAATGCCTCATCGATGCGCTCGTTTTCATCAAAACTCCACACCCGGACGCGGATTTTTGACTGCGGGCTGAACGCAGCCCAGCCCAAAAACTGACCTGCATGGCTTTCCACCCGCACCGTCTCGCCCGCGTCCGCGCTGCCTGAGGCGATGGCGCCGTCAAAAATCCAGGGGTGCCTGCGAAGCAGCGAGCGCTCTTTGCCGTCTTTAAGTCGAACAATTGTCATGGCTGCATTGTCGGGCCTGCGCATGGGCTCCGTGCTGCGTTCAGGCACGCCCAAAACTCACCAAAAGGCCACGCAACCCCGTGAAAAATCACGCAGACATGGCGCACTGCGGCAACATTTGTAACAATCCGGGGTTGCGATCAGTCCGATACTCGCCGGCAGCCCTGCCAGCACCGGCCGCTCGCGCCGCCAGTTCGACCTTCACAAAGGCCCGCTTTTGACCCGCTTTTTCATACCCTGGCCTCTGAGCTTCAAAGACCTAACGGGTTGGCTTCAACGCCACGCCCGCTGGTGCGCGCGCCTGGCCGCTGCTTTTTACGCGTTGGCCGTGCTGTCTGGTCTCGCCGGTATCACCGCTTTCACACAACCTCGTACCGTGCTGGATCTGGACACCCGCACCCAACCGGTCGCCCTGCGCGACTGGGGCGACTATTGGGTGGACACCACGGGAAAGTTTTCGCCCGAAGACGTCGCACGCACCGCCGCTATTCCGTGGAGGCACACCAAAACAGATGCGATTTACCCGATCACTACCGGGCAGGTGATGTGGGTGCGTTTCAGCGTGCCCCCAGCGCCGGACACAGAACGCTGGTACCTGGAAGTGCCTGACACGACGATCGACCGGGCGTCGCTCTACACCCAGGACGGCCTGAACCGCTGGAATGAGCAGCGCGCGGGCGACAAGACCGCCGTGCGCGATTGGCCCGTGCCGCACCGTCATCCGCTGTTGCCGATTGCCCTGTCAGCAGAAACGCCGACCCACTACCTGCTGCGACTCGAAAACAACCACGCCATCAGCCCGCCGCTGCGTTTCATCAGCGAGGCGCGTTTATCCAACACCGAGCAAAAGGTGTCGCTGATCCTCGGAATCTTTTTTGGTCTTACGGGCTTGGCGGCAATTGTCTCCGCACTGGGCGCTATTTCACTGCGCGACGCGGCCTACGGCTGGTTTGCGCTCAGCGTGGTGCTGATCAGCTTGACGCAGGCCACCATCACCGGCATTGGCGGGCTGCACCTGTGGCCCGGTGCACCCTGGTGGAACGACATCTCGACCGTCACGCTGCCCTTGCTGACGATTTCGGGTTCATTGATGTTCATCTCGCACACCGTGGCGTTGCCTGAACGCTCCCGCAGGCTGCATCGGAGCGTGATCGGCGCTTCAGCGTTCGGGCTGGTTTTTGCGGCGGTGTTGATGATGTTACCTACCGGGCTTCGTGAATCTGTGTTCGCTCCGGTTCTCGGTCTCCTGCAGCTTGGCGGGCTGCTGCTGCTGGTGTGGGCCTGGCGGCGAGGTGACCGGTTTTCCCCGTGGTTGATGATGGCCTACTTGCCGGTGATCGTGGCTGCCGAGTGGCTGCTGGCCTGCAGCCTGGGCCTGGTGCCAACAGGATTTTTCAGCCAATACGGCATGCTTGTTGGCGTAGCGATTCATCTGCCCATCGTCATGGTCATTTTGATGCTGCGAAGCCAGCACCGGCGCGAGAACACCCGTCGGATTCAGGGCCTGGACCGGGTAGACCCGGCCACGGGCCTGATCAACGGGCATGTCTTTGCCGAGCGGCTGATGCGCATGATTGCGCGCTCGGGTCGGCTGCGCCACCAAAGCGCGGTCATGCTGATTGACCTTGTGAACTCCGACCAGATCAACCGCGACTTTGGCCGCAAGGCCGCCGAGGACCTACCGTTGCGCGTGGCCGAGCGCCTGCTCTCGACTGCGCGGGAAATCGACAGTGCAGCGCGCCTGTCTGAACGCCGCTTTGGCATGCTGGTCGAAGGCCCCTTCGGTGCCGAAGACGCCGCCACGCTGGGCCCGCGCATCGTGGCGCGCTGCCTGATGCCCTACAAAGGCCTGCATGTCGACTGTGTAGCGCAGGTTCGCGTCGCTTATGCCCTGGTGCCGCAAGGTGGCTCGAACGCGCACGGCGTGCTCACGCAGCTTGAGGAGCGGCTGGCCATGGAGCCGGCCAACAGCCGCCGGGCAGTGTTCGAGCTGGGTGAAAAAAGCAGCGACACGTCCCACTCAACACGTGGCGGTTTGCGCCGCAAGGCAAGGCCGTAAACACTCGCCGCAGCGCAGTCTATGCGCCGTTCAGCCGCTCAGCTTGCAAGCGGCTCGTCGTCCTTATCGCCCACTGGCAACTTGGCAGGCTCCGGGGTTTTTCGCGGTGTTTTCGCCCTGGGGTGCGCCTTGTCGTACACCTGCGCCAGGTGCTGAAAATCCAGCCGGGTGTACACCTGTGTGGTGGTAATGCTGGCGTGGCCCAGCAATTCCTGCACCGCGCGCAAGTCTCCGCTGGACTGCAGGACGTGGCTGGCAAATGAGTGGCGCAGCATGTGCGGATGCACCGGCGTGGCCAGCCCGGCGGCACTGGAGCGCTGCTTGAGCCGCACCCGAATGTGCTGCGGCGTCAGCCGGGTGCCGCGCCGGCCAATGAACAGCGCTGCGTGGTCGTCAGGGAATTCCACTTGCGGCCTGACCCACGCCTGCCGCGCTTCCAGCCAGGCGGCCAGCGCCGTCAGCGCCGGGCGACCCACCGGCACCGTGCGCCGCTTGCTGCCCTTGCCCAGCACATGCGCCTGCCCGTCGACCTGGTCGATCCAGCAGCGGGCCTGCGCACTGCCGCGCGCATCAAGCCCCACCAGCTCGGCGATGCGCAAGCCGCAGCCATACAGCAGCTCGGTGATGCAGCGCTCACGCAGCGCCATGCGCTGCTGGTCGTCGGCGTAAGCCAGCCGCCCACCGCCGGCAAGGCCAACACCGTCGTAAGCAGCCAGTTGCACCGCCTCGTCCACGCCCAGCGCCTTCGGCAGCGGTTTGGGCGCCTTGGGCGCGCGCACCCCCACCACCGGGTTGCTGTCCACCTGGCCTGTGCGGCCCAGCCAGGCGTAAAACCCGCGCCATCCTGACAACACCAGCGCAATGCCGCGCGCACTGCGGCCGCGGCTGTGCATTTGCACCACCCAGCGGCGAATGTCGGCGTGTTGCACTGCGAGCAAGGTCACACCGGCCTGCTGGGCGAACGCTTGCAGCTTGTCCAGGTCTGCGGCGTACAGCACCCCGGTGCGCGCGGCCAGATGCTTGTCGATCCGCACGTGCGTCAAGTAGCGCGCAACCAGCGGATCCGGTGACGCCATCGGCAGCACCGGCAGCTTCGGCAGCGCCAGTGCGTTGTCGGCGTTCTGCGGCGTTGCCCCGGCTCGCCTGCCGGGGGCGGCTTGTCTTTTTGGCGAATAGCCCATGGGTGCGGGTGCGCGTGGCACGTGCCGGTGCTCGGCCAGGGCCGATCAGGGCGCCCGGGAAGGCTGCAGGCGCGACAGGGCCGCACTGGCCAGCAGCCCCACCTGCACCAGGAAGTCCACGCCCATGCCCATCTGAAAGCGCTGGGCGTCAGGGGAAGCCAGAACCAGCAGGCCGTAAATGGCAACATCATTGCTTGGGTTGTAAATGACGTGATCGCGCCCTTTCGCGTCGCCAATCATGGCCGGAATGACCAGTGGAATCAGCGCCAGCGACTCGGCCGCCTGCGGCTGCGGCAACCAGCTGACCGCCTCAAAGCCCGAGTTGATGCCGCAATAAGGCGCCGTCAGCGAGGCCGTGAACATGCGGACGTCTTCACTCACGCCTTGAGAAAACGGCTGATGCGCAAACGCGTCGCCCGCACCCCACAGCTTGATGGCCGCTTGCGGCACCTGAAGATCGTCCATCAAGCCGCTGGCAATCGCTGCAGGCACGCTGTCGGCGGCGGTTTGCAGCAGCCGGTGCGTCCAGCGCTGCAAGCGGCTGGCAATCACCTCGTTGTCGTTGCCGTGGCGAATCATCTCGACCACCCGCGTCTCCAGACCCTTGATCTTCTCGCGCAGCATGCCGGCCTGCCGCTCCTGCAGGCTCACGGCACGGCTGCCGTGGCCGCTGGACAACTGTACGGTGGCCAGCAGATCGGCATGGCGCTCGAAAAAATCCGGCGTGTTAGCCAGAAAGTTGGCAATGTCATCTTCGGTGATGGGGTGTTCAGTAGGGTTCATGCGTTTATTTTCGTTGGGTTGGGTCTCATGGGGAGGCAGGCAGGTCAGGCAGATCAGGAACAGTGACCGTGGTGGTGAACACCGTGGTGGCCGGGCCGGTCATCTGCACCGGCGCGTCAAGGTTGTCGGCGCTGCCCGCCCAGGAAACGCCCAAGCGTCCGCCTCGGGCATCCACCTCGACGTGGTTGTCCAGCAGCCCCCAGCGAATGCCCGCCACCACGGCGGCGCAGGCGCCCGTGCCGCAGGCCAGCGTTTCCCCAGAGCCGCGCTCGAACACCCGCAGGCGGACATGGCGGCGCGACACGATCTGCATAAAACCCACGTTGACCCGCTGCGCAAAGCGCGGGTGGTGTTCGATCAGCGGGCCCCATAGCAGCACGGGCGCGGTGTCCACATCGTCCACCAGCAGCACCGCGTGTGGGTTTCCCATCGACAAAACCGCTATTAATACAGGAGCTACACAGGCATTATTTATCTGGGCTAGAGGCCACTTTTGCCAAAAACCGACCGTTTGAGGTGTCAAACCGGTGGCGTCAAACGGAATTTCGTCCAACGCAAAGCCAGGGGCGCCCATGTCCACCGTCACGCGGGCGTCGTCCTGCATCGTCAGTGTGAGCACGCGGTTCAGGGTTTGCACCGTCACGCGGCGCTTGTCGGTCAGCCCCTGCGCGCGAACAAACGCCAGAAAACAGCGCGCCCCATTGCCGCAGTGTGCTACCTCGCCGCCATCAGCGTTGTGAATGGCATAAGAAAAATCGATGCCCGGCTGATCGTCGGGTGCCGGGCGCACCGACAAAATCTGGTCCGCCCCGACCCCAAAGTGCCGGTCGGCCAGCCACCGGTACTGGGAGGCACTGAGGTTGAATAGCCCACGGGTTTCGTCCAGCACGACAAAATCGTTGCCTGCGCCCTGCATTTTGGTCAGTTGAATCTGCATGGCAGGATTATCCGGTGCGAAGGCACCGCCGTTGGGGTAGTCTCGTTTGCTCGATCAACACCCCTAACTGCGCCAAGGCGCGCCATCACCATGCGAATTCCTGACTGGACCCCCGACCTTAAAGCCCAGCCCGAAGCGCTGGTGCAGGCGATTGCCGACCGCCGGGGCGGCACGCTTCTCAACCTCGACCATGCACTGCTGTGGAGCGAGCCGCTGGCACGCGGCTGGAACGTGTACCTTAAGGCAGTGCGCACCGAGCTGCCCACCAGCCGCAAGCTGCGCGAGTTGGGCATCTGCACGGTGGCACTGCTGACCGGCGCCACCTACGAATACCACCACCATGCGCCCGATTTTCTGGCCGCAGGTGGCTCGCGGGCTGAATTGGATGCGCTGGCGGCCGTTTCAAAGCTTAATCCGACGCTAGCCCAGGCGAATACTGCCCTGGGCGCTATTGAAAGCATAGTGATTCAATATGCAGCGCAGATGACGCTGGACGTCAAGGTGACGGACGAAGTGTTTGCCGCGCTGCGCACCCATTTCGAAACCACCGAAATTGTCGAGCTGACTGCGGCCATTGCGACTTACAACATGGTGGCGCGGTTTTTGGTGGCGCTGGGCGTGTCACCGGAAGCGTAGACCCGGCCACCACACAAAGCCGGCAAGCGCGAGCGCCAAGGTCAGGGTTTTTCCGCCGGGCCGCCCCAAGGAAAAATGCGCCCCCTCGGGGGGCAGCGACCCACACGCAGTGGAAGAGCGTGGGGGCCTAATTTCCCCGCCGGGCCGCCCCAAGGAGAAATGCGCCCCCTCGGCGGTAGCGACCCACACGCAGTGGGGGAGCGTGGGGGCCTGTCTATTCCGCCTTGATGCCGTTGTCCTTCACCACCTTGGCCCAGATGTCCATCTGCTTGTCGATGAACGCCGCGGCCACGTCGGCGCTGCCACCCACCACGTCAATGCCCTGCGCTTCGAGCTTTTTCGCAACCTCCGGGGTCTTCAAGGCCTGGTTCAGCGCGTCCGTCATGCGCTTGAGGATGTCCGGCGGCGTTTTGGCCGGGGCCAGCACCGCCCACCACGCGGGCGCCTCAAACCCCGGAAAACCGCTTTCAGCCAGCGTGGGCACGTCGGGCAGCTCGCGTGCGCGCTTGGACGTGGTCACGGCCAATGGGCGCATGCGCTTGTTGTCGATGTGCGGCTTGGTCACGAAGACCGAGCCGATCGACAGCGGCACATGCCCAGCCACCGCGTCATTCATCAGCGGGCCGCCGCCTTTGTAGGGGATGTGCGTCCAGTCAATGCCGCCGTTTTTGCCCAGCAGTGTCATGGCCACATGGCCCAGGCTGCCCGAGCCGATGCTGCCGTAGCTGACGTTCTTTTTGGCTTTGCTGGCAGCCACCACATCGGCAAAGGTTTTGTACTCGCTGCCCACATTGGTGGCCAGCACCATGGGCGAGGTGCCGACCAGCACCAGCGGGGTCAAGTCTTTTTTGCTGTCGAACGGCAGGTTGGGAATCAGCGAGGGGTTGACGCCGTGCGTGTCGAACACCACGGCAAAGGTGTAGCCGTCCGGCGACGACGCCGCCACCGCAGCCGCCCCGATGGAGCCCGACGCGCCACCCTTGTTGTCCACAATCACCGTCTGGCCCAACAGCGTTTGCAGCGGCACCGCCAGAATGCGCGCCACCTGGTCGACCGAGCCGCCCGGCGGGAACACCGCTACCAGCTTGATAGGCCCGCGCGTTGGCCAGGGCGCGCTGCTTTGCGCCCACGCGCAGGAGGTGGTGGTGGCAACGGCCAGCAGGGCTAAAACAGGAATCAAACGACGTGTCGGCAGCATGCAAATCTCCATGATGTAATGCCAAAATGGTAAGAGCCACCCAACTGCTTCACCCTCCCCACAAACCCGCAGAGGCATGGAAAGCGGCCACCCTTTTGCTGTTGCGCGACAGCACCGAGGGCGTTGAAGTGCTGATGACGCGGCGCGCCATGACCGCCAGTTTTGCTCCCGGTGCCTATGTGTTTCCAGGCGGCGGCATTGAGGCCGTTGACGCGCTGGGCCACGCCCAGTCCACACGCCGCAGCACCCAGACCAACGCGCAGCTCACCGAGGCGATGGCGGCGATCCGCGAAAGCTTTGAAGAGCTGGGCGTGCTGCTGGCACGGCGCGCTGACGGCCAGTTTGCGGGTGCTTCGGACATTGCCGCGATGGACCGGCGCACACCGGCGGCCGTGCCCTTCGCCGAGCAATGCGCCGCCCGCGGCCTTACGCTGGTGGGCGCCGACGTATTGGTGCTGGCCCACTGGACCACCGACCGTGACCTGCCGCGCCGTTTTGACGTGCCGTTTCTGGTCGCCCGCATGCCCGACGAGCAGATGCCGGTGGCCGACGAGCGCGAGCAGTTCGAGCCCTGCTGGGTCAGCCCGGCCCGGGCGCTGGCGCGGCACCAGGCGGGCGAGTTTTTCATGATCTTCCCGACCGCCAGAACGCTGGAGCGGCTGCAGCGCTTTGCCACTGTGGACGCTGTGCTGGCCGCCTGCGCATCCGAACAGCCACTGTGGATCTCGTGTCCGCGTGCGGGCTGGCTGGACGCGAAGGAAGCGCGCTACATGGAAGGCGACGCGCCCTACGGCGAGCTGGCGCTGGTCTGCCCCGACGGACAAATTGCGCACGCGCTGGACTGGCAAACCACCACCCCTGTGCGCCTGCTTAAAAACGTGATGCGCGTAACAGCCCCTAACCCCGGCATGATGACCGGGCCCGGCACCAACAGCTATCTGGTGGGCGACGCCAGCACCGGCTTCACCGTGATCGACCCCGGCCCCAACGACGCCGCCCATTTGCAGCGCCTGTACGCCGCCGCCGGTGGCCACATCAACGCTATCGTCTGCACGCATTCGCACCCGGACCACTCCCCCGGCGCACAACCGCTGCAGTCGATGTGCTGCCCGCAGCCGCCAGTGTTGGGCCTGCCGTCGGGCCCGCATGCACGTGCAGACTCGCAGTTCGTGCCCGACCGGGTGCTACAAAATAATGAGCTACTCAGGCAGCAAACACCTGGGCTAGAAGGTGATTTTATTCAAAAAACAGCGCCAAATGCCCTGCAGCACACGCTCCAAGTCATCTACACGCCTGGCCACGCTGCCAACCACCTGTGCCTGGTGCTGGTCGAGGACGGCCTACTGTTCAGCGGTGACCACATCCTCAACGGCAGCACCACGGTGATCAACCCGCCCGACGGGGCCATGACGGCCTACCTCGACTCGCTCGACGTGCTCAGCGCCGCCTGCAGGAAGCACGCCATCGAGTTCATCCTGCCCGCACACGGCTACGTGCTGGGCAACGCCAGCCAGGCGATTGCCCACCTCAAGGCCCACCGCCTCAAACGCGAGGCGAAGATTGCCGCCGTGATGCAGGCCCGGCCCCAGGGCACGCTTGACGACTGGTTGCCGCTGGCCTACGACGATGTGGACGCCCGCTTGTGGCCGGTGGCTAGGTGCTCCCTGCTGGCGCATGTTGAGCGGATCGCTCAGACCACCGGACAAGCGTTGACATGGCGCTGACATCGTCGTGACGCCCGCAGACATGGCGCGTTTTTTGCACGTCAGCGATACACTCCTGCGGCGACAATCGAGTCGTCCACCCGAGTTCCGGTTTCTTTCCTCCCACCTCTACCCAAGGTTTTCACATGCCTAATTTTGCGACCCGCCGTTTTCTCAAAACCTCTGCTGGCATCGCCGCCAGCCTGTGCGTTGGCGTTTTTCTGGCAGCCTGCAGCAAGACCGAGACCCCGGCTGCGAGCGTTGCCGGCACGCCGGCTGCCTCGGCACCGGCCCCGGCTGCCCGCGTGTATGTGGTCGGCACCGACGCGGCCTATGCCCCGTTCGAGTCGCAAAATGAAAAAGGCGACATCGTTGGTTTTGACATCGACGTGGTCAAGGCCGCTGCCGCCAAGTCCGGTATCGAGGTGAAGTTCGTCAATACCCCGTGGGAGGGCATCTTCAACAACCTCGCGCAGGGCGATCGCGACATGGTCGCCTCCGCCGTCACGATCACCGACGAGCGCAAGCAGACGATGGACTTTTCGACGCCTTATTTTGACGCGCAGCAGCTGATTGCCGTGCCCACGAAGTCCAAAATCACCAAGTTTGACGACCTGAAAAAACTCAAGGTTGGTGTCCAAACCGGCACCACCGGCGACGAAGCCGTGAGCAAGTCGCTGGGCAAGACCAACGCCAACATCAAGCGCTTTGAGTCCACACCGCTGGCCCTGAAAGAGCTGGAAGCTGGTGGCGTTGACGCTGTCGTGGCCGACAACGGCGTGGTCATTAACTACGTCAACAACAACGGCGGCGGCAAGTTCAAAACCGTCACCGACAGCGCGTTTGCCCCGGAGCAGTACGGCATTGCCTTCAAAAAGGGCAACACCGAACTTAAGGGCAAGCTGGACAAAGGCCTGGCCGACATCAAGACCGACGGCACCTACGACAAAATCTATGCCCAGTACTTTGGCGCCGCACCCGCTGCTGCTTCTGCTGCCACGGCCGCTTCTGCCCCCGCGTCAGCCGCCAGCAAATAAGCAGCTCTTGCCTCCCACGCGCCTGACAGCATGGCCCGTAGGGGCAGGTCAGGCGCCTCTCTTTCTTGACTTGATGGACAGCCGCTGATGGATTTGCGTTGGGACATATTGACGGGCTACATGCCGCTGTTTGTCAGCGGTTTGTGGATGACCCTCAAGCTCACGGCGGTGGCCGTTTCAGCCGGGCTGGTGCTCGGCATTTTTTTTGGGCTGATCAGCAGCTCCGCCGACGCGCCCAAGCCGCGCTCGGCCGCCAGCCGCGCCCTGATGGTGGTAGCGCGGACTATCACCACCGCCTACGTCACGTTTTTTCGGGGCACGCCGCTTTTTGTGCAGATCTTGCTGGTGCACTTTGCCCTGATGCCGGCACTGATCCACCCCGACAACGGCCTGTTGCTCAGCGGCGACCTGGCGCGTGAATTCCGCCAGGAGCATGGCGCCTTTTTCTCCGGTGCGCTGGCCTTGACGCTGAACGCCGGCGCTTACATCTCCGAGATCTTCCGCGCCGGCATTCAAAGCATTCACAACGGCCAAAGCCAGGCCGCCTACAGCATGGGGCTGACCTACCCGCAAGCCATGCGCTCAGTAGTGCTGCCGCAGGCGTTTCGCCGCATGGTGCCCGCGCTGGTCAACGAAGGCGTGACGCTGATCAAGGACTCGTCACTCGTCTCAGCCATCGGCCTGGCCGAGCTGGCCCTGGCGGCACGCACCGTGGCCGGTGCCTATGCCCGCTATTGGGAGCCCTACCTGGCGATTTCGGCGGTGTACCTGGTGCTGACGCTCACGCTGTCGGTGCTGGCCAAGCGGCTAGAAGCGCCCAAGCATTTGCGCGGCCGCTGAACTGAGTCACGGCAAACTTAATGCCGTTTGTCGGCTTTCCACGTGCCACCGTAACGGTAAAACGGTTGGATCTTGAGGCCGTCCTGGCACGCGGGGCACACCAGCGACCAGGCACCTGACGCATCAGTCACCACCCGGTACAGCGTGCTGCTCAACAACTGGCAGCGGGCACAGGCTTTGACTCGGGACCGAACAGCTTGGGTTGCCATGGGATGATTTTTAAAAATATAAAGTGTGAAGCGCGCCGATAAGCCGGATTTTGTGCGCTGACGCGTTTTGCAACGCGCCAGTGTGACCGCCATTAATCTGGGCCGGGAGTCGCCTACCCGGCTCGGTGCCACCTACCCGCCAGCTCCGCGGAACCACATCAACGCTGGCCTATTTGGTGTTGCTGCGCGTAGAGATTGCCCGTTTCACCCGGCACCCGGGTTGCCCCGGCTGCCGACTCGTCTCTGTTGCTCTGATCCTCACCTCACGGTGGAGAGGTATTACCTCCTACGCTGTCCTGTGCAGTCCGGACGTTCCTCCAGTGCGAGGTTTCCCCCACAGCCACTTGCGTGGCTGCCTCTTGCGAGTTGCACCAGCGGCGGTCTGGCGTGCTTCACACTGCAGATTATCGGCTGATTTGGGTGCTACTAAATCCATAGCTACTCAGGCAGCAAATGCCTGGACCATCGCGGTAAAATACTCTCAATTGATCCGAAAAACAGATCCTGAAGGCCTCCACGATGCTCCGACTGACCGAACTCAAGCTGCCGCTTGACCACCTTGAGGCCGCCCTGCCCGCGCTGATTGCGCAAACCTTGGGGCTCGCCATTGGCGATGTGCGCAGCCACACTGTCTACAAGCGCAGCTACGACGCCCGCAAACAAAAGCTGCTGCTGGTCTACATTGCCGACGTCGAGCTGACCGACCCTGCACAAGAGGCCGCGCTGCTGCAGCGCTTGGCAGGCAACCCACACATTCGCCCCACGCCCGACCAAGCCTACTACCCCGTCGCCCACGTCGATGCGGCCCCTGCGGTGCGCCCGGTGGTGGTGGGTTTTGGCCCCTGCGGGATTTTTGCAGCGCTGCTGCTGGCGCAAATGGGGTTCAAGCCCATCGTGCTGGAGCGCGGCAAAAAAGTGCGTGAACGCACTCAGGACACCTGGGGCCTGTGGCGCAAACGCGTTCTGCACCCCGAGTCCAACGTGCAGTTTGGCGAAGGCGGTGCAGGCACGTTTTCAGACGGCAAGCTGTGGAGCCAGATCAAGGACCCGCGCCACTTGGGCCGCAAGGTGATGCAGGAGTTCGTTAAGGCCGGCGCGCCACCCGAGATTTTGCTGGTCAGCAAGCCGCACATCGGCACCTTCAAGCTGGTTAAGGTGGTCGAGCACATGCGTGAACAAATCATTGCCCTGGGCGGGGAAGTGCGCTTCGAGCAGCGCGTGAGTGACGTGTTGATTGAGGGCGGAGCCATCCGTGGCCTGACGGTGCAAAACCTCAATGACAACTCCGCCTACAACTTGCGCGCCGACCACGTCGTGCTGGCGCTGGGCCACAGCTCCCGCGACACCGTGACCATGCTGCATGAGCGCGGCGTGTCCATGGAAGCCAAGCCGTTTTCCGTCGGCTTTCGCATCGAGCACCCGCAGGGCGTCATTGACCGCGCCCGGCTGGGCCAGCACGCCGGGCACCCGCTGCTGGGCGCGGCCGACTACAAGCTGGTGCACCACGCCAACAACGGAAGATCGGTCTACAGCTTTTGCATGTGCCCCGGCGGCACCGTGGTGGCTGCCACGTCAGAAGAAGGCCGTGTGGTTACCAACGGCATGAGCCAGTACTCGCGCAACGAGCGCAACGCCAACGCTGGCATCGTCGTGGGCATCACCCCGGCCGACTACCCCGGCGGCCCGCTGGCCGGCATCGCGTTTCAGCGCCAGCTCGAATCCCACGCGTTCACGCTGGGCGGCAGCAACTACGAAGCCCCCGGCCAGCTGGTGGGCGACTTTGTGGTGGGCAGGCCCTCCACCGCGCTGGGCAGTGTCGAGCCGTCATACAAACCCGGCGTGCTGCTGGGGGACTTGTCCACCGCCCTGCCGGCTTACGCGATTGCCGCCATGCGGGAGGCGATTCCCGTCTTCGGCAAAAAAATTCGCGGCTTTGACATGCACGACGCCGTGCTGACCGGTGTGGAAACCCGCACCTCATCCCCGCTGCGCATCACCCGAGGCGACGACTTTCAAAGCCTCAACGTGCGGGGCCTGTACCCGGCCGGTGAAGGCGCCAGCTACGCGGGTGGGATTTTATCGGCGGGGGTCGATGGGATTGAGGTGGCGGAGGCGGTGGCGCGCAGGTTGTTCGGGTGACATTCTGAATCTGTCATCCCGGACTTGATCCACTACTGTCCGGAGATTTAGCCAAACAGTCCGATTTGCGTATTTGGAGGCTGAATTTGCTCGGCTTCATCGAGCACGCACAGAAGCTTATCGAGCGGTGTAGTTTCAAAAAGGCTAAGGCTCAGCACCT
>JANLUZ010000027.1:0-3131 GCA_031363755.1 Polaromonas sp.
CGTGCGCTACCCAGCGGGTGCGCTCGGGGGTGAAGTGCAGCTCGGCCCACTGCACAGGCCCGCCTGAAAAAATGCCATAGCTGGGGGCGAAGGTGGCGTCCAGCGTGGCGTCGTCGATCTCTTTGGCTGGCAGCTCCAGCAGGCGGGCCTGGCTGATGGCGTCTAGCGCAAAGTTACGCAGGCCACGGCGCAGGTGGCACCACGCGTCCAGGTACCAGTTTTCGCGGTAATGCACCAAACGCAGGGGTGACACCTCACGCTCGGTGGTGTGGCCGTCGTGGCGTGCGATGTAGGTGACCGCCATGCGCTTACGCTGCAGCACGGCGGTGCCCACGGTTTGAAAGTGGCTGGGCCGCACTTGGCGGTGGGCCAGCGCAATGATGCGCACCCGGCGGCGCACTTCCTGCGCGTCGTTGTTGGCGCTACCGAGCAACGCATTCAGCCGGTCCATCAAGGGGGCCACATGCGGCGTGAGCAGACCACCGGTATCCAGCCCCGCCAGCAGGTGCTGCATGGTCAGCAGCGCATGGATTTCACTGCAAGAAAACCAAAGGCCGGGCAGTTCGTGGGCGTGGCTTGAAAGCTCGGCCGACTCGGCGAAGCAGTAAGCACCGGCTGCGCGGTTCCACGCAATAGGGGCATTGAGCCGCGTGCGCAGGTAATCCAGATCGCGTTTGAGGGTGGAACGGGAGACTTCCAACTCATCCTGGAAGGCGGCAAAGCTGACCAGCTTGCGTTGGCGCAGCAAGTTTTCAATTTTATAAAAACGCTCAGTTCGGTTCATTGCAGCCTGTTTTTTTTTGTGAGCCAACACGCATCGTCGATGAGTGCTTTGCCGACCGTCATAACGGCTGCCGCATCCCCTGCCAGACTTTACACAGCTCCGCACACTGCAGGGGCACAAATTACTGCCCCAGTTGGGATCGCGGCGTCCAGCCGGTTTTTGACCGTGGCAGGAGCACTGCGGACCGCGCAATTACCCTGGTACAGCAGGTGTTTTGCTACTTAATCAATAGCTTGAAAGGCAGCATTCACCTGGACTACAGGCAGATTTGATGCATAAAACACCGTTTGAGGCGGGTTTGAAGCGTCTGCGGCACCGCCAGACGCTGCGCTCAGCAAAAAAACGCCGAATTCGCCACAATGCGTGATGTCTTCGTCGACCGGCTCGCCCCACCTTCTGCCAACGCCTGCCTTGCCTGCGGTGGCTGATACAGCCGTGGCCGCGCCGCGTGGCAGCCCGGCTGACCGGGCAGCGTACGGGCGGCAACACCATATTCGCCGGGCGAGGGAAGCTGTTTTTTCAAGCGATGACCGCAAGCCGCTGGCGCACCTGGGGGTTGAAAGCTGGATCGAGCGCTCATGGCGGCGCTGCCTGGCACAGGGGCAGCGGCCTGAGCACACGCCGGTGCTTAACGCCCTGCCCGCTTCGCAGCGGCGCCGCACGCTCGACGCCAACCGCCAACTGCTGCAAGCGGCCACGCCGGTGCTTGAAAAGCTGAGCCAGGCGATTGCCGACACCCGCTATTTTGCGATTTTGACGAATCACGATGGCGTGGTGGTTGATGCACGCGGCGCCATTGACCGCAGCGACCCGCGCGCCGACCTGATCACCCGCGTTGGCACCGACCTGTCGGAAGCCGCGCTGGGCACCACGGCCATCAGCGCGGCGCTGGCTGAACTGCAGCCGGTGTGGCTGCACCAGGGGGAGCATTTTTTCAACGCCAATTCAGCCTATAGCTGCGCCGGTGCGCCGCTGTTTGGCCCGGCTGGCCAGTGCGTGGGCATGCTGGACCTGACCGGTATCCAGACGGTGGAGCGGCCCGAACTGCGGCACCTGGTCAGCCAGGCAGCGCGGCGCATTGAAAACCAGTTGACCCTGAGCCAGATGGATGCTGCCGGCGCGGCGCACACGCTGGTGCTACGCCTGAACTGGCCGGGCAGCCTGCTGGGTGACGACACCGACGGCCTGGTGGTGCTGGACAGCGAAGGCTTTGTGCGCGGCGCCAACCCGATAGCGCGGCAACTGTTGCCGCCACTGGCCCAGACGCTGCACCACGCACCGGGCGCGGGCTTTGCCCTGCACGCTGGCGAGCTGTTTGCGCTGGATGTGGGCTTGCTGTTTGACGCGGCCGACCGCAGCCGGGTAGTGGATGTGCCGCTGTGGTCCGGCTTGCGGCTGCATGCGCTGCCGCAGACCCGGCTGCAGGCTCAAGCGCACCCGCGTCTGGTTGGTGACGCGCGCCCGGCGCTGCCGCTGGTGGCGCCGCAGCCATTGCGCGAACTGGAGACCGCACTGATTCGCCAGGCGGTGCTTGAGGCACGCGGCAACGTGGTGCAGGCCGCCAAAACGCTGGGCGTGAGCCGCGCCACGGTGTATCGGCGACTTGGAAATCGCCGGCTGTAGGGGCCGTACGCCACCAGCGCTTTCTTGGCAAGCCGTTACTTTTTGGCGCCAGCCAGCGGCGCGGTCATGGACACCGGCACGGCCAGCTTGACGGTGCTTTCGACGCCCTTGGCATCCCTGAAACGCAGCGTCATCGGCACGCGGGTGTCTTTGGCCACCAGCTGCTTCAAGTCCATCAGCATCACATGCAGGCCGCCGGGTTGAAGGGTCACGGTTTTGCCAGCGGGCAACTCAAGCGCGGGCATTTCGCGCATCTTCATCACGTCGCCCTCCATCTTCATTTCATGCACTTCGGCGATGCCTGCCGCCGGGGTGCTAACACCGACCAGCTTGAGCGCGGTCGTTGATGTCAAGCTCATGTACGCCCCGGTCGCCTGCTGGCCGGGCACGGTGGGGCGCATCCAGGGGTTGCTGACCTGAACGGGTTGCGCCAGCGCGGCGGTGGCGGCCAGGGTGAGCAGGGCTGCACAGAGGATTTTTGAAGAAAGGAGTTTTGGAAAGGGGATCATGGTGTTTCCTTGGGTTGTTAACAAAGGGGAAAAGGGGGTCAGTCGTCAGCTGTCAGCGCTGTAGTTTGTCATTGCGGACTTGATCCACTACTGTCCGGAGATTTAGCCAAACAGTCCGATTTGCGTATTTGGAGGCTGAATTTGCTCGGCTTCATCGAGCACGCACAGAAGCTTATCGAGCGGTGTAGTTTCAAAAAGGCTAAGGCTCAGCACCT
>JANLUZ010000033.1:0-47932 GCA_031363755.1 Polaromonas sp.
GACGTGCTACTCAATGGGCAGCCCACACGGCTGGCGCCCGGGGCCCGTCTGCGCGACGAGAGCAACCAGATCGCCCTGTCCGGCGCGTTGATGGGCCAGGCCTTCCCTGTCAAATACCTGCTGGATTCAAGCGGGCTGGTGAGCCAGGCCTGGCTATTGACCGCCGACGAAGTGCGCGCCAGCCGCAAAAGCTTTTCCCTGAGTCAGTTCTTGTTCGGCAGCGACGCGGCCACCGGCCCGGTTGACGACGGCAACACGCCGTTTGACCAGTTGCCACGCTACCCAAATCAGTAGCGAGTGCTGCCGGAGCCCCTAGAGCCTCTGGGAGCCGCTCCGAGCCCATTTTTAATGCCAAAACAAGCTATAGCCCTTGTATTTATTGCCTTAGCAGCTATGTTTTTAGTAGCACATTAATCACTTGATTGCCTGCCATGTCCAAAAAAGTCTTCATCAAAACCTTCGGCTGCCAGATGAACGAGTACGACTCGGGCAAGATGGCTGACGTGCTGCATGCGGCTGACGGCTATGAGGCTACGCTTGACATGGACGAGGCCGACCTGATTTTGTTCAACACCTGCTCGGTGCGCGAAAAGGCGCAGGAAAAGGTCTTCAGCGACCTGGGCCGCGTGAAACACCTGAAGGCAAAAGGCGTGCTGATTGGCGTCGGCGGCTGCGTGGCCAGCCAGGAAGGCGCAGCCATCATCCAGCGCGCGCCCTATGTGGACGTGGTGTTTGGCCCGCAAACGCTGCACCGCCTGCCCGACCTGCTGGCCAAACAACGCGCCTCGGGCAAGTCACAGGTGGACATCAGCTTTCCGGAAATCGAAAAGTTCGACCACCTGCCACCGGCCCGCGTGGAAGGCGCCAGCGCGTTCGTTTCCATCATGGAAGGCTGCTCCAAGTACTGCAGTTACTGCGTGGTGCCCTACACGCGGGGTGAAGAGGTGTCGCGCCCGTTTGACGACGTCCTGGTTGAAGTGGCTTCTCTGGCTGACCAGGGGGTGAAAGAAATCACCCTGCTGGGCCAGAACGTGAACGCGTATCGGGGAAGTATGGGGGGGCCGATGGGCGGCTCCACCGAGATCGCCGACTTCGCGACCCTGCTCGACTACGTGCACGACATCCCCGGCATTGAGCGCATCCGCTACGTGACCAGCCACCCGAACGAGTTCACGCAGCGGCTGATTGACGCCTACGCGCGCCTGCCCAAGCTGGTCAACCACCTGCATTTGCCGGTGCAACACGGCTCAGACCGGATTTTGATGGCCATGAAACGCGGCTACACCGCGATGGAATACAAAAGCACCATCCGCAAGCTGCGCGCTATTCGCCCCGATCTGGCCATGAGCAGTGACTTCATTGTTGGCTTCCCCGGCGAGACGGAAGACGACTTTGAAAAAATGATGAAGCTCATCGATGACGTGGGCTACGACACCTCGTTCAGCTTCATTTACAGCCCGCGCCCCGGCACCCCGGCCGCGGCCCTGCACGACGACACGCCGCACAGCGTCAAACTCGCCCGGCTGCAGCGCCTGCAGGCGGCCATTGACCAGAGTGTCGAAGCCATCAGCGCCAGCCGCCTGGGCACGGTGCAGCGGGTGCTGGTCGAAGGCCCAGCGCGCAAGACAGCCAACGCGCTGTTTGGCCGCACCGAGTGCAACCGCCCGGTGGTGTTCAACGGCCCGGCGCGCCTGATTGGCCAGCTGGTGGACATCAAAATCACCGAGGCCCCGATGCGTTCGCTTCGCGGTGAAGTGGTGACGCAGGACAGCCTGGCCGCAGCGTAGGCGCACAAGTTAACGTGGGCATGCTGCAAAAGTTTTCATTTCGCCAGCTGCTGGTGATTGCGTTTTTGTTGATCGCGGCGCTGCTCGGCGCGGCGTCGTTGCGCGGTCTGCGGGCGCTGGAAGACCTCACACGCGACAGCCGGGACAGCGCAGCGGCGTCGCTGGCGCTGAGTGACGCGGCGCAATCCCTGGGTGAGCGCAGCGTGACGATGGAGCGCAGCGCGCGGCAGTCGGTGGTGCTGGACGACCGTGTGCTGAGCCAGCGCTATGCCGACACCGCGCGGAACGCGGTCGAGATTCTGGCGCGACTGCAAGCTCAGGGCATCGCGCCAGACGCCACGCTGCAGTGGCAGCAGCAACTCGATACGATCCCCCCGCTGCTCAAAGGTACGCCCGATTCCGGCAGCGACCGCGAGCGCCAGCTGGCGCAAACCTTTCGCACCCTCGACACCCTCAACGCCAGCATTGCCATGCAGGTGCAGGCTGCCATCTTGCAGCGCAACAAAACGCTGGAACTGCGCCAGGAAGCCAGCCGCCAGCAACTCGCCCAGCAGGTGATCGCAGCCATCGTGCTGGCAGTCGTGATGGCGGTGGGCTTTGGCATCTGGTTCACCCGGCCCCTGAAGCGGCTTGAAAACGCCATCGTCGGCCTGGGTGAAAACCGCCTGGACGACATCATCGCCATTCAGGGGCCGGCCGACCTGGCGCTGCTGGGACAGCGCCTGAACTGGCTGCGCCTGCGGCTGGCCGAACTGGACGCCGACAAATCGCGGTTCCTGCGCCACATCTCGCACGAACTGAAGACGCCGCTTGCCTCCTTGCGCGAAGGCGTGTCGCTGCTAGAAGACGGGGTGGCCGGCACGCTGAGCCAGGACCAGCGGGAGATCGCGTTGATCCTCAAACACAACACCGGCCTGCTGCAGCAGCAAATTGAAGACCTGCTGCGCTTTAACACCGCCGCCTTTGAAGCGCGCCAGCTGCGCCGCGCGCCCACCGACCTGCTGGCGCTGGTGCAGTCCCAAATTGACGCCCAGCAACTGCAGTGGCGCGCGCTGAGCCTGAACGTCACGGTGACCGGCAGTGCGCCCGTCATCGCCATCGATTCCGAAAAAGTAGGCACTGCGGTGGCCAACCTGCTGTCCAACGCCATCCGTTATTCACCGCAAGGTGGCACGATCGCGTTCACCCTGCACACCGAGGGTCGCCTCGTCGTGCTGGATGTGCAGGACGACGGACCGGGCGTGGCCGACACCGACCGGCATCGGATTTTCGAGCCCTTCTATCGGGGTGAGCGGCAACCCAGCCCGCTGGACGCCATGGGCGCGAGGCGAGCAGAAGGCAGCGGCATTGGCCTGTCGATCGTCAACGAATACGTGGCAGCGCACGGCGGCCGAATTTTGCACATGGCGGCTTTGGCTGACCAGCGTGGCGCCCACTTCCGTTTAGAGTTACCCAATGCCTAGTTCATTTTTAACGATCGCCAGTGTTTTGGCGTTGGTCGGTGTGGCAGCGTGCACCGCCCCATTGCCGCACCAGGAGCCCACCAACAGCACAAAGGTTGCCACCGTACCAGCCCGGACCGCACCGGCTGCTAGCACAAGCACGTCCTCCGCCCCACCGGCACCCGGTGCGGGCAACCAGGTGCTTGAGAACGACACAGCGGTGCTGCGCGTGCTGGCCTACGCCGACCGGGTGCGCAGCCTGAGCCCGGCAGAGCTGGGCCCCGAGTTCGCGCGGCTGAGCGATGCGCGCAGCCCCGGTGAGCAGATGCAGCTGGCGCTGGCGCTGGCGCAACTTCGGCAAACGCCCGAGCTGATTCGTGCGCAAGACCTGCTCACCCGGGTGCTGGCCAATGCCAGCCTTGACGCCACGGCCCTTCACCCACTGGCGCGCCTGCTGGCCACGCGGTTTGGCGAGCAGCGGCGCTTTGAAGACCTGTTTGACAAGCAGGTGCAGCAGACACGCGACATTCAACGCCGTCTTGACCAGACGGCAGAACGGCTGGAAGCACTGAAGGCCATTGAACGCAGCCTGGGTGCCCGCACGCCGGCTGCCCCGCCACCAGGCAACAGCACGGGAACCACCAACGGCAACGGCTCCGACAAAACGACCCGTCCGCGCAGCACCCCGTAAGCACCCTGTAGGTACCCTGTGAACACCCCATGACCGAGCCCGCCACCCTGCCCGGCGCTGCTGGCCTGCTGGCCGCCAAAGCGCCTGCCGCCCATTTGCTGGTGGTAGACGACGACCCCGACATGCTGCGCCTGCTGACCATGCGCCTGACGGCTGGCGGCTACCGCGTCACGGTGGCCACGTCCGCCGAAGCCGCCATGACGCAAATCCACATCGAGCGGCCGCAGCTGGTGCTCAGTGATGTGCGGCTGCCCGGGCGGGACGGCTTGGGCCTGTTTGACGACATTCGCGCCCAGCACCCGTCCCTTCCGGTGATTTTGCTGACCGCCCACGGCACCATTCCCGACGCCATTGAAGCCACCGAACGCGGTGTGTTCACCTACCTGACCAAGCCATTTGACGGCAAGGCGCTGCTGGAGAAAATTGCCCAGGCGCTGGCGCTCAGCGCGCCCACCACCACCGCCCGGCGCGGCAGCCCCGAGGCCTGGCAACACCACATCATCAGCCGCTCCCCGCGCATGGCCGAGGCGCTGGCTGAAGCCCGGCTCATTGCCCAGTCTGACGCCAGCGTGCTGATTCGCGGCGAAAGCGGCACCGGCAAGGAAATGCTGGCGCAGGCCATTCACCAAGGCGGCGCGCGCGCCAAAAAGCCTTTCATCGCTGTGAATTGCGGCGCCATTCCCGAGGCCCTGCTCGAGTCCGAGCTGTTTGGCCATGTCAAAGGTGCTTTTACCGACGCCAGCACCGCCCGCATGGGGCTGTTTCAGGCGGCCGACGGCGGCACGCTGCTGCTTGACGAAATCGGCGACATGCCGCCATCGCTGCAAGTCAAGCTGCTGCGGGTGTTGCAAGAGCGGGTGGTGCGCCCACTAGGCTCGAGCCAGTCGATTCCGGTTGATGTGCGGGTGATTTCAGCCACCCACCGCGACCTGGATGCGGCCATGGCCGAAGGTCAGTTCCGCGCCGACCTGTACTACAGGCTCAATGTGGTCAGCCTCACGCTGCCGCCGCTGTCCGAGCGGCGCGAAGACATTGCCCTGCTGGCGAACCACTTTCTGGTCAAGCTGGCGGCCAAATACGACAAGCGCCTGAGTGGCTTTGCACCCGAAGCCGTCAAAGCCCTGACCACCGCCGCCTGGCCCGGCAATGTGCGCCAGCTGTTCAACGTAGTAGAGCAGGTGTGCGCGCTGTCGACCACGCCACTGGTGCCGTTAACGCTGGTGCAGCGTGCCCTGCGGTCACCCAGCGTGGAAGTGCTGCCGCTGGCCGAGGCTCGGCAGCGCTTTGAACGCGACTACCTGGTTGGCCTGCTGAAATTAACCGACGGCAACGTAGCCGACGCCGCGCGTCTGGCCGACCGAAACCGCACCGAGTTTTATCGGCTGATGCAAAAGCACGAGCTCACGCCGGGCCACTTCAAGGCAGATGGCGGGGCCTCGGCTGACACGGTGTAGGACAACGCCCGTCGCTCAGCAGCGACATGGCCAAATCGTTGATTCATAACGGTTTCGCCGCTCGCCGCTGCAGCGCTGTCGCTGTTTGGCGACAAATTTGGCGGTTTCAGGGGAAATCGGCGTCCAAAATACAGCGCCCGCCTTAGAGACCCGCCCAAGTCCTTGATTTTCAATGGTTTTTTAGACCTGGCACAGGGTTTGCCCTGTCAGGCCATGTCTGCTCACTTTTCCCTGTTTTCGAAGTCGCCCGGCATTGCCGCGAAAGGCGTGGCCATGGCCGTGGTCTGTCATGCCGCAGCGGCCTTTTCCGTGGGCATTGCCATCGCCCCATCGGCTCATGCTTTCGGCTTGGAAGATGTCGCTCAGCGCGCTAGCCAGCAGGCACAAACGCCGTTCAAAGCCACTGGCACCGCCATTCCGGCTGAACTGGCCGACTTGAGCTACGACGGTCTGCGCGACATTCGCTTCAACGCTGCCAGCACGCTGTGGCGTGCCGACAAGCTGCCCTTCGAGGCCAATTTTTTCCACATTGGCCGTGAAGTCGCGTCGGTTCGCATCAACCAGGTCACCGCCACTGGCGTGCACCCCATTGCCTACAGCCCCAGCGAATTCAACTACGGCAAAAACAAACTGTCGCCAAATTTGTGGGGCCAAAACGGGGAGGAAGTGGGTCACGGCGGCGTGCGTGCGTTCAGCAACCTGAATTCGCCCACCTACAAAGACGAGCTGGTGGTGTTCCAAGGCGCGAGCTACTTCCGCGCGCTGGGCAGTGGCCAGCGCTACGGCTTGTCGGCACGCGGCCTGGCAGTTGACACGGTGGGCGGCACTGGCGAAGAATTCCCGCGTTTCACTGAGTTCTGGCTGACCAAACCCGGCGCTGACAGCAAAGTGCTCACGGTCTACGCGTTGATGGACTCGCCCCGCATGACGGGCGCTTACCGCTTTGACATCACACCCGGCGAACAAACCACCACCCAAGTGCAAGCCCAGGTCTTCATGCGCGCCAATGCCTTGGCAGGCGCCGAAAAGAAGGTGGCCACGCTGGGTCTGGCCCCGCTGACCAGCATGTTTTTGTTTGGCGAAAATCAGCCTTTTTCCGGAAGTAAGTCCGGTGACTTTCGCCCCGAAGTCCACGACTCGGACGGCCTGATGATCGCCACTGACGACGGCACCGGCGGCGGTGAATGGCTGTGGCGTCCGCTGCAAAACCCGTCGAGTACGCTGGTTACCTCGTTCGCCATGGCCGGCCTGAAAGGCTTCGGGCTGATGCAGCGCGACCGCGCTTTCAGCCACTACGAAGACCTGGAAGCGCGCTACGAGCTGCGCCCCAGTGCATGGGTAACCCCCACGGGCGACTGGGGCGCTGGCCGTGTCGAGCTGCTGCAATTTGCCACGCCAGACGAAACCCACGACAACGTGGCTGCGTACTGGGTGCCCGCCAAAATGCCCGCCCCGGGCGAGTCCATCAAGCTGGCCTATCAGATCAACTGGCAAGGAAAAACCCAACAGCTGCCGCCCAACGGCTACGTGACACAGTCACGCCGCGGCCTGGGCTACACCAAGCTGAGCGCGCTGGAGCAAGCCAGCCAGGTGCAGTTTGTGATTGATTTTGACGGCCCTGCGCTGCAAGCCCTGCCCGACAGCGCCGCCGTGAAGGCTGTGCTAACTGCGGACGCCAACGGCCGCGTGCTGGAAAGCATTGCCTACAAAAACCCAGCCACCGGTGGCTGGCGCATGACGCTGCGCGTGCAGCGCCTTGACGCTGCCAAACCGATTGAATTGCGTGCCTTTCTCCAACTTGATAACAACACCCTGAGTGAAACATGGACCAACCTGATCACACCGTGACCCCTGTGGCTGCACGAAGCATCTTGCGTGAAGAGCGCCATCCGAACTCGGTCACCGCACCGCCGGTGAACCGGGGCGCCATGGTGCCGACGCCGTGGCGTGGTTTCTGGAAAGGCATGGCCGCCGCCGCGTTGTGGCCCATGGCAAAAATGGCCGGGCGCGCAGCTGACGAATCTTCAGATGCCGCGTTGGCGCCGTGGCAGCGCGCTGCGCAGCGGCGTCGCTCAGTGTTTTTGCTGCTCACCGTGCTCAGCACCGCGCTGGCCACCAGCTTTTTTGCTGACATGCAGCCCAACTACGACAACGACCTGCTGCAGTACGGGCAGATCACGCTGTTTGCGCTGTTGTCGGCCTGGGTGGTGACGGGTTTCATGACCGCCATGATGGGGTTCTGGGTGCTAGTTCGCGGTGACGCGCACAGCCTGTCGGCCAAACAGGTGGCTCACCACACGTTGGACAAAAGAGTCCGCACCGCCATCATCATGCCGATCTGCAACGAAGACGTGCGCACCGTTTTTGCCGGGCTGCGTGCCACCTGCGAATCGGTCGCGCTGACGGGCTACACCCAGGCGTTTGACGTGTTCGTGCTGTCAGACAGCAATGACAAAGCGATCATCCAGGCCGAGCGCGCCGCGTGGGAAGCCCTGCGCACCCAGCTGGCCGGCCACCCTGACCAACCGCAAATCGAGGTGTACTACCGCCTGCGCAAACGCCGCACCGACCGCAAGGCCGGCAACGTGGCCGACTTTTGCCGCCGCTGGGGCAAGGACTACCGCTACATGGTGGTGCTGGACGCCGACAGCGTGATGAGCGGCGACTGCCTGGTGGCCATGGTCAAGCTGATGGAAGCCAACCCGACGGCCGGCATCATTCAGACGGCCACCCAGGCCATTGGCCACGTCACCCTGCACGCACGGGCGCAGCAGTTTGCGTCCCGCGTCACGGGCCGCCTGTTCACGCTAGGCATGCAGTTCTGGCAGATGGGTGAGTCCCATTACTGGGGTCACAACGCCATTATTCGCGTGGCGCCCTTCATGCAGCACTGCGCGCTGGCGCACATCAAAGGCAGCGGCGGCATGTCGGGCAGCATCATGTCGCACGACTTTGTGGAAGCCGCTTTGATGCGCCGTGCCGGTTTTCACGTCTGGCTGGTGGCTGACCTGGTGGGCAGCTACGAGCAACAACCGCCTGATTTGCTGGCCGAATTGCAGCGTGACCGCCGCTGGTGCCAGGGCAACCTGCAAAACGCCCGCCTGATTGCCGAGCCTGGCATTCACGCCGTGCACCGCTCCATGTTTGGCACCGGCGCCATGGCCTACCTGTCTGCCCCGCTGTGGTTGTGTTTCATGACGCTGGGCACCGCCCTGTGGCTAACCGGCTCACCCATGGTGACCGACTGGTCGCTGCTGCCCACCGAACTGGTGTGCCTGTGGGCCTGGACACTGTGCATGCTGTTTTTGCCGCGCATTCTGGGCCTGGCCGCTGTGCTGATCAACCGCCAGCAAGCCAGTTACGGCGGTACCGCCAGCCTGCTGCGCAGCGCGCTGTTGGAAACGCTGATTGCGCTGCTGCAAGCGCCGATCCGCATGCTGGCCCATTCACTGTTTGTGGTGGTGGCGTTGACGGGGTTGAAGCTCGACTGGAAATCCCCCCCGCGCGAAGCCGCTGCCGTGCCCTGGGCCTTCGCCCTGCGGCAACTGGCCCCGATGAGCGCCATCATCATGGCGCTGGCCGCCGGTATCGCGCTGATGGATGTGACTGCGCTGGTCTGGTTGCTGCCAGTGGGCCTGCCCCTGCTGCTGTCGGTGCCGATGACCGTCGTCACCAGCCGCACCGGCGTGGGTGAGTTCATGCGGGCGCGCCGCTACCTTTTGATCCCCGAGGAAAACAAGTCACCTGCTGTTCTCAAACGCGCTTGGTTGCACGCTGGCCAGGCCCCAAGGCGGCGGCTGCTGGCCGCCTGATCGCCTGACTGACTGAATCTCGGGCAGGCATAAAAAAAGCGCCTGTGACGTGAAAGTCACAGGCGCTTTTTTATTTGCTACGTAATTTATAGCTACACAGGCAGTAAACGCCTGGGCTAGAAGGTTATTTGATTATTATTTTCAGGTTTTGAAGCGCCACATCGGGCGTTTCGCGTTTGCAGCACTCTAAAAACCTGCGTTGGCACGACTTTTAGACATCAAATCAGCACCTATCCCATGCGTTTAAAGCCTGAGCAGCTACCAACTTCATAGCAATTAACTACTGGGGTGCCGCGTCGGACAACGGCTAGCCCAGCAACGGCAGCAACGGCAGCAACGCCAAGATATCCGCCTCGGTGCGGTAGTGGCCGAAGGCGCGAATGTCCTGGTCCCGCACGATGGGGAAGGTGCTCAAAATATAGGCTGCGTCATCGGCGGCGATGCCGTAGAGCCAGAAAAACACCGCATCCAGGCCGGCCAGCCGGGCGCGGCGCTCCTCGTCGTTCCATACAAAGGGCGGCAGCACGTTGCCAACAGCGTCCACAAACCCCATGTCACGGGCAAACGGCGCCATGTCGTGCGCGGTGTAGGTCAGCGCCAGCACCTGGGGCAGCACAAAGTTGGCCACGGTCGGGTGCGGGTGGTGCCCGTTCATGAGCTTGGCCGCGCGCATGGCTTGGGCGAAGGCGGCGGGCAGTGGGTCGTTGAAGCGGGCGGGGGTGATGACGGGGAGTTGTTCGACGACAAACCAGTTCAGGTGTTGGCCTTGGACCTTTTGTCGGGCAACAAAATCAAAAGCAAAGCTGGTGATATTGGCCAACATCAACGACGCCGTGCGGGCATAGCCCGCTTGATCGACATCACCATCTGGCAAAAAAAGCGGCAGCGTATTGCCAAAGCCGCCAGCGGGCACCAACGCGGCAATCATGGTTCGCATGTTGGTCGGCGCCGTCACGTCTTTGAAAGCAAGAACGTAGCCTAAGCTCTGTAGCGCGTGAGTTGCCTCGGCCTTCACCCAATACTGCGGCGCGGGATACCGGTCAAACGCCGTCTTTTCCTGATGGTTGATGGGTTCCTGCTGCGCTGCACGGTGCAAATTCGCCGCATTCACCACCACATCGGCCGCGCGGTGGTCAAACATCTGCACCATCTTGCCTTCATACAGGGGCACAGCCTGCTCAGCCCCTTTGGCCCATCGGTTCAATGGCGCCCGTTGCCAGCCTTGCCTTTCCAGCTCGCTGGCCTTTAAAAACAAGTGCGAGTCGTTGGTCATGTGAAACATGGCCGCGTACTTGATGGGCCACACCTTGGCGTCGGGCTGCTTGCCCACAGACTTGCTGGCGTGCCCGTACTTGACCAGCACCGGGTGCGCTGCGTACAGGCGCAGCGTGATGTCTGCGTCGCGCTGACTGCGAAAAATCGGTGCTGCGCCGGTATTGGGGTTCACACGCGCGAAGTCGTCTGCCGTCAACACCAGGGTGCGCTCTGGCGCATCAAGTTCAGCGAGCTGATGCAAGTAAAAAGCACAGCGGGTTTGCGCAAAGCTGCGCGCTGGCCCGCCAAACAACATGGCGCAAAACTTGAAGCTGGCATGCACATCGGGGAAAAACACCTTGCGGTTTTCAAAGTCAAACAGCGCGCCCAGGCGGCCGGTGCTGCTCAGGCTGTTGAAAAAAACCGCAGCGCCTTTGTCGGCCGCTATACCGCTAGGCGTGAGCAACGCCACCAGCCCGTCGGTGGCGCACAGCGTTTGCGCCCGCTCTACAAACAGGCTGTACAGGTTCACGTCGCCGCCGCCCAGCAGCGGGTAGTCGCCGCTGCCTTGTTTGCCGTTGCCCACCACGCGGGCGTTGGCTTCGGCCCGGCTGGCGGCCTGCTGGTACTGCGCCCACAAGTCCACCACGGGCGGGCTGTGGGTAGCGGTTTGCTTCATGCGCACGCCTTGCAGCTCGGCAATCATTTTTTTACGGTCAGCGGCTCTAGCCTGGGCGGCAATGGCGGGGCTGCGCTCTGAAAACCACTCAACCTCCTGCAGCTTGATGCGGTCCCACGGCGGGTTGCCAATGATGACGTCAAAGCCGCCCTTGGCCCCCGCGCCAAACACGGTGGGAAAGCTCGTCCACCAGTGAAAAAACGTTTCTTGCGCCGCTAAGGCGCGCGCCTGGGCCATGAGGGCGTTGGCCGCTTGCGTGGCGGCGTCGTCACCTTCCAGCTGGCCTCGTCCAATCACGGCGACCAGGTTTTGGCCGGGTTCGAGCAGCTTGATGAGGCCTGTGAGGATGGGGTTCTGGGGACCCTCACCCCCGCCCTCTCCCGCGTACGGGAGAGGGAGTAATTCAGGGGCGGCTTTCTTGCCCCCTCTCTCGTACGTGGGAGAGGGTTGGGGTGAGGGGTGGGGTCTGAGCAGCTTGGGCAGCTGGCTGATTTTGGCCACGGGCCAGCCAGGCATCAGCCAGCGCAGGGCGCGCCAAAAGTCCAGCACGGCGTGGATGGGCGCGACTTGGGCGGCGGCCTCGGTAGCGAGTTGTTTAGACAGTTGCGCCTCGGCAATGTCCACGTCGGTCAAGTCAGCGACCTGCGCGATGTTTTTGGCGGCCAAGGCCAGGCGGTCGAACTCGGTGCTGAGCAGCAATGCGCCCAAATTTTGCAGGCCGCGCTGCACGTCGGGCAGCTTTTCACCGTGCAGACTGTCGCCAATTTTCAGGTGGTGGTCTAAAAAGCTCAGCGGCGCGCCCACGGTGAAGGTGTGCAGCCACAGGGCGGTTTTGGCCAGTTCCACGGCCATGGGGTTCTTGTCCACGCCAAAAATCGTCTTTTTCAAGATCATGCGGCGCACGATGTGACGGTCGTCAAGCTGCGCGTCCGTCACGGCCCAGCCGTGGTGTTTGGCGGTGGTTTTGATGCTTTTGCGAATGGCCGCCAGGCGCTGCAGCACCGGGCTTTGCCAGGGGCGGCCCGATTCCATCAGGTGGGCGGCCCACGGCTGCTCTCCCACCCACTGCGTGGCTGTGCTGATAGCTTCCAGCACGCGGTCAGCCAAATAATCCACCAACGCCACCAAAAAGTGTCCGCTGCCCATGGCGGGGTCACAAATTTTGAGTTCCAGAATCTGGCTGGCGGGGTCGAGCGCGTCAATGGTGTCCCACTCACCGGGGTTCACCGAGCCTTTTTTGCCGGCTTTTTTAATATGCGCTTCAAACGCCGCCATGCGCTCGGTGGCCAACAGGCCCACTGACTCGCGCAAGATCAGCCGCACCAGGTCGTCATGCGTGTAGTAGCTGCCCGACACCTTGCGGGCAAAGCTGGCTGGGGCAGCAATGATGCGGTTGACCTCGGGCTTATCTTTGTAACTGTCAGCGGCCTGTACTTCATGCAGCAGGCTGTATTCAAGCAGCCGCTCGTAAATACCGCCCAGATGTGAGACGGACAGGTCGCGGTAGTTGATCCAGCCGCGAATAACTTCCTCGGTGCGTCGGGATAGAGCGTCAATGATTGGGGCTATGACGGCGTCCGCGACGTTAGCGCGCTCCAAGAGAGGCGACCGGGCACGACTGAACAAGCCGCCGTTGTAGGCCGGCATGCCAACCTCATCGTCCCCCTTGTCAATCAGCGTAAACGTGTTCCTGAGTGACAGCCAAATCCATCCCACTGTCCGCGAAAACTTCGTTCCCGCATCCACCTTGTCCCGCACCTCTTCCCGCAGGCGGCGCACGCTGTAGGGCGCATACCGCGCGTCGCGCGCGGGCAGCAGGTTGCGGTCTTCGGCGTAGAACAAAAACAGCAGCCGGTACAGCAGCACCAACGCGGCTTCACGCACCTCGTCGAGGTAGGCGGTGGTGAACTGGGGGCGCTTGAACTGGCCGTAGCCGGTTTCCTGCGTTTGGGCGTGCAGGTCGCCCCGGGCCAGCGCGTCAGCCAGTTGGGGAAACACGTCCTGGAACACGCGCGCGCCCAGGTCTTGCGAGACTTTTTCTTCGTAAATGCGGGCTTCATTCAGCGCGTAGGCATGAAAGGTGCGGCCCACGTCGTCCCACGACTGCGGCAAAAACGCTGCGCGCTGAAAGAACAAATAAAACAGGCGCAGGGCGTGGTCGGGCGCCACAGCGTCCAGCTCGGGCTGCACGCCGGGCACGCCCAGGGCGGCCGCCAGGTCGATTTCAAAAAACTCTTCAGACCGCGAACGCGCGCCCTGCCAGTACAGCCGCCACACCGCACCGTTGGTGAGCATGCCCCACTGAATGGCCTTGTCCGACACGGTTTCGGCCCGGCTCAGGTAGCGCAGCATTTGGGTAGAAGGCGCGTCGGGGTCGAACGCTTCGCTTTGGTCACCACGGTCCAGCGGGCGCAGCCAGCGCTTGGCCTCCAGAATCGCCAGGCCATGGCGATAATGCTGCTCGTCTTTGAGCGGCAGCGCTGTGGCCTTGGCGGCCGCGTCGGCAAACAGCAGCAAATCGGGCACATCTTCACGGCGCTTGCCCGACAAATTTACCTGCGGCATGGTGTCGTCGCCCCAGCCCAGGGCCCACAGCACCTTCTGGATCACCGCCTGCTCGGTTTGCGCTTCATTGATGGTGGACGCCGCATTCAATCCGGTGAAGGCGGCTGTCAGCGCAGCGTGGACCGTGTCAAAAACCGCAGGCGTCACCGCCTCAAACGCGGGTGTCTCCCGAACGCCAGCGTGCAGAAAGTCTTGGGTGAAGAGTTGGCCTTGCATGGTGGCGTGGGGCTTTGCGGGTAGTGCGGTACGAAAGGATGAAGCGCTACTGATTTAGTAGCTACACAGGCAGCAAATACCTGGACTACAGCATGATTTGGCTCGAAATATCGATGAATTGGCACCTGGGGCGACTTCGCAGCCTGCCTGAACACCTGGAAATGCACATTTTTGAATCAAATCTGCTTTTCGTCCAGGTGTTTGCTGCCTGTATAGCTATTTATTCAATAGCAGCCAGGCGAACGCGCCGCTGGGCGCTGGCAAGCACTGCCTGCACCCTCAAAACTTCGGCATGCCCTTCATACCGCCCATTTTTTTCATCATTTTCATCATGCCGCTGCCCTTCATCTTTTTCATCATGCCCTGCATTTGCTCAAACTCGTTGAGCAGGCGGTTGACTTCCTGAACATGCACGCCGGAGCCGGCAGCAATACGGCGCTTGCGGGTGGCTTTGATAAGTTCGGGTTTGCGGCGCTCCAGCGGGGTCATGCTTTGAATGATGCCTTCCTTGCGCTTCATGTCTTTTTCGGCCTTGTCCATGTCCACTTGCCCGGCCTTGGCTGACATTTGTGTGGGCAGCTTGTCCATCAGTCCGGCCAGGCCGCCCATGTTCTTCATTTGCTGCAGCTGGCTTAAAAAGTCGTCCAGGTCAAAACCGCTGCCGGACTTGACCTTGGCCGCCAGCTTTTGCGCCGCTGCCATGTCCACGCCAGCGGCCATCTGCTCGACCAGCGCGACGATGTCGCCCATGCCCAGAATACGCCCGGCGTGGCGTTCGGCGTCAAACACTTCCAGCCCGTCGATTTTTTCGCTGGTGCCTGAAAACTTGATCGGCACGCCGGTGATTTGCCGCACGCTGAGTGCCGCGCCGCCGCGTGAGTCACCGTCGGTTTTGGTCAAAATAATGCCGGTTAGCGGCAGCGCGTCTTTGAAGGCGCGGGCGGTGTTCACCGCATCCTGGCCCTGCATGGCGTCCACCACAAACAAAGTTTCGACCGGGTTGAGCACCGCGTGCAGCTCCTTGATCTCGGCCATCAGCGCCTCGTCAATGCCCAGGCGGCCGTCGGTGTCCACCAGCAGCACGTCAAAGTAGTGGCGCTTGGCGTAGTCCAGCGCGGCCCGGGCAATATCTACCGGCTTCTGGTCGGGCGTGCTGGCAAACCACTCGGCCCCGGCTTGGGCGGTCACGGTTTTGAGCTGCTCGATGGCCGCCGGGCGGTACACGTCGCCAGACACCGTCAGCACCTTTTTCTTGCGCTTTTCAATCAGGTGCTTGGCCAGCTTGGCGGTGGTGGTGGTTTTACCCGCACCCTGCAGGCCGGCCATCAAGATCACGGCGGGGGGTTGGGCGTTCAGGTTGATGTCGCTGACGCCTTCGCCCATGGTGGCCGACAGCTCCTTGCTGACAATGCCGACCAGCGCCTGGCCCGGTGACAGCGAGCCCATCACCTCCTGGCCAAGCGCCTTTTCCTTGACGCGGGCAATGAAGTCGCGCACCACCGGCAGCGCCACGTCGGCCTCCAGCAGGGCCATGCGCACTTCGCGCAGCATGTCTTGCACGTTGGACTCGGTGATACGGGCCTGGCCACGCATTTCCTTGACGAGGCGGGAGAGTTTGTCAGTAAGGGCTGAAGCCATGGGCGAGGCCCCACGCAAATGGGGCAGTAGGTTCGAATGAAGGCAATTGACGGCGAACGACCGCAAAACCGGGTGGCGTCGGGCTTTTGCAAAACCGCAGCAGCTGGGCGCGACGACGCCAGAATGACGCAGCGCGCGCGGCGCCAGCGGATAAACTCACTTGATGATTTTAGCTTTGAGCAACGCGTGGGGAATTGCGGCGTCACTGGCGGCCGCTGCGTCGTACGCGGCGATGGCCGCGCTCACGGCGCACCGTGCCAGACAGGCCGTCGGCGGGTCACTGCCTCCCCCTGGCAACGCCCCAACACCTCCAACATCAGCCCGCGCGGGCACTCGCAGTTTGCTGGCGATTGCCTGGGTGTTCCACGCCACGGCGTTGGCAGCCGGGCTGATGGGTGAGCCGGCGCAGTTTGGTTTTGCGCCGGCCTTGTCGATCACCGTCTGGCTGGTGCTCACGGTCTACGCCATCGAGTCCCGCTTGCTGCCCCAACTGCAAGCCCACTGGGCACTCTCGGCGCTGGGTGGCGTGGCGGTGGTGCTCGCTTTGTTATTCCCGGGAACCGCGTACCACACCATTGCGTCACCCTGGCTGCCGCTGCACTGGGCCCTCGGCCTGGCGTCTTACGGCCTGTTTGCGGCTGCCGTTGTGCATGGGTGGCTGATGTCAAGAGCAGAGCGGGCCATGCGGTTGGCTGAGCCCGGCCATGCCGGTGTGCCTCTGATGACACTGGAACGGTTGACCTTTCGTTTTGTGGAAGCCGGTTTCATGCTGCTTTCAGCCACGTTGCTGGTAGGCTGGGTGTTTGCCGAACAGCTCTACGGGCCGCGTCTGGCAGGAATGTGGAACCACAAAACCGTGTTTTCTATTCTGGCGTGGGTCACCTTTGCTTTTTTGCTGATCGGGCGGGCCCGGCTGGGTTGGCGTGGCAGCAAAGCCGTCCGGGTGCTCTACCTGGGTTCTGGCCTGCTGTTGCTGGGTTATGTGGGTTCGCGGTTTGTACTTGAAGTCATTTTGAGGCGAACATGAAGTATGTGTTGGTCATCGGGCTGGTTCTGGGCGTTTTCTGGCTCTGGCGACACAACCGCCAGGCTGAGAAGGACCAACGAGCGTCCGAAGCGCCCCCCGCACCAGCGCGCAGACTGCCGCCGGTCGACATCGTGGCCTGCGCAGCCTGCGGGGTTCATCTGCCCACGACAGAGGCACTTCAGGGCGGAAATGCACACTATTGCTGTGACGCGCATCGCCGCCAGGCCGGAGCCTGACGTGGACGCATCCTCCCAGTTCCAACCGTGGCTGAGTACGGGAAGCGGGGAGGACGGGGCGCCGATCGGGGGGGAAGCCGAACTGGACCTGGCGTCGTTTCGCCGCATCTGGCGGGTGTTCATGACCGCCCGCATCGCGATTGCCAGCGTTCTGGTTAGCCTGCAGGTCGTAATTTTCGTCATGGGCGGCGGCAGCAGCCGCTTGGCCGTGCTGGTGTGCGGCGCCTACATGCTGGCCACAGTGGCGGTGCGCATACGCGGCACCGCCCGCCCGCCCCGCAGCCGGTTTGACACCCAATGGCTGCTGACCATCGGTGTCGATGTGCTGGCCTTTTCGCTGCTGGAATACCTGCAGGCAGGCGGCATCAACTACGCACCCCTGTTTGCACTGCCCGTGCTGCTGGCTTCGGTGCTTGGACCGATTCTTCTGGCGTTTGGAACCGCCGCCACGGTGACGCTGCTGTTGCTGGCGAACGCCTGGTGGAGTTCACTGCTCGGGCTGGCGGAATTCAATCCGCGACTGCTCCAGGCGGCGTTGAGTGGCTCGGGATTTTTTCTGGTGGCCCTGCTGGCTAATCAGCTGGCCATTCGTCTGGCCCAACAGGAGCAAAGAACCCGCGTCAGCCAGTCAGCAGCGCGCATGCAAGCGTTGGTCAGCGACCTGGTTGTCGCCACGCTGGCAGAAGGTGTGCTTGTGGCGGATGTTCAGGGTGTGATCCGGTCGTCAAACCCGGCCTGCCGCAGCTTGCTGGGCCTGATGCACACCCGCCACCACACCACCTTTATGTTGGCCCGCGAATCGGCCTGGGCGCCACTGGTGGCGTTGATGACTCGCACGTTTGCTGCGGGCGTGTCCCAGCAGGGTGATGTGACGCTGCAGGTTCCCGGCATGCCCGACAAGCGCCTTCGCGTCAGAACCCGGCTGGCACTGTCAACCGACACCGCGCGTGATCACCTCTGCATCATGTTTCTCGAAGATCTGCGAGAGATGGAAGCGCGCGTGCGCACCGAGAAAATGGCCGCCATGGGACGCATGTCGGCGGCCGTGGCCCATGAAATTAGAAACCCGCTTGCCGCCATCACGCAAGCCAACGCATTGCTGGAAGAAGACCTCAACGAGCCGGCCCATCGCCAGCTCACCACCATGGTGCGGCAAAACGCGCTGCGCCTGGCCAAGATTGTTGACGAAATTCTCAACGTCTCCCGGGTGCAGGAACAGCTACCGCCACCGGTTCTCAACGGCCTGCAACTGGACATGACCGTGCGCAGGATAGCGCTCGACTGGGCGAGCCAGAGCAGCGCCACCCAGCGCCTTCAAACCCACTACGGCGCGCCAGACGCCGCCGTGTGGTTTGACGAAGACCACCTGCGCCGGGTGATGATCAACTTGCTCGACAACGCCATGCGTTACGCCACTGACACGCCAGCGTCCATCCAGGTGTCAACCGACCTGCTCACCGAGCAGCTGCGCGTGTCGGTATGGAGCGATGGACTGCCGCTTGAAGCATCGGTGCAGGCGCATCTTTTCGAGCCATTTTTCTCATCGGAAAGTCGCTCAAGCGGCTTGGGTTTGTATATTTGTCGGGAGCTGTGCGCGCGCTACAGCGCACAAATTCACTACCAGAGGGCACAGCGGGGCCAAGCCAGTGGCAACGAATTTTTTATCCTGTTAAGACCTGCGTCGCCCCTTTTGGCCTCCGATGCCTCGCTGTTCGAGACTGTCCCGGCGCCTCGCTGACGTTTCTTTAAACCTTCATGCCATGAACACCTCTATGTCTGCGCCAACCGCACAGGTTCTTGTTATCGACGACGAGCCTGACCTGCGCACGCTGTACGAACTCACACTGCTGCGAGAGGGCTATCGCGTCGAGTCCGCGGGAGATCTTGAAGAGGCGCGCGCCCATCTGCGTGACCAGCACTTTGACGCAGTGATCACCGACATGCGTTTGCCTGATGGCCTAGGGCTGGAACTGCTCAAAGAGCTGGCTGCAGAACAGCGCACCGAGCGCTGCGTGGTCATCACCGCCCATGGCTCTGCCAAAAATGCAGTGGAAGCGCTCAAAGCCGGTGCGTTTGACTACCTCACCAAACCCGTCGACCTCAAGCAATTTCGCAGCGTGGTGGCGGCTGCCATTCAGGGCGGGCCACTGGTCGATTCGGGTGCGCCCACCGGGTCCGCGGTAATAGGTAAAGCCGCCAAGGTGCCAGGTGCTGCAGACAGCGTGGGAAAAGCGCCTGCAGCGACTATTGAACCGCCTGCCACACTGCCACCGGCCAACGCGGTGCTCGAAAAACTGGTTGGAGATTCGACCCCCATGCGCAACGTCAAGGCGCGCATCGCCAAAGTGGCGGGCAGCATGGCACCGATCCTGATTCAAGGCGAGTCAGGAACCTGAAAAGAGTTGGTCGCACGAGCCGTGCACGGCTGTAGCCACCGGTCCAATGGCCCGTTTGTGGCGGTCAATTGCGGGGCGATTCCTGAAAACTTGCTTGAGGCCGAATTTTTTGGCGCCCGCAAAGGGGCCTACACCGGCTCAACCCAGGATCGCTTGGGCTACTTTCAAGCGGCCAAAGGCGGCACTTTGTTCCTCGATGAGATTGGTGACCTGCCGCTGGCCATGCAATCCAAGCTGCTGCGTGCGATTCAGGAGCGTGCCGTCCGGCCGCTGGGTTCTGCGCAAGAAGATGTTGTGGACGTTCGAATCGTCAGTGCCACGCACAAAGACCTGAATGCCGGCGTGCACGCTGGATTGTTCCGGCAAGACTTGTATTACCGCTTGAATGTGATCGAAATTACCGTTCCCGCATTGCGTGAGCGAGTTGAAGATCTTCCGGCGTTGTGCAGGGCATTGCTGACTCGAATTTGTGGTGAATCAGGCCTTGCATTGCCCGGGCTGACCGAAGCGGCCCTGAAGCAGCTCAGTGCGCATGCGTTTCATGGCAATGTCAGGGAACTGGAGAATATGCTGCATCGGGCTGTGGCGCTCGGAGACGGCGGCGAGCTCGATTTTGATCTGGCCGAAGTCACGCCCGATGTGGCGGTGCCGGCCAACCTTCAAGACTATCTTGACCTGCAGGAGCGCACTATTTTGTCCAAGGTGCTGGCAGAAAACGGCTTCAACCGAACCGCTGCAGCCGCTCAACTGGGGCTGAGCCTGCGGCAAATCCGGTACCGCATCACACGCCTCAATATTGTTACGCCGGGCGACGACGATGCGGCAGGTGACAGTTGCTCATGACGCCAGACGATGTGGAAACTCCAAACCACGCGCTGTGGCACCAGGGCTGGTATCGATTTGCCCGGCATGCTGAGTCTCCGAACTTCGGGCCGCGTCCTGCGCAGGTGAACGTCGATCTGATTGTCATTCACTCCATCAGTTTGCCGCCGGGTCAATTTGACACGGGCGACGTTCAGCGCCTTTTCACCAACACGCTGAAGTGGGATGCGCATCCCTATTTCGAGACCCTTCGCGATCTGAAGGTGTCAGCCCACTTCTTCATCACGAGGACGGGCGGGTTATGGCAATTTGTCAGTGTCGACGACAGGGCGTGGCATGCCGGCGAATCTTTTTACCGAGGGAAAAGCAATTGCAATGACAACTCGATTGGCATTGAGCTGGAGGGTCTGGAAGGTGACGCCTTCGAGGCTGCGCAATATGACAGCCTGAGCGCGTTGTGCGCCGCATTGCTGGAACGACTGCCCATTGACCACATTGCGGGGCATGAGCACATCGCACTCGGGCGAAAACGTGATCCGGGACCCGGCTTTGACTGGACGCAGTTGCAATCCAGCCTGGGGTTGCCCCCTCACCACTTCCCGGCGAAGACTTGAAGGCGCGACTGCGTCCTGCCCTGCAACGCATCGCGATGGCCCGTTGGATGGCGCCATAGCCAACATTTGCCTGACGAAGTACCCAATGAAGCTGAGCGCCTTTTTTTCTTGCTGTGATGCGCACCAGTACAAGCTATAAATTACGTAACAAAATCAAAAACAATTGCCAGCAAACAGGAAAACAGTCCTAGAATGAAACACTACCGGTAGCGCTTTCATCAAGCCAAAAACGCTAGATGTGGTGTTTAAGAGGCCCGCTTACTGCAATGCAACAGCCATGCACTTCACCCGCGTTACCTGTTTTCCCCTTCGTCAAGTTCATCATGGGCATCTTGAAATGCTTGTTGCCTGCTGGATTCGCTGTCCGGCAGGCGTAGCCGTCAACGTCGACGCCTGCGCAGGACTCGCCGCAGAGCAGCGCCAACCCCAATAGGAAGTTATGCAAACCACACACAACACTACGCACGAGGCGACTCGGGCACACGCAAGCACCGCATTAAACGAGCAAGGCAGCGCCGCGACAAACCCCTACAGCAGCTACCAGATCATCCGGCGCAACGGCGCGGTGGTTCCCTTCGCACCCAACAAAATTGCAGTTGCCATGATGAAGGCGTTTTTAGCGGTTCACGGCACGCAGGGTGCAGCGTCGGCCAGCGTCCGTGAGACAGTAAACGACTTGACCCAGGCCGTCATGCGTGCACTTATGCGCTCACGGCCAGGAGGCGGCACCTTTCACATCGAAGATGTCCAGGACCAGGTGGAATTGGGTTTGATGCGTGGCGGACACCATGAAATTGCCCGTGCTTATGTGTTGTACCGCGAAAAGCGTACGCAAGAACGTGCTCGCCAGCAGCAAATTCCAGCCTCTGATGCCCCTGTGCTGCATGTCATGGATCGCGGCCAAAAGGTTGCACTGGATGTCCGTAATCTTGAGTTGCTCATCCAGGCGTCGTGCGCTAACTTGGGCGCTGACATCCGACCCGAGCCGATCGTGTCCGAGACCATGCGCAATCTGTACGACGGCGTGCCAATCGACGAAGTCTACAAAGCCTCTATTTTGGCGGCTCGTACGCTGATCGAGAAAAACCCAGATTACACCTACGCCACCGCGCGCTTGCTCATGCACACAATTCGCCGCGAAGTGCTGGGCGAGGAAGTTCGGCATGAAGACATGGCAGAGCGCTATGTGTCGTACTTTCCCCAGTTCATCGCTAAAGGCGTTGAGAACGAACTTCTCGATGAGAAATTGCAGCAGTTCGACCTGGAACGACTCGGCGCAGCACTGAAACCCGAGCGTGATTTGCAGTTTGATTACCTCGGCTTGCAAACGCTTTTCGACCGCTACTTTCTGCACGTCCGTAAGCAGCGCATTGAACTGCCACAAGCTTTTTTCATGCGCGTCGCCATGGGGCTCTCTCTCAACGAAGTCAACCGCGAAGACAAGGCCATCGAGTTCTACGAGGTGCTGTCATCGTTTGACTTTATGTCGAGCACACCAACACTGTTCAATGCAGGAACCCTGCGCTCGCAGCTTTCATCGTGTTACCTCACGACAGTTGCCGATGACCTGGGCGGCATTTACGACGCGATCAAGGAAAACGCGCTGTTATCCAAGTTTGCAGGCGGGCTGGGCAATGATTGGACACCCGTGCGCGCTTTGGGCGCGCACATCAAGGGTACCAACGGCGAGTCCCAAGGTGTTGTGCCTTTCCTCAAGGTGGTGAACGATACCGCCGTTGCGGTGAACCAGGGTGGCAAGCGCAAGGGTGCGGTGTGCGCCTACCTGGAAACATGGCACCTGGACATTGAAGAGTTTTTGGAGCTGCGAAAAAATACGGGAGATGATCGTCGCCGTACACACGACATGAACACATCCAACTGGATTCCTGATCTGTTCATGCGCCGCGTGATGGAAAAGGGAAGCTGGACTTTGTTCTCGCCCAACGACACACCCGACCTGCACGACAAATTTGGCAAAGAGTTCGAGAAAATTTATACTGCTTACGAAGCCAAGGCTGCTCGTGGAGAGATCAAGCCTTCGCGTACGCTTCAGGCCTCAGACATGTGGCGCAAGATGCTTTCCATGCTGTTTGAAACCGGGCACCCGTGGATTACATTCAAGGACGTCTGCAACATTCGCTCGCCACAGCAGCACGTGGGTGTCGTGCACTCATCCAACTTGTGCACAGAGATCACATTGAACACCAGCGACACAGAAACAGCTGTGTGCAATCTGGGTTCAGTCAACTTGGTTCAGCACCTCAAGGACGGCCCAGACGGTGCCAAAGTTCTAGACCACGACAAGCTAAAAAAGACCATCACCACAGCCATGCGCATGCTGGACAACGTCATTGATGTCAATTACTACGCTGTCAAAAAGGCTCGGGACTCCAATATGCGTCATCGTCCAGTGGGGCTGGGCATCATGGGTTTTCAGGATTGCCTGTATGAACTGCGCGTGCCTTACGCCTCGCAGGCTGCTGTTGATTTTGCCGACACTTCCATGGAAGCCGTCTGCTATCACGCCTACTGGGCGTCTACAGAGCTGGCCAAAGAACGCGGCAGGTATGCAAGCTACAAAGGCTCGCTCTGGGACAGAGGCATTTTGCCTCTTGACACCATCGACATGCTGGCTCAGGAGCGCGGAGGCTATGTCGAAGTTGATCGCTCCATGACGCTGGACTGGGAGGCTCTCCGTCAAAAAATTGCCCTGGATGGCATGCGCAACTCCAACTGTGTTGCCATCGCGCCAACGGCCACTATTTCAAACATCATTGGTGTCGATGCTTGTATTGAGCCGTGTTTTGGTAATTTGTCGGTTAAGTCCAATTTGTCTGGCGAATTTACGGTCATCAATCACTATCTCGTTCGTGACCTGAAACAGCTAGGTCTTTGGGATGACGTCATGGTGGTTGATCTCAAACATTACGACGGCTCACTGCGACCGATTGACCGAGTGCCCCAACACATCAAGGCTCTTTATGCCACTGCATTTGAGGTGGAGACATCCTGGATTGTTGAAGCCGCTGCGCGTCGCCAGAAGTGGATTGATCAGGCACAGTCACTCAACATTTACATGGCCGGCGCTTCAGGGAAGAAACTGGACGACACGTACAAACTGGCTTGGTTGCGCGGGCTGAAAACCACCTATTACCTGCGCACCCAGAGCGCTACGCATGTCGAGAAATCGACGGTAGCTGCCGGTAAGATGAATTCAGTTTCATCAAGCTCCGCCACCGAAACACAGGCTATGCAGGCGATGGAAAAGGCAGCTGCCGCAGCGCAGACGCAAATGAACGCCATGCCAGCAACAGACATTAAATTCTGTGCGATTGACGATCCAGGATGCGAAGCGTGCCAATGATTGGCGAAACTGAAATTCTTTCGCTACTGCGAGATTGAACTGCGATCACTTCTATCGCTTTCGACGCAATTGAACAACACTAAAGTACGGCGAAAAAATGATTACTTTTCATTTTTTCTTACAGCTTTCATAATCTAAAAATATTGGAAATCACAATGCTGACCTGGGACGACGAAGTCAAGCCATCATCGCAAAAAACACATCACAGTGGTGCATTCAGCACCCACTCAGCTGAGCTACCGCCTGTTTTTTCAAACTCTCCGCTGGTGCCTACACTGCTCGACGACGGCGCACCACGCCCAGCGCCAATCACGTCGCACGACACAATGCTCTCACTACCAAGTGCGAAACCTGTCGTTGCTGCTGCCAAACGCGTCAAAGCCTCCGACAAGCGAATTATCAACGGACAAACCGACGTCAACCAATTGGTGCCGTTCAAGTACAAATGGGCATGGGAAAAATACCTTGCCACTTGCGCTAATCATTGGATGCCGCAGGAAGTCAACATGACGCGAGACATCGCCTTGTGGAAAGACCCAAACGGTTTGACAGAGGACGAACGCCGATTGGTCAAACGCAATCTGGGGTTTTTCGTCACTGCCGATTCCTTGGCCGCCAACAACATTGTGTTGGGAACTTATCGCCACATCACGGCGCCTGAGTGCCGCCAGTTTTTGCTTCGCCAAGCCTTCGAAGAAGCGATCCACACGCATGCCTATCAATACATCACAGAGTCATTGGGCCTTGATGAGGCCGAAATCTTCAATGCTTACAACGAAGTTCAGTCCATCAAGGACAAAGACCAGTTTCTGATCCCATTCATTGAGGTCATTTCGGACCCCAACTTCAAGACGGGCACGCCAGAGGCAGATCAGACGCTTCTCAAGTCGCTAATCGTTTTTGCTTGTCTGATGGAAGGTTTGTTCTTCTATGTGGGTTTCACGCAAATTCTTGCGCTGGGCCGCCAGAACAAGATGACAGGTGCTGCAGAGCAGTATCAATATATCTTGCGCGACGAGTCCATGCATTGCAACTTCGGCATTGACCTGATCAATCAGCTCAAGCTTGAAAATCCCCACCTTTGGACCGCCGAGTTCAAGGGGGAAATTAAGGCGCTGTTCCTGAAAGCGGTTGAGCTTGAATACCGTTATGCCGAAGACACGATGCCGCGGGGAGTTTTGGGTTTAAACGCATCCATGTTCAAAGGTTATTTGCGCTATATCGCCAACCGCCGAGCCACTCAAATTGGTCTGGAAACTTTGTTTCCACACGAAGAAAATCCGTTCCCATGGATGAGCGAAATGATTGATCTCAAGAAGGAACGTAACTTTTTCGAAACTCGCGTTATCGAGTATCAGTCCGGTGGCGCTTTGTCCTGGGATTGAAAAACTTCCTTGCGTGATTTCTAGATATGCATTGACCAAGGACAGCGCCAAGCCGCGCTGCTTGGGCTTTGCTCCTGCGTTCGCGGCGCTGGGCTCTGAATAAATGGCCCAACGCTGTGAATCGCTTCACGTGCTTCCTGCGTGAAGTGCTCTTTGCAATGTGATCAAGGAGATAACTATGGCAACTGCGAAAAAACCTGCAGCGAAAACGACTGCGCAAAAAACAGCTCCCGCGAAAAAAGTGGTGGCAAAAACAGAACCTGCGAAGAAAGTCCCCGCCAAGAAAGCGGTAGCGGCCAAAGCACCAGTTAAAAAAGCAGCCGCTAAAAATGCACCCGCTAAAAAAGCCGTCACTGTAAAAGTCGCAGCTAAAAAAGCACCAGCCAAAAAAGTGGTGGCCAGCAAGGCGCTAACGAAAAAGGCGGCAATCGCCAAGCCAGTTGTGAAAACTGCTGCTCCAGCTAAAAAAGCAACAGCAAAAACAGTTGCTGTCAGAAAGGCCCCGGTTAAATCAGCGCTGAAAGCGCCTGCAAAAACTGCAGTAAAGCCGGCTGTGAAAACGGCTGTCAAGACCGCACCAAAAGTTGCCACCAAGGTTGCGACCAAAGCTGCTGCGAAAACAGGGGCAAAAAAGACAGTTGCATCGTCACCGATTGCCAAAAAAGTAGAGAGAAAAGCGGCTCCCAAAAAGGCAGCCAAAAAATCTACGGCTCCTTCGGCGCAGACGATCCTAAACCCCCAGGCAGCCTGGCCATTCCCAACAGCTGGCAAGCCCTGATCTCGACAAACTTGTTCAAAAAGCCCAACATCGAAAGATGCAGGGCTTTTTTCTTAATAGGCTGGAAAGGCGAACGTTGACGCGCCGTTCAGAGACGGCGTTTTGTGCCCTGCAAAAGGAGGTGACATCACTGTCACTTTGTATGTAGTACCTCACCCCGCAGCCACGACGCTCACTGGTTTTCATAGCGCCAGCGGGAGATCTACCATTCGCCTCAAGTTCAAGGCACCGCCGGTAGACGGTCACGCAAATATCGCACTGAAAAAATGGCTTGCTGAATGCCTCCAAATTCCATGCCAATATCAAAGTGATGAAGAGGCCACGTCACAAACAGCGTCGTGTTGCCGCACCCATAGCTGCAGCGCGCAGAGTTGACCCGGACCTGCTGGTCAGCCCGATCCGGACGCGTCGAAGTAGCAGCGCCACAGTTCATGCGACGCCTGGATTTGGGCTCTACTAATCTGGCGCACGCTTCAAATCGGTCGGACGAGCTGCACCAGCTGTTGTCCATGTCTGGAGCTCTTCCGCGCTTACAACATAGTTTTGACCGCCGCGACTGGCAATTTTAACTGCGCCCAACTGCGCTCCCAATTGCGCGCAGCGCTTCAGGGACCACCCGCGCTCCAGCCCAAATAAAACAGCGCTACGAAACGCATCACCACAGCCCGTAGGATCAAGAACCTCATGCGCCAGTACTGCAGGCACGCGCTCGTTATGCCCCCCCACCCAAACGTCGCAACCCCGCTCTCCCAAAGTGACAATCAACCCCTGCACCCGGTGAGAGATTTCAGCGCAACTGAGCCCTGTGCGATCGCACAGCATTTTGGCCTCATAGTCGTTGACAGTCACCCAATCTGCAAGCGCAATGAACTCTGCCAACTCGTGCTTGCTGAACATGGGCAGGCCCTGACCCGGATCAAACACAAAGGGAATGCCGGCAACCTTGAACTGCTGTGCATGCTGCAGCATCGCTTCGCGACCATCCGGAGAAATGATACCCAGACGAATATCGGGCCGCGATTCAATGGTGTTGTCGTGTGCCTGCATCATCGCGCCTGGATGAAAGGCCGTGATTTGATTGTTATCGCGGTCCGTCATGATCAAGGCTTGCGCGGTGTAAGTTCCTGTGGTTTGCCGAACGAAGTCGCATCGAATTCCCTGGCTCTCCAGCCGCTGTAGATACTCTGTTCCGTCATCGCCAACCATCGCCATAGGGAGGGCTTCACCGCCCAATTGACGCAGACCGTAAGTAATATTGCCCGCACACCCACCGAACTCGCGACGCAGCGTTGGCACCAAAAATGACACGTTGAGAATGTGCAGTTGATCAGGCAGGATCTGCTCCGCAAAGCGCCCTTCAAAATTCATGATGGTGTCAAAGGCCAGGGAGCCACAAATCAAAACAGACATTCAATTCTCAATCGCATCAAGGGTAAAAAACCAGCACACGGTAGCCCGCTACCAGGGCTGCAGAAACAGGGTTGTCAAGGTTTTCGTCGGGCACAACTGTTAAGTTGACCAGGCCGTTTGTTTCGCTGCGAACCGCCAGTGCTGCATCCCCACGAAACCCGAACTGAGCAGGCAGCAACACCCGCCTTAACACTGCTTTGTCCTGACTGTCGCTCAGTGTCAATTCGAGCAGCGGAGCCTCAAGCGGCAAGTCTGCTGTGTTTTTCAGCACAAAACTCAAACGAAAATTCCGACCATCTACTTTGGTGAAACTGGCACTGTCGATCACAAGTGACTCTATACGGCGCAGTGGCTTGATACGGCAACCCAAAGGTCTGCACGCAGCCCGAAGAACCGCAACCGTCCTGGGTTCGATCACCGCGATTTGGTCCTTGTGCTGGAGCATCCACTGACCGCCCAGCGACACCATGAACACACCCGCCAATGCCGCCAGGGCAAACCTTACACCAGGCGTTCGCCACGCGGCTTGCCGCTGCGCCTTGCGAACAAAAGAGACGTCTTCGAAATCGGGGGGCTCCGTCAGGCAATCAATGGAATCCGGCTGCGGCTCTGGCTCGGCCACCTCCTTTGACACCATATGACCCACCTCTTCAGAGTATCGTCTTTCAACATGTTCCACCAGCTGTATCTGAGGTTCCGGACCAAGGGTTGCGTTCAAGTGCGAAGTCGGTAGCATCACTTCGTCGGCAACGCCTACGGTCGGAGGCTCAAACGCAGCGACATCAGGCAAACCTCTGGCAAGTTTTTCGATCTGGGATTCATCGTCCAAGACCGGTAGAACTGCACTTTGAAAGTGCTTGCTGGCATCAAAAACGTCGGAACAACCGCCACAACGCACCCAGCCCTGCGACACCCGAAGTTGGTCCGCGACGACTTTGAACATCGTGCCACAGGCGGGGCAGCGGGTGACGAGACTCATGATGGCTGATATTGTAAAAGGCGACCTTCTTGCAGAATCAACGCCGAATTTTGGCGTTGATTCTGCAAGAACCGAATGAGTGAGCTGGCAGCCATCGCATCACACCATCTTGGTGGTGGTGCAGTCGGGGAATTCGCCTGAACTGATCAGCACCGGGCAGTCATTAAAATCCAGCCGTCTTCTTCATCGCTGACTTGCAGGGCACAGTAAGGAGCGTAAGCCGCTTTTAGCTCCTCTGCCTGACGCGACAAAATTCCTGCCAGCACCAGGTTCCCGCCCCGGGCATAAGCGGTCAACAGCGGCGCCAGAACTCGCAGCGGCGTCGCCAGAATATTTGCCAGCACCGTGTTGTACTGACCCTCGGCCAGATCGGGCAAGCCAGCATTCAAGATCACGTGGTTGGCTTGCGAATTGGCCACTGTCGCAACGACTGCGGCCGGATCAATGTCGACCGCATCAATATCAACCGCACCGAATTTCGCAGCGCCAATGGCCAGAATGCCCGAACCGCAGCCATAGTCGAGTACACGGCCCAACATCACGCTGTTGTCAACGCTTTTCGCGACCCATTTCAGACACATCCGGGTTGTCGGATGCGTGCCCGTGCCGAATGCCAAACCTGGATCCAGACGAATCAACTGCCGTGCCTGCACCGGAGGCTCATGCCAAGTCGGAACGATCCAGAATTCAGGCGTAATTTCAACAGGTGTGAATTGCGACTGGGTCAGGCGCACCCAGTCTTGTTCTGGAACCGGCTTTACAGCCACTACGGCACACTCGCCGAAAAAATCTTGCACCTGAAGCAATTGAGCCGCGCCCTTCGCCGACGCTTCGGTATCAAACAATGAAACGATGCGCGAGCGCTCCCAGCCAGCTTTCGGCGACGGCATACCCGGCTCGCCAAACAGGGCCTGCTCTGCCGGGGTGTGCGCATCGGCATCCTCAACAGATACGCTCAGGGCATCTAACGCCTCGAGGGCTTCACTGATCGTTTCGACTTCACCAACCGGTGCCAGCAGGATCAATTCAAACAAACTCATCTGGCAACTTTCCGTGAAAACCAAAAGCACATCACCAATTCAGCGCGCACGCTTGGACAACCACTCTTCAAGATAGTGAATATTCGTGCCGCCATCCATGAATTTGGCGTCCACCATCAATTCCCGGTGCAGGGGAATGTTCGTGTTGATACCTTCGACCACCGTTTCAGCCAGCGCAGTGCTCATACGCGCAAGCGCCTGTTCACGCGTGTCGCCGTGCACAATGATTTTTCCGATCATCGAGTCGTAGTTGGGGGGTACAAAATAATTGGCGTAAATGTGCGAGTCCACACGCACGCCGGGGCCGCCTGGTGTGTGCCAATTGGTGATCCGCCCTGGCGACGGCGTGAACTTGTAGGGGTCCTCAGCGTTGATGCGGCACTCGATCGAATGCCCTTTCAGCTGAATATCACGCTGCACGAAGGGCAAACGTTCCCCGGCTGCCACCATGATCTGCGTGCGCACAATGTCAATACCGGTAATCCACTCGGTCACCGGGTGTTCAACCTGTACGCGGGTGTTCATTTCAATGAAATAGAACTCACCGTTTTCATACAAGAACTCGAATGTGCCAGCCCCACGGTACCCAATTTTCTTAACCGCAGCGACACACCGTTCACCAATGCGTTCGATCAGTTTGCGCGGAATGCCCGGTGCGGGCGCTTCTTCGATGACCTTCTGGTGGCGACGCTGCATCGAGCAATCTCTCTCGCCCAGCCAAACCGCGTTCTTAAACTGATCCGCCATGATCTGAATTTCAATATGACGCGGGTTCTGGAGAAACTTCTCCATATACACCTCAGGGTTGCCAAACGCTGCAGCAGCTTCCGCTTTTGTGGTCTGCACCGCATGAATCAACGCTGCTTCAGTGTGCACCACCCGCATGCCGCGACCACCGCCGCCGCCGGCTGCCTTGATGATGACGGGGTAACCGACCTGCTTTGCAGTGCGCTTGCTGATGACAGGGTCGTCAGGCAGCGCACCTTCGGATCCAGGAACGCAGGGCACTCCCGCCTTGATCATGGTTTGTTTCGCCGAAACCTTGTCACCCATGATTCGGATGGACTCTGGCGAGGGGCCGATGAATTTGAAGCCACTTTGCTCGACCCGCTCGGCAAAATCAGCGTTTTCGCTCAAAAACCCATATCCAGGATGAATTGCCTCGGCGTCCGTGACTTCCGCAGCGGAGATGATGGCCGGCATGTTCAGGTAACTCTGCGCCGACGATGCAGGGCCGATACACACCGACTCGTCAGCAAGCTTGATGTACTTGGCTTCGCGGTCTGCTTCGGAATACACCATCACCGCCTTGACACCCAGTTCACGGCAGGCGCGCTGGATTCGCAGAGCGATTTCACCCCGGTTCGCAATTAGTATCTTTTTAAACATCCGAACGGCCCGGTTATTCGATCAGGAACAGTGGCTGTCCGTATTCCACAGCCTGTCCGTTTTCACTCAAAATCTTGCTGATCGTTCCGGACTTGTCGGCTTCAATCTCATTGAGGATTTTCATCGCCTCGATGATGCAGATGGTGTCGCCTTCCTTGACGACACTGCCCACTTCGACATAGGACTTAGCGCCTGGGCTAGAAGAACGATAGAACGTTCCCACCATCGGGGATTTGACGGCATGACCGGCAGGGGCAACCGGTGCTGCAGCCGGCACTTCGGCGGCAGCAGGCGTCGCCCCCTGTACGGGCATCATCGCCAAGGTCGGTTGCTGCATCACCAGCGGAGCACCGCTGGACTTGACAATGCGCACCTTGCCCTCGGCTTCGGTAATTTCCAGCTCGGATACATTGGACTCCGACACCAAATCAATCAGGGTTTTCAGTTTTCGTAAATCCATGGCGGTTCTCAGTCGAGGTGGGAAATGATGGGTGGTGCCCGAACAGGTCACCGCTTCAGTTAATGGGCAGCAGGAGGTCGAGACCCAAGACGCTTATGTCTTATCAGCTTACTACGCCCGTCTACTGTTTTCTAAAAGACACAAAGCCAAATAATCTCGCATTAATGTCAGGGCTATTGTCGAAGCGGCAGAGTTTACCCGATGCATACATAGCCCCAAAGCAAGCGGCACGACCCAGCACACGGCTTATTTCAACAGTGCCCACCGAGCCAATTCTTCAGGCTCTACCTTGCCGATTTTGCGATGTACGGCCGTCCCGCTTCTGCTGAAAACCACCGAGAACGGCAGGCTTCCTGCAAGATTACCCAACGATTTGCTCAGATCTGTACCGGACAGACCGGCCATTCCTACGGGGAAATTCAACGGTTTGGCTTGCAGCCACGTCCGCACAGCACTGGGCTGGTCAACGGCCAAACCCAACACTTGCCAGTTTTTAGACTTGTTTTCCTGATAGAAGTAGTCCAAAAGCGGCAGCTCTTCGACACAAGGTGGGCACCATGTCGCCCAGAAGTTAACTAGAAGTGGTTTACCTCGAAAGCTGCTCATAGCCAGCGTCGTTCCGACGGGGGTGTCAAAGCTCAGGCGCCAAAAAGCGTCGACTGTCGAATTGCTTTCAGACACGCCGCCATCGGCGGTGTGCGGCGGCACATTGATGCCATGTCGCCACGCAGCGAATCCACCCCCAGCCAAAAGAGCTGCTGCCCCTGCGGCACCGTACATCAATTTTCTGCGGTTCAAAAGTCAGGCTCCAGATTCAGTCGATAAAAGTTTCTGCACAGCGGCCAGGTCGCCTCGGGGCTTACGCCCTTTGGCATCCGGACGCAGAGCGCCACGAAGGTCATCGTGATCGTAGACCACGTAATGCACGCCGACCGTCTCCGCCAGCGGTGCGCACAAACTGGACAAACTCAGCGCCTCGACTGCAGTTCCTTTGAACCCGGTGATCGTGCGAGGTTCGTAGTCTACGTTGTGCTCAATCAGGGCGATCTCCGCCGACTTGGGGTCGTCGCAAAACAGCTGGATATAAATATCGGACAGACGCGTCGCGGTTCCGTGCCACACCGCACCCGTCAGATACGGCCGGAACTGGGCCATCCGCTGCATCCATATCAGCGCCAGCTCGCGTAGGGCTTTCAACTCAGCGGGTTGGGTATCGCCGCAAAAGACAGTGATGTACTCCCGCACGGCGTCCTCGATCTGGTCGTTGTCGGGCAGTTCGGCTCTCCCGGGCAAGGCTAGCTGCTTGACCGCCCGTCGTTTGGCCGGACCGTATTCCAGACCTTCTTCAACGATCAGCGCCGCTGCAGCCGCAGCAATTTCAAGTTGGAGGGTTTGCACAGCAGACACTTTGACATGTGGGCTTGCCAGTTTAAAGCCATTGGGCGTCCAGGCGGCTTCTAAAATGAACGCCATGCACATACACATTCTCGGAATTTGCGGCACGTTCATGGGCGGTTTAGCTGCGCTGGCCAGGCAGGCCAGGCACACCGTCACGGGATGCGACACCGGAGTCTATCCGCCCATGAGCGACCAGTTGCGTGCGCTGGACATCGAGTTAATCGAGGGCTACGCGGTCGACCAGTTAACACAATTGTCCGGTAAGCCTGATATGTTTGTCGTCGGCAATGTCGTGTCACGCGCACGCCTGGCCGATGGTTCGCCCAAATTTCCGCTGATGGAGGCCATTTTGAACAGCGGCGCGCCTTACACCAGTGGGCCGCAGTGGCTGGCCGAGCATGTCCTGCAAGGGCGCCACGTGCTGGCGGTGGCTGGCACCCACGGCAAAACCACGACGACCGCCATGTTGAGCTGGATTTTGGATCAGGCGGGCCTGGAGCCCGGCTTTCTCGTAGGCGGGGTGCCGCTAAATTTCGGCGTGTCGGCCAGACTTGGAGCGAGCACTTACTTTGTGATCGAGGCTGACGAATACGACACCGCTTTCTTCGACAAACGCAGCAAGTTTGTGCATTACCGCCCCAGAACGGCGGTGCTGAACAACCTGGAGTTTGACCACGCCGACATTTTCGACAACTTGGCAGCGATCGAGCGGCAATTTCACCACCTCGTCCGCACGGTGCCTGCCCAAGGGCGCGTGGTCGTCAACAGCGCAGCAACGGCGCTGGAGCGCGTCATGGCCCAGGGCTGCTGGAGTGAGTGCGTGCGCTTTGGTGACGCGGTATCGACGCCGGACGGTTTCACGGCCCTGGGCGAGCCGCATGATTTCGCGGTGCTGCGCACTGGCTTGCAGGTCGCCCGGGTGACCTGGTCGCTCAGCGGCACCCACAACCAACTCAATGCGCTGGCGGCGATCGCGGCAGCCGAACATGCGGGCGTTTCCCCCACAGCGGCTGCGGGTGCTCTGGCCAGCTTTCAAAGCGTCAAGCGTCGCATGGAAGTGGTGGGCACGGTGCACAGGGCGGGCGGCGATATCACGGTGTACGACGACTTTGCCCATCACCCCACGGCAATTGCCACCACGCTCGACGGCTTACGCCGACAGCTCGACAGCGCGGACCGGAAAGCTGACCGGATTCTGGCGATTTTTGAACCCCGTAGCAACACCATGAAGCTGGGCGTCATGACGGCCCAGTTGCCCGACAGTCTGGCGAAGGCCGATCTGTTGTTTTGCCACGCCGGTGGCCTGGACTGGGACCCGCGGGCAGCGCTAGCACCGTTGGGGGGGCGGGCGCACGTGGCCGACACCGTTGAGGCAGTGGTCGCCCAGGTGCTGTCTGCCGCCCAACCGGGGGACCACCTGGTGTGCATGAGCAACGGTGGTTTTGGCGATATTCATGCGCGACTGTTGCGAGGTCTGACCCCCTGAAGGCTGCGGCTCTAGACGTGCTGCGCACTTCTCTTTTGATAGCTAGACAGGCAGTATACACCTGGGCTAGCGGCTTAAATGAATCAAAAAAGGTTGCGGAGCCGGCCAAAAGCTGTCAATAGCTGTCAATAGCTGATCGTTATGCCCGCCACATCAACCGCAACCCGAGGTTTGCCCAGCGCGGTGCTAGTCGCGCGCGCAAAGTCGTGAGCCCATTTGGCATCTGCGAAGCGGGCGATGCCAGCAGCCTGCGCGACGACGAGCACCTTGTCGGCCGTCAGCAGCTTGCCCGTGGGCCGCAACGGCTCGCAGCCCATCCGGGTGAACTGGTCGTCAAGCTACCACCGGGCAACGTCCATCGGCATGACATGTGCATCGACCCGATCGATGCGCACGGGCGGCTCACCCTTGAACGTGACAGAAACTTCGCTGCGCATAAACACTCCAGATCAATGATGACGTTTGCAAGTGACCCCGTCTGGATTATCGAGCAGCCCGGCGCGCCTGCACAGCCGCTGAGAGCACGTCCAGTACCTTCAGCGAGTCATCCCACGACAAACACGCGTCCGTGATGCTTTTGCCGTACTCAAGCGCCGCAGCATCGTCTTTGCCTGGGGTGAACTTTTGTGCGCCGGCGTTCAAATGGCTTTCAACCATCAAGCCGAACACTTGGCGTGAACCGTTGGCCACCTGCTCGGCAATGTTGATAGCGACCTCAACCTGCTTTTCATGCTGTTTAGAGCTGTTGGCATGGCTGCAATCCACCATCAGCGTGGCGGGGAGCTTGGCGGCGGTCAGGTCCTGGCAGGCCGCGGCCACGCTGGTGGCGTCGTAGTTGGGCGATTTGCCGCCGCGCAGAATCACGTGGCAGTCCGGGTTGCCGTTGGTCTGCACAATGGCAACCTGGCCGTTTTTGTGAACCGACAAAAAGTGGTGGCCACGCGCCGCCGCCTGAATCGCGTCGGTCGCGATGCGAATGTTGCCATCAGTGCCATTCTTGAAGCCAATCGGCGCCGAAATGCCTGAGGCCAGCTCGCGGTGGACCTGGCTTTCAGTGGTGCGCGCACCAATCGCACCCCAGGAAATGAGGTCGGCAATGTACTGCGGCGAAATCACGTCCAGGAACTCACTGCCAGCGGGCAGGCCGATGCGGTTGATCTCGATCAGCAGCTGGCGCGCCATACGCAGGCCTTCGTCGATGCGGAAGGACTCGTCGAGATAGGGGTCATTGATCAACCCCTTCCAGCCCACAGTGGTCCGCGGCTTTTCGAAATACACCCGCATCACAATTTCCAGCGTGCCTTCGTACTTCTTGCGCTGCTCGATCAGGCGGCGCGCGTATTCAAGTGCGGCAGCAGGGTCATGGATGGAGCAGGGGCCAATCACCACCAGCAGGCGGTCGTCGCTGCCCTGGATGATGTTGTGGATGTTCTGACGGGTGCGGGTGATTAGCGACTCGACAGCCGTACCGCGGATCGGGAAAAAACGGATGAGGTGCTCTGGAGGGGGTAACACGGTGATGTCCTTGATGCGTTCGTCGTCGGTCTGGCTGGTTTTTTCGACGTGCGCATACCAGCTGTCGCTGGACGGAATGGTGGCGCGCGGGGCGCTGCTGGCAGGCGTTGGGGTCATCACAGGGTTCCTGTTGAAAAGTGTGGGAGTTTTTGAAACGGGCAAAAAAAAACCGCCGGGACTCGGCGGTTTTTGAAAGATTCATTGCGTTTCCTGGGGTTACGCGAAATTCTCTCTACCGCCGTGTGCGCTTGAGAACCAAAAATAACCGAAGTAAAACGATGTCATCTTCATAGTTTCCAATGTAGCACAGTAGGGTGCAGCAGGGCGCAGAAGAAAACACACGAGATCAGGCGGTTCCACCCACCGTCAAGCCGTCGATTCGAAGCGTCGGTTGGCCAACGCCGACCGGCACGCTCTGGCCTTCCTTGCCGCAGGTGCCCACGCCGCTGTCAAGCTGCATGTCACGACCCATCATCGTCACGCGGGTCAGTGCGTCGGGGCCATTGCCCACGATGGTCGCACCCTTGACGGGATACAGAATCTTGCCGTTTTCGACCCAGAAAGCTTCGCTGGCCGAAAACACAAACTTGCCCGAGGTGATGTCCACCTGGCCGCCGCCAAAATTGGTGGCGTACAGCCCTTTTTTGATGCTGGCGACGATTTCTTCCGGGGCCTTATCACCGGCCAGCATGTAGGTATTGGTCATGCGCGGCATGGGCGTGTGGGCGTAGCTTTCGCGGCGGCCGTTGCCGGTGGGCTTGACACCCGACAAACGTGCATTGAGCGAGTCCTGGATGTAGCCCTTCAAGATGCCATCTTCAATCAGCACATTGCGCTGGCTGGGGTTGCCTTCGTCGTCGACATTGAGTGAGCCGCGGCGATCGGCAATGGTGCCGTCATCCAGCACCGTCACACCCTTGGCAGCCACGCGCTCGCCGATGCGGCCTGAAAACGCGCTCGAGCCTTTGCGGTTGAAGTCGCCTTCGAGCCCGTGGCCAATTGCCTCGTGCAGCAAGATGCCGGGCCAGCCGGAGCCCAGCACCACCGTCATTTCACCAGCGGGCGCAGGCCGGGCGTCAAGGTTGGTCAGTGCAGCATTCACAGCGTCGTCCACATACTGGGCGATCTGTGCGTCGTCAAAATAGCCGAAGCCAAAACGCCCGCCTCCACCGCTGGAGCCCACCTCGCGGCGGCCCTTTTGCTCGGCGATCACCGTCACGCTCAAGCGCACCATCGGGCGCACGTCAGCGGCCAGCGTACCGTCAGCCCGAGCCACCATTACCACATCGTATTCACTGGCCAGCCCGGCCATGACCTGAACGATGCGCGGGTCTTTGGCCTTGGCGAGCTTTTCTACTTTCTCCAGCAGCTTGACCTTAGCGGTACTGCCCAATGACGCGATTGGGTCCAAGTCAGCGTAGAGCGAGCGGCTGGTGGCGATCTTGCGGCTTGGTGTTCTCACACGACCTGCCTTGCCTGCCCCTGAAATGCTGCGTACGGTACGGGCGGCGTCTAGCAGTGAAGCCTCGGAGATATCGTCAGAATAGGCAAACGCTGTTTTTTCACCACTCACAGCCCGCACGCCCACGCCCTGATCGATGCTGAAGGAGCCGGTTTTGACGATGCCTTCTTCCAGACTCCAGCCTTCGCTGCGGGTGTATTGAAAGTACAGGTCGGCGTCGTCCACGCCATAAGAGGTGATTTCGCCCAACGCGCGATTCAGGGCCGCTTCGGTCAGGCCAAAGGGAGCGAGCAGGAGTTTTTGTGCAATCTCCAGGCGACCCGCCGTTGAGGCGCTGGTAGGCCGCGTTTTGGACGAGGTGATGGATGTATTGAGGCCAGAAGCTGACGATGCGCGCAATGAATTCATTGTTTGATTGTAGGCAACTTGGCATTTTTCGGCGATTGGCGCCTCACCTGCACATCAAAATATACAGGCATTGCGAACGTCGGCTGGTTGCCATGCCCCAAAAAAATCAACGAACTTAAATGACATTGATGAGCTGTTTCGTTCGCTGCATATCGTGCACTCTGCTTACCCATTGGATTTTTGTGCATCGGCGATGCCGACCATTCAGCGACTGAACTCGACACCAAAAACGCGACTTGCTAAAAGCCGAGGCATAAAAAAACCCGCCTGATTTTTCAAGTCAGGCGGGCACTCGTGGTGAAACGGCTCGTTACTGTGGTCGACCGTTCGGGAAATATTTTTTCACAATATTGGTCATTGCAATTTGCGCAGCTTCGCCTTCACTTGGTCCGTATTTGTTCAGCCAGACGTAATACCAGCCTTCGCCGTAGTCAGGGCTTGGTCCATTGCTAATTCTGTCAACAGGCTTGTCAAAAAATACCGAAGCATGTGACTTGAACGCAGCATTGGTCATTGGGATGATCGACTGATACTTTACCAATCGGTCATAAATCCCCGGTGAGGCCTTGAGTCCAGCTCCTGCAACTGCCTTCGCCAGCTTCACGCCATCTGCCGGTTGAACACCCCAAAAATGTATCAATGGTGTCAAATCTGCACCCGCTGCTTTTGACATTCGGAAGATGCGACTGTCGATGCTGTCCAAGCCATCACTGGCGGGCTTTGTCACAAGGTCAGCAACCCGATTTTCTTCTTTGTAAAAATTCTCTAAGGCAGTCCACCCAAAAAGCGCAGCGATCTCGACATATTTCGCGTGTCCACGATGCTGGTATCGCACCTCGTTTTTCTCTGAATTCGTGCTGTCCATTACTTTACCGGCCCTGAAATTAGGCGTGACCATCCAATTCATGGCTGATTGCTCTCGTGTGAGCTTTGCGTTGCCACCAAACGATTTGGCAAAAGCGAGGTCAATGTCTACCGAGTAGACTTTGCTGGCCACGGCTGCGGCCAACAAATTAACTGCCGACTCGCCCTCGCTGTCGAAACTGCTGAAGAGTTGAGCATGTCCCAACTCATGGAATTCCGTATTCCAAAAGTCTTTGCCCGGCACCAAAAACCAGCTTTTGTTGTTGCCGTCAGTCGCGTAGCTTGGATTATAGGAATTATTGCCTGTAGGATAACCGATACCGAAAGCATCATTGGCAATACTCAAGTCAACAATGGAGTACATGACATAGTTATTTCTAACCAGCGGATGACCGAGTAACTCGGACACGGCGTCCATACGCTTATCCCAGTCGTTCATCAAGGTGACTGGGTCCTCATATTTGTAGATCCAGCTGGTCGGCACTTGCATCATGTACTTGTCGCTCTCAAAGTCAGCCCATGGTGCTCCGTTGTTTCTCTGAATTGTCTGCCACTCAATGAGGGTTGTTTTATTGTGTGCCGTGGCCGAGAAAAATGGTGCGGGAACCACGTTTTTGATTTTCACATCAACGACGCCTGCATCGGACAAATACGGTGCGTCAATGTAGATACCGCCACCATACGGGTTGGCAATTTCGGTGGTTTCGCTAACGATCGGGAATTTATTGACCACACCGAAAGGTCGTTCAATTGGGTTTTTGAACGCTTTCGCGTGCACGTTGGCACCGACGCGGATGATAAAGCCGGTATTTACCAACGCTTTGGGAACGGTGACAGTAGCCACGTCGCCCGCCGCCAAATAGTAGCCTGTGGGCCGACGCGAAAAATACTGCGAATAGGCAGTTCGCATGCCTTGATCTTTTGGCACAGAGGCTTTGATCTTGGCGGTGTATGTCTTTGTCGGGTCAGCCGCCACCTTGACTTTTCCGGGGAACCAGTCGGAGCTGTTGAATTTCTTACCTGCAAGAACGTCGTAGTATTTCGCAAAGTTGGTCGGGGTAAAACCAAGGTCATGAATACCTTGCTGAATGGCCAGAACGGCACGGTCAGCTTCAAATCCATCAATAACGGTTGAGCCTTTCGGCAGCTTGCCGTTTTTGGTTCGTGGGTTGATGAAAACGGCACCGCCCTGCTTGGCCTCGTACAAATCGAGGATTGCCAGCGCCGCAATCAAGTTTTCCTTGTTGTCCACCATGCCGTACATGGTTTGTGCCAATAAATCAATTTGCGTGTTGATTTGGGCACCTGTGAGCGGCCCGCTGCCATCAAGGTGGGCTTTGATGGCAGCCAAACCGGCTGCAAACACTGGCGCGTCCACGCCGTCCACTGCCTTTTTGCAGTAGCCAGTTTTGTAAACCGCACCAGCGGCATCGCCGCCGAAAGTTTCAGTGGTGATACTCACCTTACCGATTTGATTAAACAGGTAAACCAGTCGGTTACCTTCCTTGATGCCGTAAGCCATGTGGGTTCTTACTGGCAGATTTATCGTTTCACCTTCACCACCGCATCGCACAAACCCGTTCAAGTCATACGCGACTGGCGGCTTCGCAACGGGCGAATCTGAAGGAGGGCTCACCGGGTCCGCAGGCGCCAGCGGAAGTGTGCTGATCGGCATGGTGGCCGTTGGGCTGCTGGTCGCCCCCGTGGCGTCCGCCGATGCGTTGGCGTTGGTTTGCGTTGCACCCGCAGTTTTGGTCAGGGTTGCTTCAGCCGAATTCGCGGACGTGCTTGCGCCTCCGCATGAAACCAAAAGTAGGGTCGATAACGCCGCGCAAACCGCAGCGGCTGTGCGAGCGAGGTCGAAAACTGGATTGTTTAAGGCCATGTAAATTCCTTGTCAAGTATTGTGTGTTCCGAGTTCTTGCGGATTAAACACTGTCTCGCACCACTTGAGAACACCGTCGTCTTGAAAGCACACCACCAATTGTTACTGATTGCAACAATTTTGTCGTGAGGTGGTTTGGCGGTTGTGTTGACCCTGGAAATGTAGCCAGTGCATCGCAAAAAAACATTTGCCGAGTGAGTTGTCGTGGCTCGCGATATCTCGCCCAGCTTGCGCGATGTGAACGTTGCTACGCTAAAACGCTAATGCGCAGTTCACTCGTCGCCCGCCTTCACTACGAACTGGTCGCAGCACTCGGACTTCGCTACAAGCGGCCGAGCCGAGCATTTGTGACCGCCACTTGGATGCCCGGGCAAAACACAAACTGTTTCCAATGGACGCCTGTTCATCCCGCCACGCGGCCGACATCAGCCGTCTGTCCGTTAGCGCAATGTCGCTCTCAAAAAAACATCGAAGATCGGCCTGAAAAACCGGCCGTGACTCAATCCGCTTGGGGGCAATTCGCCTCGCGCCTATTTGGCCGTTCACGCGATCGGGCGATGTGCGGTGGTGGCGTTGTCACGAACCGCAGTCCAATTGACGTTAAAAGCTGCGGTGAAGCCCACGCCAATTTCAGAGCAATGTCGGTGCTGCGGGCGTAACCCCACCATCCTTAACTCTGAACGAGGCGCTTGGCTTTGGCGATCGACATCAAAATGCCCACCGCCAGCCCCAGCGTGACCATGGCGGTGCCACCGTAGCTGATGAAAGGCAGCGGCACCCCCACCACCGGCAAAATGCCGCTGACCATGCCCATGTTGACGAAGGCGTAGGTGAAGAAAATCATCGTCACCGCGCCGGCCAGCAGGCGCGAAAACAGAGTGGGTGCGTCCAGCGCGATAGCCAGCCCGCGAAAGATCAGGAAGATAAAACCCGCCATCAGGCACAAGTTGCCCGCCAGCCCGAACTCTTCTGAAAACGCCGCAAAAATAAAGTCGGTCGTGCGCTCTGGGATGAACTCCAGGTGGGTCTGGGTGCCTGCCATAAAGCCTTTGCCAAATACCCCGCCAGAACCGATGGCGATCATGCCCTGAATGATGTGAAAACCCTTGCCCAGCGGGTCACGGCTGGGGTCCAGCAGCGTGCAGATGCGCTGCTGCTGATAGTCATGCAGCACGGGCCAGCGCACACCGTCGGCGCACAGCTGCGGCTCGAACCACACAATTAAAAACATGCCCACCAGCCCCACCACCACTGGCGGTGCAATCAGCTTCCAGCTCAGGCCTGCGAAGAAAATCACCGCCATGCCCGCTGCAAGCACTAGCAGCGACGTCCCGAGGTCAGGCTGCCTCATGATCAACCCGACAGGCACTGCCAGCAAAATCCCGGCGGCCAGAAAGTCCAGCGGCCTGAGCTGGCCTTCGCGTTTTTGAAACCACCAGGCCAGCATCAACGGCATGGCAATTTTTAAAATCTCGCTGGGCTGAATCACCACACCGACGTTCAGCCAGCGCTTCGCACCCTTTTTGGTGATGCCGAACACCGCCACGGCCACCAGCAAACTCACGCCCAGCACATACAGCGGTACGGCAAAGGTCATCAGCCGCTGCGGCGGGATTTGCGCCACCACAAACATGATGGCCCCGGCAATCAGCATGTTGCGGCCATGGTCGACAAAACGGCTGCCATGGTCGTACCCCGACGAATACATGATCAACAGGCCCGCACAGGCCAGCAGAAACACGGCAAATGCGAGCAGACCGTCAAAACCCTGCAACAAGGGCAGGGTTCGCTGGTAGAAATTGGGTTTGTCGAAGACGGCGGCCATGGCCTAATTATCCAGCAGCGGTCTGGCCACGACCCGGCGTGCAGCCAACCACCCAGTCCCATTGCTATGAATTACAGAGCTATACAGGCAATAAACGCATGGGCTAAACGTCGATTTGATACTAATTTTGTCGCCGGTGGCGGCCCACGCCCCCCTTTTTTTACGCCGCAGTACCCACTTCCACTGTCAGCACCCCATGCACTTCACCCAACCCATCACCCACCTGCTGTATCTGCATGGATTTCGCTCGTCCCCCCACTCCACCAAAGCGCAAACCATGGCCCGCGTGGTGGCGCGATTGCAGCCGTCTGTGCAGTGGTGGTGCCCCCAATTGCCGCCGTCGCCTGCGGCCGCCATGCAGATGTTGCAGGACGGTGTGGCGCACTGGGCGCCGGCTGCGGGCGCAGGCACGCTCGCCATCATGGGGTCGTCACTGGGTGGGTTTTACGCGGCGGTGCTGGCACGCCGTCTGGGTTGCCGCGCGGTGCTGATCAACCCCGTAGCGCACCCGGCACGCGATCTGGCCCGGCACATCGGCGCGCACACCCATTGGCACAACCCGGCACAAGCTTTTTTCTTTGAGGCGCACTTCATTGGCGAGCTTGAGGCGCTGGGCAGCGGGCTGATCACAGCGCCAACCCAGGCGCTGTCCCTCATCGCGACCGGCGACGAAGTGCTGGACTGGCGCGAAATGGCAGCTTTTTGCGCCTCGGCCCAGGTCACCCTGATTGAAGGCAGCGATCACGCCCTCAGCGATTTCGACCCCCACCTGCCCGCCATTCTCGAATTTCTACACCTCGGCTGAAGGGCTGGGCTACCTAGAGGCCGTGATTACACTGGGCACCTGCAGCGCGCCGACAGGCCGCCGCCTCTCTTAAGGAACCCCGTTTTGTACGTACTGTTTGAAGAAGCCGGCAAGTTTTTGGCCGGACGCATCTTGCTTGACTCCGAAAGCTCCCTGCAGGTCGAGCTAGACTCGGGCAAGCGCGTCAAGGTCAAGGGCGCCAATGCCCTGTTGAAGTTTGAAAAGCCCACGCCCGCCGACCTGATGGCCGCCGCCACCGCACTGAGCGAGACCATCGAACTGGACCTGGCCTGGGAGTTCGCCAGCGACGAGGAATTCGGCTTTGCCGACCTGGCGCGGGATTACTTCTCGTCAGACGCTTCCAAACCCGCCTCCACCCTGGAGCAAGCCGCTGCACTGATTCGCCTGTTCGATTCGCCGCACTACTTTCGCCGCGCAGGCAAGGGCCGCTTCAAGAAAGCGCCAGCGGACATTCTTCAGCTGGCCCTGAACGCCATCGAAAAGAAAAAAGCGGTGGCGCTGCAAATCACCGCCTGGGCCGAAGCGCTGGCGCAGGGCAGTTGCCCGGAGCCGATCCGCGAGCAGCTCTACAAAATTCTGTTCAAGCCCGACAAAAACAGCGCCGAGTACAAGGCTGTGGTTGAAGCCGCCAAAAGCACCCACACAGCTCCGCTGGATCTGCTGCAGAACGCCGGCGCCATCGCCTCGCCGTACCAGTTTCACTACAAACGCTTTTTGTTTGAAAACTTTCCCAAGGGCACGGGCTTCCCGGCTTTGCACGCACCCATGGCCACCACCGACTTGCCGCTGGCCAACGTGCAGGCATTTTCGATTGACGACTCGGCCACCACTGAAATTGACGATGCGCTGTCGGTGCAGGGCCTGGGCACCGGCACCATCACGCTGGGCATTCATATTGCCGCGCCCGGCCTGGCCGTGCAACCCGGCAGTCCGATTGACGCGGTGGGCCGCACGCGCTTGTCCACGGTGTATATGCCGGGCTACAAGCTGACCATGCTGCCTGATACCATCGTGCAGAATTACACTCTGCAAGAGGGGCGCAACTGCCCTGCCCTGTCGCTGTACGTCACGCTGAATGAGGCCACACTGGCGATATCCAGCACGCTCACGCGACTGGAGCAGGTGCCGATTGCCGCCAACTTGCGCCACGATGTGCTGGACAGCACGTTCACCGAAGCGTTTTTCGAGGCCACGCGGACCACGCAGCCGCCGGCGGACATCGCTTGGAGCGCAGAGCTGACGTTTTTGCACCGCCTGGCCAAGCACCTCAAAGCCGGGCGCGAAGTTGTGCGGGGCAAACCCGAAAACTTCAACCGGCCCGACTACAACTTCAAGCTGAGCAACCCGCCCGGCACCGAGCCGGTGGGCGACGAGCAAGTCAGCATCACCACACGCCAGCGCGGCGCCCCGCTCGATCTGATCGTGGCGGAAGCCATGATTCTGGCCAACAGCACCTGGGGGGTGTGGCTGGCTGAACATGGCGTGCCCGGCATTTACCGCAGCCAGGCCAGCATGGCCCCCGGCGTGAAGGTGCGCATGGGCACCAAAGCGCTGCCGCACGCCGGGCTGGGCGTGCCCGCCTACGCTTGGAGCACGTCACCGCTGCGCCGCTACACCGACCTCGTCAACCAGTGGCAAATCATTGCTGTGGTGCAAAACGGCAAAACTGCCCCTCTGGTGGCTCCCTTCAAGCCCAAAGACGCGGAGCTGTTTTCGATCATTTCCAGTTTCGACGCCGCCTACAGCGCCTACAACAGCTTTCAGTCAGGCATCGAGCGTTATTGGACGTTGAAATACCTGCAACAAAATGACGTCACCGAGCTGACGGCTGGCTTCATGAAAGACAACCTTGTGCGGGCCGACGACCTGCCGCTGGTGCTGCCGGCGGTCGGCGCGCAGGGGCTGCCGCGCGGAGCGCGGGTACGCATCAAACTGGGTGCGGTGGACCACATCACGCTGGACGTGAGCGGCACGGTGGTGGAGCGACTCGATACGTTGGACAGCGATGCTGCACCGGCAACTGCTGACGCCGCCGATGAAGCCGATGACAGCGAGACCGACATGGCCGCGGGCCCGATCTCAATTGCAGTGGACCTGAGCGAGCCGGCGGCCGACACCGCCCCGGCCTGAGCCTGACAACGCCCACAACCGCAGTGCCGCCAACGCCACCCCCGATAAAAGCGTTCTCCCTTCAACCATCGACCCGCCCGCCCATGCCGCTTTCGCGCCCGCTGTCCTTCCTCCAGTCGCTGAGCACGCTGCAAAAAGCAGTTGCCGTGTCAGTACTGCTGCATGTCCTCGTGCTCAGCGTCCGGTTTGCCGATCCGGTCCGGTTTGACCGCTTGTTTCAGGACACGCCGCTGGAGGTGGTGCTGGTCAACGCCAAATCAAAAGACAAGCCCGAGCATGCCAAAGCGATTGCGCAGGCGTCGCTGGCCGGTGGCGGCGAGCTTGAAAAAGGCCGTGCTACGTCGCCGCTGCCACCGTCGGCGCTGACATCCATCGGCGACGCAGCCGAAGAGGCCCAGCGCCAGGTGGAGGCTTTGCAGGTTGAGCAAACTCAGCTGTTGGCGCAGATCCGCAAGGAGCTCGCCACCCTGCCGCTGCCCGAGCCCTCTCAGGCCGCCAACAGCCCGGCTGACGTGCAACGCGAAGAAAAACGCCGCCAGTTGCTGCAGATCCTGGCGGAGATCGAACGGCGGGTGAATGAAGAAAACGCCCGGCCGAAAAAGCGCTACATCAGCCCGGCCACGCGCGAAGAGGTCTATGCCATCTACTACGACGCGCTGCGCCGCAAGATCGAGGAAAGAGGCACGATCAATTTCCCCGAGGCAGCGGGCAAAAAGATGTACGGCGAGCTGACGATGATCGTCACGGTGAATTTCGACGGCCGGGTGCTGTCCACTGAAGTCGTGTCCACCTCGGGCAACCTGACGCTGGACCGCCGCGCGCAAAGCATTGTGCGCAGCACCGGCCCGTTTGGCACCTTCAGCGACGCCATGCGGCGCAGAGCAGACCAGATCGTGGTCGTGTCACGCTTCAAGTTCACGCGCGACGACGCGTTGGAAACACGGCTGACCGAGCGCTAGCATTACCCCCAAAAACATCAGGAAAACAGCACACGGTGGACCAACAGCAAGACCGCTATTGCGTCGTGGGCAACCCCGTGGCGCACAGCAAATCACCCCAGATTCACACCCGATTTGCCGCGCTAACACGCCAAAGCCTGCGCTATGACTGCTGCCTGGCGCCGCTGGGGGAATTTGCACCCACCCTGGCTGAGCTGATGGCCACCGGGGTGCGCGGCTGCAACGTCACTGTGCCGTTCAAGGTTGACGCGTTCCAGGCGACGCCCGCAGCCCACCAAAGCGCCCGCGCCCAACTGGCCCAGGCCGCCAACACCCTGTGGTTTGACGCCGACGGCATTCATGCCGACAACACCGATGGCGTCGGCCTGGTGCAAGACATTGAGCACAACGCGGGCGTGCGGCTGGCCGGGCGCGATGTGTTGCTGATTGGCGCTGGCGGTGCCGCGGCCGGTGCGCTGGCCCCGCTGCTGGCTGCTGGGCCGCGCCGCATCGTGGTGGCCAACCGCACGGTGGCCAGAGCCCAAGCCCTGGTGGCGGCGCATCAACAGCATGCGGCCATGGCGCTGTTGCTACAAAAAACAGAGCTGCAGGTGCAGTCATTGTCTGGGCTAGAGGGCGATTTCGATGTGATTATCAATGCCAGCGCCAGCAGCCTGGCCGGCGCGGCTGTTCCGGTGCCTGCCAGTGTGCTTAAACCCGGCGCACTGGCCTACGACATGATGTACGGCCCCGCTGCCGCCCCGTTTTTGGCCTGGGCACAGCAACACGGCGCGCAACCGCGCGACGGGCTGGGCATGCTGGTGGAGCAGGCGGCAGAGGCCTTTGCGCTGTGGCGCGGCGTTCGTCCGCCCGCCGCACAGGTGCTGGCCGAAATGCGGGCTGCAGCCAGCGCCGCCCCATGAAAGTGCTTTTCCGATTTTTCGGGCTGGTGTTGCTGGCGGGGCTGTCGCTGCAAATTTACTTTTTGGCCCGCATTGCCGCCATGGTGGTGGTCAACCCTGAATCAACCGCGTTCCAGCGTTCGGAGGTGTGGCTGGTCACGGCGCAAACCGGCGCCCTGCGCTGGCGCCAGCAATGGGTGCCGTACGCCGACATCGCTGACACGCTCAAGCGCGCGGTGATCGCGTCGGAAGACGCCACCTTCAACGAGCATGACGGCCTGGATGTGGAAGCGCTGGAAAAAGCCTGGGACAAAAACGCCAAGGCCAATGCCAAGGCCGAAGAACGCGCGGCGAGTCTTGCCAACCGCCCCGCAGGCCGCGCCGCCTTTGCCAGACCCAACACAGCGCCAGCGACAGCCGTCAAACCGGCCAAGATCATTGGCGGCTCCACCATCACGCAGCAGCTGGCCAAAAACCTGTTTTTGTCGGGTGAACGCACACTGCTGCGTAAGAGCCAGGAGCTGGTGCTCACCGTGATGCTGGAGGCGCTGCTCAGCAAGCCGCGAATTCTGGAGATCTACCTCAACAGCGTTGAGTGGGGTGAAGGGGTTTTCGGCGCCGAAGCCGCTGCCCAGCACTACTTTCACAAAAGCGCCAGGGCTCTGAGCCCGTTCGAGGCGGCCCGCCTGGCGGTGATGCTGCCGCGCCCCAAGTATTTTGAAACCCGCCTGCAGTCGGGCTACCTGAACGCCCGCGCCGGCACGATTGCCGCCCGCATGGGCGGTGTGGAGGTGCCATGATGTTGGCCAAATTGATGAGTCTTTTTTTACTGGGGCTGATCCGCGCGCTGACCGG
>JANLUZ010000115.1:0-9755 GCA_031363755.1 Polaromonas sp.
CTGCGAATACAAACTGGCCGGCACAGACGCCTGGCTGAAGTCCGGCCCTGGCGAGAAGTTCAGCGTGCCCGGCAACAGCAGCTTCGATATTCGCGTGACCGAGCCCTACCACTACATCTGCCACTTCGGCTGAACCACCGAACAACAGCCATGGCCACCATTCTTCAGAACCTCCCCACGCAGCAAAAAGTCGGCATCGCCTTCTACGGCGGCCTCGATACTTCAGCAGCGCTGCTGTGGATGAAACAAAAGGGCGCGATCCCCTACGCCAACACCGCCAACCTCGGCCAGCCCGACGAGCCGGACTATGACGACATCCCGCGCAAGGCGATGCAGTACGGCGCCGAAAAGGCGCGGCTGATCGACTGCCGCACGCAACTCGCGCAGGAAGGCATTGCCGCGCTGCAAGCGGGCGCCTTCCACATCTCCACCGCCGGCGTCACCTACTTCAACACCACGCCGCTGGGGCGCGCCGTGACCGGCACCATGCTGGTGGCGGCGATGAAGGAGGACGACGTGAACATCTGGGGCGACGGCAGCACCTACAAGGGCAACGACATCGAGCGCTTCTACCGCTACGGCCTGCTGACCAACCCCGACCTGAAAATCTACAAACCTTGGCTGGACCAGCTGTTCATTGACGAGCTGGGCGGCCGCGCTGAAATGTCGGCCTTCATGACCCAGGCGGGTTTTGGCTACAAGATGTCGGCCGAAAAAGCCTACTCGACCGACTCCAACATGCTGGGTGCCACTCACGAAGCCAAAGACTTGGAGCAGCTGAGCAGCGGCATGAAAATCGTCAACCCCATCATGGGCGTGGCGTTCTGGAAGGACGACGTCGAGGTCAAGCGGGAAGAAGTCACCGTGAGCTTTGAAGAAGGCCAGCCTGTCGCGTTGAACGGAAAACGGTTTGACTCCCTGATTGAGCTGATTCTTGAGGCCAACCGCATTGGCGGGCGCCATGGTCTGGGCATGAGCGACCAGATCGAAAACCGCATCATCGAAGCAAAAAGCCGCGGCATCTACGAAGCCCCCGGCCTGGCGCTGCTGTTCATCGCCTACGAGCGCCTGGTCACCGGCGTCCACAACGAAGACACGATTGAGCAGTACCGTATGAACGGGAAGCGCCTTGGCAGGCTTCTTTACCAGGGCCGCTGGTTCGACCCGCAAGCCATCATGCTGCGCGAAACCGCCCAGCGCTGGGTGGCCCGCGCCATCACTGGGGAGGTCACCCTGGAGCTGCGCCGTGGCAATGACTACTCCATCCTCAACACCGACTCCCACAACCTGACCTACAAGCCCGAGCGCTTAAGCATGGAAAAGGTCGAGGGTGCGTTCACGCCGCTGGACCGCATCGGCCAGCTCACTATGCGCAACCTGGACATCATCGACACCCGCGAAAAACTCGGGATTTACGCCAAGGTCGGTCTGTTGTCACTGGGCGGGGATGGGGATTTGGTTCGGCTGGCTGGGGACAAGGCGGCTTGACTGGGAGCGCGGGCTCATCCAATCGGCCACCCGACAACAACAACATAATCTGCTAAGAACCACAGAACGCGCTGAACCTACCGAACGCTTTCAGCAGCGCTTGGCTGATTTTCAGAAAGCTGTCAGCCGGCTGGAGGAGGCCTGCACACAGCCTGAAAGCAGCTTTCTGCGCGACCCGGTGATTCAGCGATTTGAGTTCAGCTGGGAAATCGCCTGGAAGTTGCTCAAACTTCAGCCAGCGGCTGTAGGCATTGAAGCGTTGAGTCCGCGAGAGGTTATTCGCCAATCACTTCAGGCGGGTTTGATTCAAGACGGCAACGTATGGACTGACGCAAAGCTTCACCGCAATATGACCAGCCACACCTATGACGAGGCCCTGAGCAAGACGGTGTACGTCTTCGTCAAGGGCCAGGGTCTTCATCCACTTCGCCGCCTGGCCAGCGCGGCAGCTGGCTGGACCAAGTGATGAACGTCGACCCGCGCACCGGGTTGTCGGCTCGCGTCACCGCCCTGCTGCGGGCCGAGGTCAGCCGATTCCTGGAAGTACAGGCCGCTTAGCTCTATGGCTCCAGAGCGCGTGGTGACTACACGGCCCAGTCGGATATCGACCTCGCCATAGACGCGCCCCGCATGGATTCACCGCAGTTTGCGCAGCTCTGGAGCGCCATTGAGGCATTGCCCATTGCCTTCGCGCTCGACTGCGTCTGGCTCCAGGCCTTGCCAGAGTCGGCGTTGAAGCAGCAGGTGCTTCGGGATAGGCGGGCTTTATGAAAAGATTCAAGCTGCAAATCAGCGGCGTTTGAGGGCTTTGCGGGGAGGAGTCCCATCGGGGCGTGCAGCGCTAGGTTCGCGTTGAAGACTCTTGGAGACTTTTACATGCTCCTTTGTCCGTGCCCTCAGCGCCTTAGCAAGACCCACGCGGCGCAGTGGGAGATAGTTCGGCGTCATGGCGGCTCACTTGCTGGTACTAAAGCTTAAATCCGGAACATTTTCACGAATCACGGCTTGCTTTTTCAGCCTTTGTCGACAGGGTTTGTCTGCCCCACTTTTTGTCATCTCTGTGACACAAAGCGCCAAGCCCGCACGCATAAGCTCCGGTCAGAAAAATACATCCGCATTCGCGGTAACAACCGGAGATCCCAAATGACGCATCCATCTTTCAGATTTTTCCGACCCGCCGTGGCCGTTATTGGGCTAGCCGCACTTGCTGCCTGCGGTGGCGGTGGTGGTGTTTCCAGCGCCCCACCCCCCGTTCCAGAGCCGACGCGTCCGCAAGATGCGCGCGTTTTCACACCGGTGGTCGAAGCGACGTTCGCCGCGCTCACTGGCAGCACCGTTGACACCGACCGCTGGACAGGCGTGCAGAACAATGCCGCTTACCGCATTGAAGTGCCCAAAACCGGCTGGAACGGCAAGCTGGTGATGTGGGTGCATGGCTATCGCGGCACCGGTCCGAACCTGACGGTAGACACCCCCATCATGCGTCGCTATCTGCTCGACAACGGCTACGCCTGGGCGGCTTCGAGCTACACCAAGAACTACTACGACGTTCGTGCGGGCGTTGAGGACACCAACGCGCTGGCACTGAATTTCTCGGCCATTGCCACCGCCAAAGGCCGGCCGCTGGCCACGCCATCGAAGATTTTCATCACGGGGGTGTCGATGGGTGGCCACATTATTGGCGCCGCGATTGACGCCGAAGCCCAGGCCACCGCTAACAACAAGGTGAAGTACGCCGGCGCGGTGCCGATGTGCGGCGTGATGGGCGACACCGAGCTGTTCAACTACTTTGGGGGCTACCAGGTCACGGCTCAGCAACTGGCAGGCGTGCCATTGACGAAATTCCCGTCCACTGACTTTGCTGCCATCACGCCCACCATCCAGACCGCGCTGTGGAGCACCTTCCCCACACAAACCAATGCGCAAGGCGACAAGCTCAAAAACGTGGTGATGAACCTCAGCGGTGGCGAGCGTCCTTTCTACAACGAAGGCTGGGCCAATGCGGGCAACCAGGGCAACATTTTTGCGTCACTGGGCGGTGATGGCTCCATCAACGGCATCCTCAACGACAACGTGCTGGACACCACGGGCCTGTTCTATAAGGTGGATGCGTCGTCGACGGCCACCACCTCCGTTGACACAGCTTTCAACACAGCAGCGTTCAAAATCACGCCGACCGCTGATGCAAACCGCCTGCGCCGGGACGGCCTGCGCTGGATCCCGCTGACCAGCGCCAATATCAGCATTCCGGTGGTGTCCATTCACACGCTGGGTGACCTGTTTGTGCCGTTCAAGATGGAGCAGGTCTACTTTGACCGCGCCAAGGCCAATGGCACCGACAAGTTCCTGGTGCAGCGCGCCATCCGCGATGTGGGCCATTGCGCTTTCACAGCCGCAGAAGCTACCACCGCATTTGACGACATGGTCAAGTGGGAAGCGGGCGGGCCCAAGCCAGCGGGCGACGACGTGAAAACAGCCGCCACTGTGGCGTCGCCAACCTACGGCTGCGCGTTCACCAAAAACACACCAAGCACTGAGGACTACACGCCACCTGCAGGCCGTGCGGCTTTCCAAGCCGGCTACCCCGCCTGCCCGGTCACGAATTGATGACCACACGCTTTTGATTTCAGTCCAAGGACCTGAATTGGCCCGGAAGTTCCGGGCTTTTTTTCGTCTGTGCTTTGGCGCCGTGCCGATGCGGTGGCAGCGAGGTGGCCTACACCACCACGGGCTCGTGCTCCAGCAGGATGCCAAAGCGCTCATAAACACTCGTCTGAATGGACTTGGCCAGCGTCATCACTTCACCGCCCGTGACCGGGTTGGCGCTGCCGCCGCGGTTGACGAGTACCAGCGCCTGGCGCTCGTACACCCCGGCGTTGCCGATCGACTTGCCGCGCCAGCCGCAAGCGTCGATCAGCCAGCCAGCGGCGAGTTTGACGCTGCCGTCGTCCAGGCGGTAGTGAACGATTGTGGGTTCACGCTGGATGATGTCGGCGCATTGTTCGGCGGTAACGGTCGGGTTTTTAAAAAAACTGCCCGCGTTGCCCAGCACCCGCCAGTCGGGCAGCTTGGCACGGCGAATCTCGCATACCCACTCATAAATTTGTAGCGCGTCAGGCAATGAAACCGCCGACTGCAGCCTCTTTTTCTCAATATCGGCGTAGCCCAGCACCGGTTTCCAGGCCTTGGGCAGCGCCAGCCGCACCCGGGTGATCAGTGCCCGGCCCGCCAGCCCCAGGCCACCGGCGTGCTTGAACACTGAGTCGCGGTAGCCAAACGCGCACTGCGCGGCGTTCAGCGTGAACGACTGGCCCGTAGTCAGGTCAATGGCGTCCAGCGACTCGAAGCGGTCTTGCAGTTCCACCCCGTAGGCACCAATGTTCTGCACCGGTGAGGCACCCACGCAGCCGGGAATCAGCGCCATGTTTTCCAGGCCAGGCAAGCCCTGCGCCAGCGTCCAGGTGACCAGCTCGTGCCAGGACTCGCCCGCGCCCGCTTCCACAATCCAGGCTTTGGCGGTTTCGCTGTGCAGGCGTTTGCCCATGATTTCGACCTTGAGCGTCAGCGGCCTGACGTCGCCCGTCAGCACGATGTTGCTGCCGCCACCCAGCACAAACTTCGGGCTCGCCCGCAGGGTCGGGTCAGCCAACACCGCGGCTACATCCGCGTCTGAGGCGATGCGGACCAACTGGAGGGCTTTGGCCACGATGCCAAAGGTATTGCAAGGCTGGAGGGGGACGTTTTTCTCGACTAACATGGCTGGATTGTCGCATTCGACACCACCCGAAACCCGCTAGAGACCACCCCCATGCCCTCATTCGACACCGTCCTGGAAGCTGAAATTGTCAAGGTCAAAAACGCCGTGGAAAACACCGCCAAGGAAATCGGCACCCGCTTTGATTTCAAGGGCACGTCCGCGTCGGTCGAGCTGAAAGACAAAGACATCACGCTGATTGGCGACAGCGACTTCCAGATCGAGCAGGTCAACGACATTTTGCGCAATAAGCTGACCAAAGCCGGTGTTGATGTGCGCTTTCTCGACATGGGCAAAGTCGAAAAAATCGGCGGCGACAAGGTCAAGCAGATCAACAAGGTGCGCGACGGCATTGAAACCGAGCTGGCCAAGAAAATCCAGCAGGCGATGAAGGCCAGCAAGCTCAAGGTGCAGGCCGCCATTCAGGATGGCAAGGTGCGCGTCACCGGCGCCAAACGTGACGACCTGCAAGCCGCCATGGCCTTGATTCGCAGCGAAATCAAGGACTTGCCGCTGAGTTTCGACAACTTCCGCGACTGAATGGCCCCCCACGCTTTCCCACTTCGTGTGGACGCCGCCCCCCGGGGGGGCCACTGCGCCTGCGGTCTGGCAAAGCCAGTCCCGCGGCCCCTGCTGGTAAAGACATCCTTCGGCCTTTTAGCAGCCGTTTTACTGGTGTGTCTTCCGGTAGCAGGCCAGGCCGAATCCGTGGCGCTGGCGGGCATGCTAGGCAGCAAGGCGCTGCTGGTCGTCAACGGCAGCGCGCCCAAGTCTGTGGCACCCGGCGAAGTGCACCAGGGCGTGAAGGTCATCTCCACATCGGGCGACCAGGCCGTGGTGGAACAGTCGGGCAAACGCGTCACGCTGCACGTGGGCGATTCGCCGGTCAGCACCGGGGGCGCCGGGCCTTCCGCCGGGCGCGGGACGCGCATCACCCTGAACGAAAGCAGCGGCGGCCACTTCATGACGGCGGGGCAAATCAATGGCCGCGCCGTGCAGTTCACGGTGGACACCGGGGCCACCACCATCGCCATGAGCGTGCTGGACGCCGACCGCGCTGGCCTGCCCTACAAAGCCGGCCAGCCGGTGCAGATGAATACCGCCAACGGTGTGGCGCAAGGCTGGCGCATCAAGCTGAGCACGGTGCGCATCGGCGACGTCGAGGTGTTTGACGTGGACGCCGTGGTGACCCCGCAGGCCATGCCATTCTTGCTGCTGGGCAACAGCTTTTTGTCGCGCTTTCAGATGCGTCGCGAAGGCACGCTGATGACGCTGGACAAGCGCTACTGAACCTGCGCGGCGGCGTGCAGCCCCTGGCTGCTATTTTAATCATAGCTACTCAGGCATTAAATACCTGGACTACAGGCCATTTTGGCACTAAAAATAGGCCCAAAGGTCGCCGGATAGCCCGACTTACTGCCTAGCAACCGGTTTCGGGCCGCCGAGGCGAGACTCCGTGCCTTTGAGCAGTTTGTTGATGTTTTCCGTGTGCCGGTACATCAGCAGCGCGCTGATGAGCACCAGCGCCGCCGCAATCCATTTGTCGGTGTACCACGCGGCGCCGTCCCCCAGCAGGTAGAAAAACGGCGCAAACACCGCAGCCGCCAACGACGCCAGCGACGAGTAGCGCGAGAAGAACGCCACGATCGCCCAGGTGACCAGCGTCGCCAGCCCCAGCACCCAGCTCACGCCCAGCAACACACCCGCCGCTGTGGCCACGCCCTTGCCGCCCTTGAACTGAAAAAACACCGGGTAGAGGTGGCCTAAAAACGCTGCCAGGCCCACTAAGGCGACGGTGCCATCGCCCAAGCCATAAGGCGCACCAAACCACTGCACCAGCACCACCGGCAGCCAGCCCTTGACCGCGTCAAGCACCAGCGTGGCCACTGCCGCCGCCTTGTTGCCCGAGCGCAGCACGTTGGTGGCACCGGGGTTTTTGCTGCCGTAACCACGCGGGTCGCTCAGGCCCATCGCGCGGCTGACGATGACTGCAAACGACAGGGAGCCGATCAGGTAGGCCAGCACAGCGGCGATGAGCGGGTAGGCAGAATTCAGGGAAGTCAAGGCGTGTCTCTTTCTTGTTTAATCGGCCAGCGCGCAATTCACCGGCACAGCCCCCAGCAGCGCCACACACACCTGCGGGTCAATGCCCACCAGGTAACCGCGTCGCCCGCCGTTGATCGCGATTTTAGGCAGGCCCAAAATGCTGGCCTCGATAAACACTGGCATCGCCTTGCGCGTGGCAAACGGCGAGGTGCCACCCACCAAATAGCCGCTATGCCGATTGGCCACGCCGGGCTTGCACGGCTCAATGGACTTGGCCCCGATTTGCCGCGCCAGGTTTTTGACCGACACCGTGCGGTTGCCATGCATCAGCACCAGCAGCGGCCTAGCGTCCTGGTTCTGCATCACCAAGGTTTTGACCACGCTGAAAGGGTCCAGCCCCAGCACCGCCGCACTGTGCTGCGCACCGCCGTGCTCCAGGTACTCATACGGGTGCTCGGTGAAGGCGATGCCGCGAGCTTTTAATAACTGCGTGGCTGGGGTTTCACTGACATGGTCTTTTTTTGGCACGAAAGCTCCGTTCAAGTGCCAGCGCGGAACCGGCTTTGCCGGGCCGCTGGTCGCGCCTCCTGGGGCGAGGCGCTGAAAGCTTGGCGGGGAGAGTTCATTTAAAGCGCGGGGTCCCGCAGCTCCCAGCGAATGGTGTCGATCTCGGCCAGCACCTCGGCGCTCAGCGTGGTGCCGTACGCGGCCACGTCTTCGTCGAGCTGGGCCAGCGTGGTCACACCGATGATGGTGCTGGTGACCTGCCACTTGGTGTAGCAAAAGGCCAGCGCAAACTGGGTCGGTGTCATGCCGTTGGCCGCCGCCAGGGCGTTGTAGCGGCGCGCTGCCACCAGGGCTTCCGGTCGGCCCCAGCGCTGCTTTTTCATGCTGTCGAACTTGGCCATGCGGCCTTCTTGCGGGGACGCCGGGGTGTCGATGCCAGCCGCGTCGTACTTGCCGGTCAGCAAACCAAACGCCAGCGGCGAATAGGCCAACAGCGACACCCCCAGGCGGTGCATGGTTTCGTCCAGGCCGTTTTCCACCGTGCGGTTAAGCAGGCAGTACGGGTTTTGCACCGTGGCCACGCGCGGCAGGCCGTGCTGCTCGGCCAGGCGCACAAACTCGTGCACCCCGTAAGGGGTTTCGTTCGACAGGCCCACCGCCCGCACCTTGCCGGCCTTGACGAGCGTGGCCATGGCTTCAAGCTGGTCGTGAATGGATGTGACGGGCTTGTCTTTGGCCGGGTCGAAGTAGGCGACGCCAAACACCGGCACATGGCGGGCGGGCCAGTGGATTTGATAGAGGTCGATGACGTCTGTTTTCAGGCGCTTCAGGCTGGCCTCACAGGCGGCAATGATGTCGGCCCCGGTCAGGTCAGGGCTGCCGCTCCGAATCCAGGGCATGCCGCGTGAAGGGCCGGCGACCTTGCTGGCCAGCACGGTTTGCTGACGTGCGCCGGGTGTTTTTTTAAACCAATTGCCGATGATGCTTTCGGTGGCCCCGTAGGTTTCGGCCCGGGCGGGCACCGAATACATTTCAGCCGCGTCGATGAAGTTGATGCCGTGCGCCAAGGCGCGGTTCAAAATAGCGTGCGAGCCGACTTCGTGAACCTGCTCACCAAAGGTCATAGTGCCCAGGCAGATGGGGGTGACGTACAGGCCGCTGGTGCCGAGTTGGACTTTGTTCATGGTGCTTTGGCTGTCAAAGGGTCGATAGGGTCGGGAAATGGGTCGCGTGAGTCGTTGGCATTCGCGCTGGCGTGACAAGCATCACGCTGCGGGCAGTTTAAGGGCTGCCCTGCTTTTTTGCAGGGGGCAACTGGCGGCGCTGTCTTACAGTTAAATCAGCCCGGTGAGCCTAATATCCGCGCATCACGGTCCGGCAGAGACCCACAACAGTGAAACAGCCGACACCCCGCCGGGCTTGTGAACACCATCACTTAAATCAAGGAACTTTTTATGAAAAAACCAGCACTCCATACCCTGGCCTGCGCCGCATTGGCGCTTAGCGTTTTGTCCGGTTGCGCCAACATGAGCGAAACTCAAGACGGCACCGCCAAGGGCGCGGGCATCGGTGCCGTTGCGGGCGCGTTGCTGGGTGCTGCCACGGGCGGCGGCAAGGGTGCGGCGCAGGGCGCGGTGCTGGGCGGCGCGCTGGGTGCGGGTGGCGGCTACATCTGGTCTAAAAAGATGCAGGACCAGCGTGTGGCCATGGAGCAAGCGACCCGGGGTACCGGTGTGGCCGTGAGCCAGACGACGGACAACCGTTTGAAACTCGACATCCCCAGCGATGTCGGTTTTGACACTGGTCGCTCAGCAGTGAAGCCGAACTTTGCACCCATCCTGGCGCAGTTTGCCACCAGCCTGAACCAGAACCCGGTGACCACCGTCACTATCGTTGGTCACACCGACGCCACCGGGTCCGACGCCATCAACAACCCGCTGTCGATCGACCGCGCCGACGC
>JANLUZ010000151.1:0-3144 GCA_031363755.1 Polaromonas sp.
GCCATGCTCACTTCTGAATTGATAGCTGAAGAGGCATTAAACGCCTGGGCTAGCTGCACTTTTGACACTGTTTTTTGCAGCCGGGCAGCCTGCACGGGCTTGAGCAGGTAGTCGATGGCCTGCGCCTCGAAAGCCTGCACAGCATAGGCGTCAAACGCGGTCACAAACACCAGCGCCGGGAATGGTTTGCCTGACGCTGTCGGCCACCGGTCAACCAGCTCTGCTGCCGCGCTCAGGCCGTCTTGCCCCGGCATTTGAATGTCGAAAAAAAGCACGTCGGGCTGCAGACTCAGCGCCTGCACCACAGCCGACACGCCGTCGCCCACCGTGGCCAGCACGCGCAGCCCGGGCCAGACCAGCGCCAGCTCGGCAGCCAGCGCCTGTGCCAGCAAGGGCTCGTCTTCAGCGATCAGGGCGGTGGCGCTGTGGTGCGGGTTCATGCGCCTGAGGCCCGCGAGGAAGATGAAGTGGGCAAGGGGAGTTCCAGCGTGGTCAGCGAGCCCGCTTCTTGCGGGACGGCCACAGTGAAGCCGGCGCTGCCACGGTAGTGCGTGGCTAGGCGCTCCCGGACCTGCGCCTGGCCAAACCCGGCAGGCGTTGCCAGTGCGTCGGCGGGCATGCCAACCCCGGTGTCGGCCACCGTTAGCACCAGCCAGTCGCCGCGCTGGCTGGCCGTCACGGTGATGGTGCCGCCGCCAACCTTGGGCTCAAGCCCGTGCTTGATACTGTTTTCAACCAGCGGCTGCAGCAGCAGCGTGGGCACGGCGCAGTCGGCCAGGGCGGCGGGCAGGTTCAGCGTAAAACTTAGCCGGGGGCCCATGCGCAACCCGACATCAGTTCGAGGTAGTCCTGCAGGCGGTCAAACTCGGCGCGCAGTGGGTGCGTGGTAGCACGGGAAGCCTGCAGCGTGGCGCGCAAGTAGGCCACCAGGCGGTCCAGCATGTCGGTGGCACGGGCCGGGTCCAGCACCATCAATGCGCGCAGGTTCGCCAGCGTGTTGAACAGCATGTGCGGCTCCATCTGGGTTTGCAGCAGCTTGAGTTGGGCTTCTGCGGCTTGCAAGCGAGACGTTTCGAGCTGTTGTGCCAAATAACTGCTTTTGCCCGTCGCGTAGAAAAAGTAGCTGATGCCAACGCCCATGCTCAACGTAGATAAAAATAGATAGAAAAAAAAGCGCGGCTGGTTGGCGAGCAGCCCGAATGTTGAGCGTCCGGTGTAGGTGTCTCCAGTCAAAGTTCCCACGACAAAGCCGATGCAAACACCCCCCAATATCAACGCCAGTCCGCGCCAGCCACGCGGAAAGGCAAATGGCGAGGCGCGGTCGATGAAAAATCGGCCAATATCGATCGTCAGCCATGAGGTGATGCCCGTCGCAAACGAGTAGACCAACTGCGCATCCAGCCGCTGATCAGGCTTGGCAAGCCAAAGTACCAAGGCAATAACGGTACAAAAAACGATCACCTTGAGCCCGTGGCTGACTAGCATCGGCGCGCGGTTGCGCAATTGTTCAAACACTGTCGTGTTGAGCGATGCTGAAGGGTCAGGGGGGAGCGACGCCATGCTTTTCATTGCTGTAGGCCGAGGGAGGCAGTGAAAAAATCGACCATTTTTTGATAGTGTTCTGGGAGGTCTGCGCGGTCAAACTCCGGTGGGTCAACCAGCAACGGTGTCAGGCTGCTGGCCAGCGCACTGGGCCACGGCGACATCAGTGATCCGTGCCCGGCCTGCGGCAAGTTGAGCACTAACTTACATTGTGCGCAGGCCGCCAGCAGAGCAAGTACGTGCGCGCGCGGTTTCAGCCATTGGTCTCGCCCAGCGGCGACCAAGCCAACCGCGATTTTTGGCTGAGCCAGCGTAGCCATGTCAAACGGTGCCGCCACGGGGACTGAAGCTAATACGGCTTTGATTCGGGCGTCCACGTGTGCAAACATTGTTTCGTCATCGAACCAGAACCGATATGCCCAGCTGACCACCAACAGTTTGAAGGCATCGCCCCAGTTGCCTTTCAGCCGTGTCATCAGGCCGACACAAGCCGGAAAGTCCTCGGCCATGTGGGCCAGGCAATAACGCTTGAAGTTGGCGGGCGACCACTTCCCCCCGGCCAACACCAGGGCCGTCAAACCACCCGCTGATGTGCCGTAAACGCCGACATGGTCGAAGTCAATGAACGGCTTAAAACGACTGTCGCTTTGCACAGCATCAATGGTTTGCGAGGTTTCGAGCGGCCTCAGCTTCCAACTGGCTGGACCCTGCAGGTGATGGTCGCGGTAGTTGTCGCCTCGGTGCTCGGGCATGGCGACTGCATACCCTGCCGTTACAAAACGAAGCGCTAAATCTGTCATTGGCCAGGGTGACCCGCCGGAGCCATGCGAAAACACCACCAAACGGTGGTTGCCGGGAATCGCCTTTCCGTCTATCGCCAATTGCATCGTGAAGGGGCCGCGTTTCACCTCAGTGGGCGTGCTGCTTGTTGGATAAAAAATTGTGGTCAGGCCTGTGCCGTCGTCTGCACCGCCAATGGTTGTCATGCCCATCGCCGTTGGCGTGACAGCTTGTGCGGTGATTGCTCCAAACCACAGCACTGTCAGCAACAGTGTTTTGACTCCATGATTTGTGCGGTAAATAGCGAGGCAAACCATCAGCTCAATAAAGTGTTCGACGCGGCTTGTGTGAATCATGAGGATTGTCCGGGTGGTTAAACGACAACGAGGGGCCAACTCAGTGCCAGCCATCGGTGGAAAATGAGGTTGCCAAAGTAGCGCCCCGGCAGCAAGGTGAAGCCTCCTGCCACCAGGCAGGCACCGACATACAGGCGCTGCATGGACTTGCGGTGGCCGGTGATGTCGCCCAGGCGCAGGCGGCGAAACGCCACGAACAGCGCTCCCAGCGTGGCTGGAACGAACAGATGAATCGGCGTGAAACCTTGCCAGTTGGGCAGCCTAAAGCCCCGGATAAATAGTGCTGTCAACGCGGTAGCGATCATCAGCAGCACCCAGGTGCAGCCGATGCGGCGGTGCAGCGTGGGGCGCTGCAAACGCCCTCGGCGCGCCCAGCTGGCGACCGGGCCGATGGCGGTGGCGGCCAGCGCGGCCGTCATGTGAATGGCGATCAGGGGGGTGAGTTGCATGTTGCGGCTCCGGTGGG